>JAPKZA010000521.1 GCA_026394015.1 Acidobacteriota bacterium
AAGGGAAGCCCGAACCCTGGACCCCCGCCATGAAGGTGCCCGGTTCGTCTGAGGAGCAGTTCGACCTGCACGTGCGCAACTTCCTCGATTGCGTGAAGACCCGTCAACGGCCGGTCGCCGATGTCGCTGACGGCCACTCCGTTGCCACCGCCTGTCACCTCGCCAACATCTCGCTCCGCATCGGGCGCAAACTCACCTGGGACGCGGACAAAGAAACGATCGTCGGCGACCCCGAGGCCGCTCGCATGTTGACCCGGCCCTATCGCAAACCCTGGGATCAGGTCCTCGGGAGCTTCAAGCTCTAAGGCGCCGCTTCGGCCAGCCGCTCAATCGCGTCGCGGGTGGTCAGCAGTTGCTCAATCCGGCCGTCGGCACCCACCAGCACCGCCCGCGGTCGCACCCCTTGCCGAAGCCAGGGGAAAATCGACCGGATGTCGGACTGCATCACCCGCCCCGAAACGAACTCCTTCGGTTTGTCGAGCAGGTCTGCCAGAATCGCATAGCGCTTCTCATCGCTCAGCGCCAGCACGGTGTACCGCTTGGCCAACCGGTTCGCCAACTCGGCGTCGCCCAAAGTGTAGAAATAGACGACCACCGGCTTGCCGCGGAAAATCGCCAACGTCTGCTTCTGCTCTTTATCCGTTGTTTCAAACGGCAACATTGGCATCGGATCGCCTGCGCTAAACGTGGCGAAAGTACTGATGGGCACCCCGGGTTTCTTTTTCGAAAAGGTGATGCCCATCCAGATCGCGCCACCGTAGAAAACGATGGCGGCTAGGAGCCCAAGAAGAGCCCATTTCTTCCACTCAGCCAAGGAGTTTCTCTAGTTTCGAACCCGGAATAATCATGGTCTCGTTCCGCTCTGGCCCGACCGAGACACAGCCAACTTCCACGCCGGTCTGCTCAGCCAGAAAGTCCAGGTACCGCCGCGCCGCCGCCGGCAAATCTTCGAGCTTGGTCGCCCCGCTCGTCGGCGTCCGCCAACCCGGCAGCGTTTCGTAAACCGGCTCGATCCGTTCCATCATGTCGTTGGTCGCCGGCATGCCTTCAATCACTTTGCCGTCCAGTTTATATGCTACACAAACCGGAATTTCGTCCAGTTCGTCCAGCACGTCCAGCTTCGTGATCACCAAACTGTCGAACCCGTTCACGGCCGCGGTGTACTGCAATAACGGTCCATCGAACCAGCCGCAGCGCCGGGGCCGACCCGTCACCGCGCCAAACTCTTTGCCCGCCTTACGAATCTGTTCGCCGACGGCGGTGTGGTCCTCGGTCGGAAACGGCCCGCCACCGACGCGAGTAATGTAAGCCTTCGAAATCCCGATCACGCCGTTGATGCGCGTCGGCGGCACTCCAGCGCCCGTGCAGGCCCCGCCAGCGGCGGCGCTCGACGAAGTGACAAACGGATAGGTGCCGTGGTCGATGTCGAGCATCGTCCCCTGCGCGCCTTCAAACAGCACGCGCTGTCCGCCCCTCATCGCTTTCGCCAGCAGTAGCGAGGTGTCGCAGACCATCGGACGAATCCGCTCGGCGAACGCTTCGTATTCGTCGCGGAGCGCATCGACATCCAGATCCCAAGGAATGCCAAACGCCTCGGCGATCGTCTTCTTATCGTCGGCCAAAACGCTGAAAAGGCTGCGGAAAATCTCCCGATCACAGAGATCGGCGATGCGGATGCCGCGCCGGCCGATCTTGTCTTCGTAACACGGGCCAATCCCGCGGGACGTCGTGCCGATGGCCGTCCGATCCTTCCGCCCTTCGCTCATCTTTTCGACGATGCGGTGGAACGGGAAAATCACGTGCGCCCGATCCGAAATCTTCAACTGCTCGACGACGGGCAACCCGGCTTTTTCGAGCGTGCCGATCTCGGTCAACAGCGCGCCCGGGTCGATGACGACCCCGTTGGCGATGACCGCCTGGACGCCCGGCCGCAGAATCCCGCTCGGGATCAGCTTCAAGACGTACTTCTGGGCACCGATATAGACGGTGTGGCCGGCGTTATGCCCGCCTTGATAGCGCGTGACGATGTCGAACTTCTCAGAGAAGAGGTCAACCATCTTCCCCTTCCCTTCGTCGCCCCACTGCGCCCCTAAAACAATAATATTACTCATTTGCTGACCAAACCTTCTACTCTACCGCACTATGCTAACCTCGAAAGAATGCAGCTTTGCGATATTTATCTGGGACTGGGTCAATCCTCGTTCCGAGATCTGTTAAAAAACATCAGCCTCGGAAAGCTGCGGACCTACCAGCTCTTCGAACGAATCAAGCTCCGCCTTCGCGTTGTGAAGCTAAACAGCGAGTCGCTCTTTAAGAGCGCTCCCCGGCAATGGGCCCGTTTAGCCGACGAACGCGACGAAGATCTGGCCATGGATCTGTCCCAAGCCATCCTCGTCTCCCACGTCGATACCTTGATCGTCCCCGTGCTCAACTTCCTCGGCGTACCCCACACAGAGGGGTTTTTTGAGAAGGACGCTGACATTGCCGAGCATCTCACCGGAGACTGGCAGCAACGGGTTTGGAGCGAGTTCGAAGGCAAACTCCCGGCGAGCGTTCTGATCTTCTACCTCAACCATCTCGCGATGGAGATGACGAAAGGGGCCGAGTTCTTCTTGCCCGCAGGAGTGGCCGTCGGCCAGGATTTCAAATAGTATGACCCCCGCGCAGGAACTCCACGCTGCGATCAAATCCGGCGACGAGGGCCGCGTCGCAGAGCTTTTGACCGCCGCCCCCCAACTCGTTCACGGTGGGGGCTCGGCGGGAATGCCGCCGTTGCTGCTCGCCGCCTACAGCGGCCGTCGCGAAATTGCCGCTCTACTGCTCGCCCGCGGTGCCGAGCTGGACCAGTTCGCCGCCGCCGCCCTCGGCCACTCAACGATTCTTCGCCAACTGCTCAGCGGCGAAAACAAACCGTTGGATATGCACAGCTCCGACGGCTGGACCGCCCTCCACTTGGCGAGCTTCTTCGGCCAATTCGATTGCGTTGAAGTCCTGCTCGATCTCGGGGCCAGCGTCAAAATGCGCAGCGCCAACACCATGGGCAACACCCCACTGCATGCCGCCGCCGCCGGTGGCCATCGCGAGGTGTGCGCTCTGCTTCTCTCTCACAATGCCGAAATAAACGCCGAGCAAGCCAGTCAATATACGGCCCTCCACTCCGCCGCCGCCAATGGTAGCGAGGAGTTGGTCCGCTTGCTGCTCGCCCACGAAGCCAACCCCAAATCGAAATCTGAAAAAGGGGAAACTCCGCTCGATATGGCCCGCGCCCGCAACCATTCCGGCGTCGTCGCCCTACTTGAGCGCCTCACGAAATGATCGAAACTCTGCTCTCTGATTTGGCCGCCGCCACCCAGGCGCGCATTGCCGCGGTTACCACCGCCGATGAACTCGAAACGATCCGCGTCGAAGTGCTCGGCCGCAAGGGCAAGCTCGCCGAAGTCTCGAAGGACATGGGCAAGCTGTCGCCGGAGCAGCGCGGCGTCGTGGGCAAACTCCTCAACGCGGCCAAACAATCGCTCGAAGAGACGCTCTCGACCCGCCAAAACGCCTTCGCCGCCGCCGCCCTCGCCGCACGCCTGGAATGCGAATGGCTCGATCTGACGGTCCCCGCCCCCGGCCCCGGTCTCGGCAGCCTCCACCCGCTCACCCAAATCCAGGCCGAAATTGAAGACCTCTTCGTCTCGCTCGGTTTCACGGTTCTCGACGGCCCCGAAGTCGAAACCGAGTTCAACAATTTTGACGCGCTGAACATCCCGCCCGATCACCCGGCCCGCGACATGCAGGATACCTTCTGGCTCTCGAATGGCCACCTGCTCCGGACCCATACTTCTCCCGTCCAGGTTCGCGGCATGAAGAAGCTCGGCCCGCCGCTCCGCATGATCGCCCCGGGGCGCGTCTTCCGCAATGAAGAGGTCGACGCCAGCCACGAACATACCTTCTATCAACTCGAAGGCATGATGGTCGACAAGGACGTCTCCGTCGCCCACCTCATCTATTTCATGAAGACGCTGCTCTCGGCCATCTTCAAACGCGACGTCACCGTCCGGCTCCGCCCCGGCTATTTCCCCTTCGTCGAACCCGGCTTCGAACTCGATATCCAGTGCCTCATCTGCAATGGCACCGGCTGCCCGGTCTGCAAACACTCGGGCTGGGTCGAACTCCTGCCCTGCGGCCTCGTTCATCCCAACGTCCTCCGCCTCGGCGGCATCGACCCCGAAGAGTACAGCGGTTTTGCCTTCGGCCTCGGCCTCACCCGCCTCGTCATGATGCGTTACGCCATCGACGATATTCGCCAACTCCAAGGCGGCGATCTCCGCTTCCTCACGCAGTTTTAAGGACCCGATGAAGTTCTCCTCCTCCTGGCTCGCTGAGCACATTGACGGCCTCACTTTGGCCCCTGCCGAACTCGGCAGCCT
Source organism: Acidobacteriota bacterium (assembly GCA_026394015.1). GTDB lineage: Bacteria > Acidobacteriota > Terriglobia > Bryobacterales > Bryobacteraceae. Next base: position 4,416 of record JAPKZA010000521.1, read on the forward strand.
CATCACCATCAAGACCGCCGAGTGCGAAGGCGTCGAAGCCCACGGCGCTCACTTCGATCACGTCGTCGTCGCGCGCGTGCTGACCTCCGAGCCGATCCCCGGCACCCATCTCGCCGTCACCTCGGTCGACACGGGCCGCTACGGCATCAAGCAGGTCGTCTGCGGAGCCCCCAACTGCCGCGCCAATCTTTTGACCGCCTATGTCCCTCCGGGCCAACTCGGCGTCACCAACGCCAAGCTCCGCGGAGTCGACAGCGCCGGCATGCTCGCTTCCGCCAAGGAACTCGGCATCAGTAGTGAGGACGAAGGGATCATCGAGTTCGTGACCGGCAATCCTGGAGACGCCATCCCCGGCTGCTCTTCTGACACGATCATCGAGATCGACAACAAGTCGCTCACCCATCGCCCCGACCTCTGGGGCCACCACGGCATGGCCCGCGAGGTCTCCGCCATTACCGGCCGCGCTCTTCGCCCCCTCTCGGCCGACCTCCCCTCCGGCCCCGCCCCCATCGCCGTCTCGATCGTTGACCCCAAGCTCTGCCCCCGCTTCTCCGCCCTGCGCTTTGAGAACGTCACCGTTCAGCCGTCCCCGCTCTGGCTCCAGCAGCGCCTCGAATCGGTCGGCCTGAACCCCATCAATAACATCGTCGACGTCACCAATTTCGTCATGGCCGATCTGGCCCAGCCCATGCACGCCTACGACGCCGCGAAGCTCAACGGCGGCATCACCGTCCGCACGGCCGCCGACGGCGAACCCTGCCCCGCCCTCAACGGCACGACCTATTTTCTCGACCCCTCCGTCCTCGTCATCGCCGACGAAAGCGGCCCGGTTGGCATCGCCGGCATCATCGGCGGCGGCCCCTCCGCCATCAGCGCTTCCACCACCACCATCCTCCTCGAAGCCGCCAACTTCCACGCGGCTTCGATCCGCAAAACGTCCACGAAGCTCAAGCTCCGCACCGACGCCTCGATGCGCTTCGAAAAGTCCCAGGACCCCGCCAACACCGTCCGCGCCCTCGCCCGAGCCATCGCGTTGCTCGAACAGGTCTCTCCCGGCATCCGAGTCGTTGGTGGCGTCGCTGACGTCTACTATCCCGCCGCTCCCCCCGCCCCCATCGAGTTCTCGCTTGCTTGGATGCGGCGCAAGCTCGGCAAGGCCGATCTAACTGCCGCGGAGGTCACCGCCATTCTCACTTCGCTCGCCTTCGGCGTCACTGAAACCGATGGCGAGTTCACGGTCACCGTTCCCAGTTGGCGCGCTACCAAAGACGTCTCCATCAAGGACGATCTTGTCGAAGAGGTCGGCCGCATGATCGGCTACGGCAACCTCACGCCCCTGCCGCCGCTCGTCCCCAACACGGTCCCCCCGCTTCCGCCCGAACGCGCCTACCTCCGCGGCCTCCGCCAACTGCTTACGGCCCAAGGCTACACCGAGGTCTACAACTATTCGTTCGTCAACGAAGCGCAAGCCCTTGAACTCGGCCTCCCGATCGCCGACCATGTCCGCGTCGTCAACCCTATCGCCCAGGGCCAGGAACTGCTCCGGACCAGTCTCCTGCCGCACATCAAGCGCAACATCAACGACAACGCCCGCGAGTTCGAATCCTTCCGTTTGTTCGAAATCGGCAAGGAAATCCACGATCGTGGTCGCGACCTCCCCGAGGAGATTCCGCATCTGGCCGCCGTCAGTTTTACCAAGCATGGGGACGGCACCGCCAGCCTCTTCGAGCTCAAGCGTCTCGCCGGGACCATCGCCGTCGGCTGTACCCTGGAGCCAGCCACGGCTCATTCCTATGAGCACCCGTTCCGCTCCGCCGTCGTGATTCTACGAAACGAACCCATCGGTCGTCTCTTCGAGTTCCATCCTTCGGCGGTTGAAACCGGCCGTGCCGCGGTCCTCTATCTCGATCTCGTCAAGCTCCAGGCCCTCCGCCCGGAGACCGGCAAATACCGTCCGCTCCGCCGCTTCCCGACGAGTGCCTTTGACCTCACTGTCGTCGCCGATCCCCGTGAACTCGCCGGTCGTGTTCTCGGCCTCATCGAGCCGCTCGCCGGGCCCCAGGCGCTAAAGGTGCAGTATCTTTACGACTACACGAGCGAGAGGGGCCGCAGCATGACCTACCGCATCACGGTCGGAGCCGCTGACCGGACGCTCACGAGCGACGAAGTCACCGCCACCCGCGCCGCCATTATCAAAGGCCTCGAAGCCTCGGGCTTAACGGTTCAGTCCTAGAATAAATCGCCGACCCGCACGTCCTGCTCCGGAGCCGCCAGCGTCGCCACGCGCTCCTCTTCGCCGAACGCGACGACCGACTGATACCGCCCCTCCACTGGCTCGCGGTGAACAATCAACCGCCGCCCATCAACATCGAGCACCCAATACTCAACAATCCCCGATCGCGCATAGAGCCGAGCTTTCGTCGTCAAGTCGAACGCCAGCGAAGAGTCGGCAACCTCGGCGACCAGGCGTAAATCTTGAGGCCGCGGGTGAGACGAGAACTCCCGCACTGACCGCACAAGCACACTCACATCAGGCTCGGGTTCACTCGTGGGGTGATCCTCCGGCCGCAGATCAATAGGGGCCTCATAGATCACCGACATGGCACCGAAACAGGCCTGCAGCCAAGTGACCAGACATGTCAGCGCCAGGACGTGGGGGTAATTCCTTCCCATCTTGAGTATCCACTCCCCCTCGATCAGCTCGTACCGCTCCGCCTCAACGAGCCCAGCCTTCTCCAATACCGCGCAATCCTCCCGCGTCCACAACTTGTGCGGCCGCGGCGGCCCATCCATCACGGCTTCGAGTAGAGTCGGCATAATCCAATTATGCCCTCAAAAATTCTGTACTGGTTGGACTATAAGCCGGTTTCTGTACTCTGCTTGCGCAGGCGGCAGTCATTCGTCTCGACCTGTTATTACTAACAGGCTCTAGCTGCCTACCCGGGGATTGTAACGGGACGGGCCGCCCCTCTCCCCCTATTTGGCATTGCTCCGCGTGGGGTTTGCCCTGCCACTGACGTTACCGCCAGCGCGGTGCGCTCTTACCGCACCTTTTCACCCTTACCCGGCCAAATGACCAGGCGGTATATTCTCTGTTGCACTAATCCGTAAAGTCGCCTTAACGCGACCCCCCCGGCCGTTAGCCGGCACGACGCCCAATGGAGACCGGACTTTCCTCTAGAACCCTCCGCAAGCGAAGCGTTCCAGCGACTGCCCGTCCAACCAGTACATCAATTATGATGACACACTAAAACGAATGCGGAAGCTTCTGTTTTTTCTCCCCCTCCTCCTCAACGCGCAAGATCCCATCGCCGAAGACCGCGGCGCCGCCGGCCTCCACCGCGCCCAACTCTCGGCCAAAACCTCCATCCGAGCCATGCACATCGCCGCCCACCCGGACGATGAAGACGGCCCCGCCATCACTCTCCTCGCCCGCAAGTACGGCGTCGACATGTCCATGCTCATTCTCAACCGGGGCGAGTCCGGCGCCAATCTTGTCACCAGCGATTTCTTCGATGCCCTCGGCGCCCTCCGCACCGTCGAAGTCCTCAAGTCCGCCGAATACTACGGCGCCCGCGTCTTCTTCACCCGCTTCATCGACTACGGCTACTCCAAAAACGTCGGCGAAACCTTCCGCCAATGGAACCGCGAAGAGGTCCTCGCCGACATGGTCCGCATCATCCGCGCCGAAAAGCCGCACATCCTCATCTCCCGCTGGTCCGGCACCCCGCAGGACGGCCACGGCAACCACGAAGCCTCCGGCATCCTCGCCCAGGAAGCCTTCGCCGCCTCCGCCGATCCCAAGCGCTTCCCCGACGTCGGCCCCCCCTGGCAGCCGCTGAAACTCTACGTTGGCACCCGCAACCCCTTCGATGGCTACACCATCAAACTTTCGACCGGCGACTTCGACCCCATCCTCGGCCGCACCTACGCCCAAATCGCCCGCGAAGGCCTCCGCTTCCAGCGCTCCCAGGCCACCGGCGGCGCCGTCAGTCGCCTCGGCCCCCAGTTCAGCTACTACCGCCTCACCCAGTCCAAGGTCGGCCTCGCCGACAAGGAAGAAAGCTTCCTCGAACGCATCCCCGACGGCCCCAACTCCCATCCCTTCCCCGCACCCGGCCCCATCGTTGAAGCCCGCGTCGACCCCAGCAACCCGCTCTCCGGCCCCTTTGCGGCCTTCCGCCCCGCCGAAACGTTTTCGGTCGCCGTCCCCGGCCAAACCTTCAAAGCCACCGTGAAACTGCACGGCGCCGAAGCCAGCAAAATCGAGCTTATCGCGCCCCCCGCTTACCAAATCACCGAAAACGAACCCGGCCGGTTTACAATCAAGGTCCCCGAATCACCCCCCTACACCGCCGCCTACTGGACCCGCGACTCCATCCGCGAACCCAAATACAAGCTCACGAACAACTTCGCCCAGCCCCTGCCGGACCCGCCCATCCGCGTCCGCGTCCACCACGCGAAAGGCGTCATCGAGACCACTCTCAAAACCTCGACGGTCGACTCGACCCAACTCGAACACCTCAACGACCTCGCCGTCGGCCCCCCCATCACGCTCCAGTTCCCCACCGAAGCCGGCATCCTGCCTCTTACGAAACGAAGCCACAAGGTCCAAGTCACGGTCGGCTCCAACGTCAACGGCCCCGCCATCGGCACCGTCCGCCTCGCCCTCCCCGCTGGCTGGCGCGCCGACCCCGCCGAGGTTCCCTTCGCCTTCCAACGCGAACGCGAACAAACCAAACTCAGCTTCACGTTGATCCCTCCCGCCACCCTTGCCGCCGGAGAGATCACCGTCCGCGCCATCGCCCGCTACAATGGCCGCGACTTCGACCAAAGCTTCCAACCCGTCACCTACCCCGGCCTCAAAACCATCTACCTTTCGAAGTCCGCCGTCCACCGCGTTCGCGCGATCGACGTCCAGGTCCGCAGTGGCCTCCGCATCGGCTACCTGATGGGCTCCGGCGACGACGTCCCCGAAGCGCTCCAACAGTTGGGCGTCCCCTACGACCTCATCTCCCCGGCAACCGACTTCAGCAAATACACGACGATCCTCCTCGGCATCCGAGCCTACGCCGCCCGCCCCGACCTCCCCGCCAACAACGCCCGGCGTCTGGAATTCGCCCGCAACAAGAACTTCGGCCCCTTCCCGTATTCCATGGGCCGCAATCCCGAGGAGGTCAGCGAGGAAGACAGCCCCGTCAAACTCCTGATCCCGACCGCCCCGGTCTTCGCCGCCCCCAACGCGATCACCCTCAAGGATTTCGATGGCTGGGTCGAGCAACGCGGCAGCAAGTTTTTCTCGACCTGGGCGCCTGAGTATCGGCCGCTCGTCGAAACCAACGACACCGGCCAAAAGCCCCAGCAGGGAATCTGGATGGAGGCCACCGTCGGCAAGGGGAAGTGGATCTACTGCGCCCTGGCTTGGTACCGCCAACTGCCATACGCCGTCCCCGGTGCCACCCGACTCTTCGCCAATCTGATCTCCCAGTAGGTCACGAATTTGACACGCTGCGGACGACCGCGTTAGCGTAGGAAATCCTTCTCCGTCGAAGACCCTGTTAAGAACCTTATGACGATGACTGGCCGTGCCCTTGAGCGACGAAAATTTCCCGCCCCCTTTTCCAACTACGAACTCGGCGACCCGTTCGACGAGATGTTCCTCGCCGACGGCGCTCCCCGCGAACACTACCAGGAAATCTACGATTTCCTGCTCCAGTTGCCGGCCGAAGAACTCCGCCTCCACAAGCAAGCCGCGGACCAGTCGTTCCTCCATCAAGGCATCACTTTCACCGTCTACGGCCGTGACGAAGGCACCGAACGCATCATCCCCCACGACCTCCTGCCCCGCATCATCACCGCCCAGGAATGGGGCAAGGTCGAAGCCGGTCTCGAACAGCGCATCCACGCGCTGAACCTGTTCCTCCGCGACATCTATCACGAAGGCAAAATCCTCTCCGATGGCGTCGTCCCTCGCGACATCATCTATAGCTGCAAACACTTCCGCCGCGAAATGCGTGGCGTCCACGTGCCCAAAGGCAACTACCTCCCCGTCGTCGGCACCGACCTCATCCGCCTCCCCGACGGCGAGTTCGTCGTCCTCGACGACAACCTCCGCGTCCCCTCCGGCGTCAGTTACATGATGACCTCCCGCCAAGTGCTGCAGCGGATCTTCCCCCGCCTCTACCAAGCCTGCGGCGTCCGGCCCATCGACCACTACGGCCAAGCGCTCCTGGCCACGCTCCGCAATCTCAGCCCCGACGGCCGCCCCGAACCCACCGTCGTCCTGCTCAGCCCCGGCGTCTACAACAGCGCGTACTTCGAACACTCCTTCCTCGCCCGCCAAATGGGCATCCAACTCGTCGAAGGCCGCGACCTCGTCGTCCACGACAACATCGTCTACATGCGCACCACCTCCGGCCTGCGCCGCGTCGACGTCATCTACCGCCGCATCGACGACGACTTCATCGATCCCCTCTCCTTCCGCAAGGATTCCATCCTCGGCGTCCCCGGCCTCTTCAACGCCTACCGCACCGGCAACGTCACCCTCGCCAACGCCATCGGTACCGGCGTCGCCGACGACAAAGCCCTCTACGCCTACGTCCCCAAAATCATCAAGTACTATCTCCAGCAGGATCCAATTCTTCAAAACGTGGAAACCTTCCTCGCCACCGACCCCACCCACCTCAACCACATCGTCAACAACCTCGATAAGCTCGTCGTCAAAGCGGTTGGCGAGTCCGGCGGTTACGGTATGTTGATCGGCCCGCACTCCACCAAAGAGCAGCAGGAAGAGTTCCGCCTTCGCATCCTCGAAGACCCCCGGAACTACATCGCCCAACCCACCATCAGCCTCTCCACCGCCCCCTGCTTCGTCGACGGCGGTAACATCGAACCTCGTCACATCGACCTTCGCCCCTATATTCTCTATCAAGGCGAAAAGTCGGTTATCGTCCCCGGCGGCCTCACTCGCGTCGCCCTTCGCAAAGGCTCACTCGTTGTCAACTCCTCGCAGGGCGGCGGCAGCAAAGATACCTGGGTGCTCAACTAATGGACATGCTTTCGCGCGTTGGCGACGCCTTGTACTGGATGTCGCGCTATCTCGAACGGGCCGAGCACACCGCCCGCGTTCTCGAAATTCATCTCGGGCTCCAACTCGAATCTTTTTCCAGTTCGAGCCAGAAGCACTGGGAACGCATCAACACCTCCCTCGGCCTCGAACCGCCCGAAGGAATCAACGACATCGACCTCATCCAGTGGGTCTGCTTCGACCCCTCGAACCGTCTATCAATCGTCTCCTGCATATCCTTCGCCCGCGACAACGCCCGCCAAGTTCGCGAACACACGAGCTCGGAAATGTGGGAGCAGATCAATAAACTCTTCCACGACGTCCGCTCGAACGCGGTCCAGGAAGATTGGGAAACCGAACCGACAGACTTCCTCCGCAGCGTCCGCGACGGGGCCCATCTCTTTCAAGGCATCACCGACTCGACCATGAATCATGGCGAAGGCTGGCAATTCATCCAACTCGGCCGCTTCATCGAACGCGCCACCTCCAGTGCCGTCCTCCTCGATGTTCATTTCAAAACCTTCCACCCCACCCGCGCCGCCACCATCAACTTTGAAGAGCATTCCGAATGGATCGGCCTCCTCAAATCGCTCACCGCGTTCGAAGCCTATTGTAAGGTCTACACCGCCGACCTCAAGCCCGAACGCATCGCCGATTTTCTTCTGCTCAGTGACGAGTTCCCCCACTCCATCCGCTTCGCCGTCGACCAGATCGATACCGTCATGAGGGCGCTGCCGCGATCCAAAAGAGACGGTGGAAACCAACCCGCCCGGCTTGCCGGTAAGCTCCGCGCCACGCTCTGTTACACCGAAATGGACGAGGTCTCGCACACCGGCATGCACGAATTTTTAGCGGGTATCGAGAGCCAGTGCTCCCAAATCCACAACGCAGTTCACCAGGTCTACATCGACTACCCCGTCGACGCCGCCCTCGAAGCCTAAACATGTTCTACTCCATTCGACACGTCACCCGGTTCCACTACAGCTCACCCGTCAGCGAAAGCGTGATGGAAGTCCGCATGCGTCCCCGCAGCGAGTTCCTCCAACAGTGCTTGAAGTTTGAACTCCATGTCACCCCCCGGGCGCGCGTGCAGTTCTACCGCGACTACCTCGGCAACACGGTTCATCATTTCGACGTCCCCGGCCACCATAACCGCCTCGCCCTCATCGCCGAAGCGGTCGTCGAAGTCGAAGAACCCGCCGAACTCCCGGCGTCGCTGCCCCATTCCGCCTGGGCCGCCATCGATGAAATGTGGGCCTCGGGCGAACTCTACGAGTTCCAAACCCCCAGCCACTTCACCGAACCTTCCGCCGAACTTGAAAAGCTCATCGCCGAACTCGGAGTGGATCGTAGCCTGGACCCCCTCACTCTTCTTCGCGCCCTCAACGAGAAAATCTTCGCGGCCTTCGACTACGTGCCCAAGTCCACCCGCGTCGATTCCCCCATCGACCTCGCCCTCGCCAACCGCAAAGGCGTCTGCCAGGACTTCACCCACATCATGATCGCCATCGCCCGCGGTCTCAAAATTCCTTGCCGTTACGTCAGCGGCTACGTCTTCCCCCGCGAAAAACACGCCGATCGCTCCACCCCCAGCGCTACCCATTCCTGGGTGGAAGCCTGGCTCCCCGGTCTGGGACCGAACCACTCCGGCCTCTGGGTCGGGTTCGATCCGACGAACAATACGCTCTGCGGCAACCGCCACATCCGCGCCGCCATCGGGCGTGACTACGCCGACGTCCCCCCCACTAAAGGCGTCTATAAGGGCCGCGCCACCAGCGAACTCACCGTCGCTGTCCGCGTCCTGCCGACTGACGCCCCCGCCGACGATAAAGAGGAACTCATCCTGCTTCCCGGCAGCAACAGCGGCAGTTCTCCGGTCGCCGATCAACACTGGGAACAGATGCAGCAGCAGCAACAACAGTAACGAACGTCCGATTCCGGGAACATTTCCCGAAAAGCGGCGTTATACTCAGCACAGGTCCAAATCCTAATGGGTATCAACGACTTCCTCAAAAGCTCCGGCGTGTCCGGCTTCATCAAGAAACAGTTTATTGACGTACTCCAGTACGTCGAGAACGAAGACGGCGTCCTCTCCTATCGGTTTCCCATGGCGGACATGGAAATCCAGAACGGAGCCTCGCTGACCGTTCGTGAATCGCAAATGGCCGCCTTCGTCAACGAAGGCCGTATGGCCGACATCTTCTCCGCCGGAACCTACAAAGTTTCGACGCAGAACATACCGCTGCTCACCAACCTCAAGAACTGGGACAAGATGTTTGAAAGTCCCTTCAAGAGCGACGTCTACTTCTTCAGTACCCGTCAGCAGCTCAACCAAAAATGGGGCACCCCCAATCCCATCACCATCCGGGATAAAGAGTTCGGTGCCGTCCGCGTCCGCGGAAATGGTGTCTACGCTTGGCATCTGGCCGACCCCCGCACGTTCCATCTCAAGGTCAGCGGCACCCGTGAAGTCTATCGCGCCGCCGAACTCGAAGGCCAACTCCGCGATATCGTCATCAGCCGCATGGCCGATGCGTTCGCGCAAAGCGGCATCCCGTTCCTCGACATGATCGCCAATCAGGTCGAACTCGGCGCCCAGATTCTCGCCGCTCTTCAGCCGTCGTTCAACGACCTCGGCCTCCAACTCGATACCTTCGTCGTTCGCGAACTCAGCCTCCCCGAAGAGCTGCAAAAGCGCCTCGACGAGCGGATTTCGATGAACATGATTGGCGATATGGGCCGCTATACCCAGTTCCAGGTCGCGCAGTCAATCCCCATCGCCGCCGCCAACGAAGGGGGCATCGCCGGCATCGGCGCCGGCCTCAGCGCTGGCTACGGCATGGCCCAAGCGATGACCGGTGCCATGCAGCAAGCCTATCAACAACCCCAACAGCAGCAGGCCCCGCCCCCGGCTCCTCCGCCCGTCGCCGCCGTCCCGGTCGCTGCCTCCGCCGCCCCGCAAGGCGAAACGAAGTTCTGTTTCAATTGCGGCTCCAAGATCCCTCGCGCCGCGAAATTCTGCGGCGAGTGTGGATCTCCTCAACCTGCGGTATAGTCTCAGGTTATGACCGTTTCCGGATGTGAATGGGTCATTGAGGCGCTCGGCTGCGAAGCCGAGCGTCTCAAGGATCTCAATACTCTCCGCGCCCTCTTCGCTGACCTCATCGCCGAACTGTCCCTGCACCCGGTCGCCGAAGCGCAGTGGCACCAGTTCCCCGGTCCCGGCGGAATCACCGGCTTGTGCCTGCTCGCCGAATCCCACCTCGCTTGCCATACCTTCCCTGAATTCGGTAGCCTATGCCTCAATGTGTTTTGTTGTAAGGCCCGCCCGGAATGGGATTTTGTGTCGTATCTTGAAAGGACGTTCTTAGCCCAGGAAGTGCGGGTGCGCCAATTGGAGAGGCGCTACGGCAACTGATGAGTACACGCAACGCCATCTGTCCAAATTGTGGAGCGGAAATTCGATTCCGCTGGTCCGGCGCTGTCCAGACGACTTGCGAATACTGCAAGTCCATCCTCGTGCGGAACGACATCAACCTAGCCCTCGTCGGCAAGGCCGCCGACCTCCCCATCGACATCTCGCCCATCCAAATCGGCACCGAAGGCATCTTCAATGACAAGCCATTCCAAGTGATCGGTCGCATCGTCTACCGCTACGATCTCGGCACCTGGAACGAATGGCATCTGTATTTTTCGGATGGCTCAAACGGCTGGCTCTCCGACGCCCAGGCCGAATATGCCATCTCATTCCAGAACAGTATGACCGATGGTCCCCCTGCCGAGTCCGATCTCCACCGTGGCCTGCTGATGACCCAGCACGGCGTGCCGCTCTATCTCACTGTCATCACCGAAGCGATGTACGAGACCACCGAAGGCGAACTCCCCTTCACCTCCTACGACAAAGAGCAGTGCCGCTTCGCTGACTTTCGGACGAACGACGGCCGCTTCGCCACCCTCGACTATTCCGAAAACCCGCCTCTGCTGTTCCTCGGCCAGTTCGTTGCCTTCGATAGCTTGAAACTCAAGAACGTCAAAGAGTTCGAAGGGTGGCCCACCGCATGAATCCCGCCGCTCCCCGCAAAGGTTTCGTCCCCAAACCGAAGGCGCTGAACTGTCCCCAGTGCGGCTCCCAAATCGAACTCCGCGCCCTCGGCGCCGCCGCCGGCGTCATTTGCAGCTACTGCAGCAGCACCATCGACGCGACTAACCCGCAACTCCAAATCATCGGCACCTGGCAAGCCGCCATGACCATCGAGCCCGCCATCCCGCTCGGCTCCCGCGGCAAGCTCAAGGGCGTTCTCTGGGAGGCCATCGGCTTCCAACAGCGCGGTATTAACGTCGAAGGCACGAACTACTTCTGGCGCGAATACGTCCTCTGGAACCCCTATCAAGGCTTTCGCTATCTCAGTGAATACGATAACCACTGGAACTTCGTCACGCCGCTCCAAGTCCTCCCCGCCCCGTCCATGTCTGGTCTGGCGTACGCCGGCGAAAATTATCGTTCCTTCCAAACGGCCCGTGCCTATACCTGGTTCGTCATCGGTGAGTTCCCCTGGATGGTTCAGGTCGGCGAAGCCGTCGATACTGCGGACTACATCAACCCGCCCAAAATGCTCTCGTCCGAGACCACCGAGAATGAGGTCGCCTGGAGCCAGGGCGAGTACATCCCGGGAACCGAAATCTGGCAGGCCTTCCAAGTCAAAACCCCCTGCCCCCCGCCCATCGGCGTCTATTCCAATCAACCATCCCCCTACGCCGGCCGCGTCCGCAATTCGTGGCTCTTCTACGGGGCCATGTGCGCTCTGCTCTTCTGCCTGATGGTTTTCTTCGCCATCCTCGCCCCCAGTAAAACCGTTCTCAATAAAACCTACGTCGTCAACCCCGCATCCACCGCGGAAAAGAGCTTCGTGTCCGACATCTTCACCCTCGATGGTAGGAATGACAATGTCGAAGTCGGTATCAACGCCGACATTACCAACCAGTGGGTCTACTTCAGCATGGCCCTCATCAACGAGGAGACCGGCCAAGCCTACGACTTTGGCCGCGAAGTCAGCTACTACTCCGGCACCGATTCCGATGGCAGTTGGACCGAAGGCGGCAAGACCGACGATGTCCTGTTGCCCAATATTCCAGGCGGCCGCTACTACCTCCGTGTGGAACCGGAAACCGACCCTGCCGTCGCCGGCGGCCTCACGTCCAGCATCCCTTTCCGCGTGCAAATCGTCCGGGGGCGCCCCTTCTACTTCCGCTACTTCCTCGGCATGTTTCTCTTGCTGATCCCTCCCATCTGGACCAGCATCCGCGCCGCCGCCTTTGAATCAAAACGCTGGGCCGAGAGCAGTACCGGCGGCAGCTCTTCCAGTGCAACCGACGAGGACGAATAATGAGCAAATTTTACATGGCCTACAGTATGCTGGTCGCCGGCGGACTCGCCGTCTCCAGCCTCACCGGTTGGTCCCCGTTCACCCCGTACGACAAGGTGGATGGTGTCCCCAAATCCGTTCGCAACAATCCAGGAGCCTACCGCTCCCACTACGCTGGTCATGCCCGATACTTCGGGGGGAAATAACAGACTATGGAATTCCGCTTCGATCACTTTCTAAACGCCGTCATTTATGCCGCCCTCGGCATCGTGATTTACATCGTCGCCTTCTTCGTTATCGATAAGGCCACTCCCGGCGAACTCGGCATCGAGATCTTCCAGAAACACAACATGGCCGCGGCGGTCTTCGTCGGCTTCCTGATGCTCGGAATCAGCATCATCATCGCTGCTTCCGTTCATTAACCCGAGCCCTCGTGGCAATCGTTCTCTTCATCTCGGTCTTCCTCATCGCGGCCTGCGGCCTGATCTATGAGTTGATTGCCGGTGCCCTCGCCAGCTACCTGCTCGGTGATAGCATCCTGCAATTCTCTACCGTCATCGGCAGCTACCTGTTCGCCATGGGCATCGGCAGTTGGCTGTCGAAGTTTATTCATCGCGGCCTCGTCGCCCGGTTCATCACGATTGAACTCATGGTCGGCCTCGTCGGCGGCTTCTCCTCGTCCATTCTCTTTCTCTCGTTCGCCTATACCGAAGGCTTCCGCTTTCTCCTCTATGGCCTGGTCATGGTCATCGGCACCCTCGTCGGGCTCGAAATCCCCCTCCTCATGCGCATCCTCAAGGAACGCTTCCAGTTCACCGACCTCGTCGCCAACGTCCTGACCTTTGACTACCTCGGCGCACTCGGCGCCTCGCTCCTGTTTCCCCTCGTCCTCGTTCCAAAACTCGGCATGGTCCGCAGCGCCCTGCTCTTCGGCCTCGTCAACGCCGGCGTCGCCGTCTGGTCGATCTATCTCTTCCGCGCCCAACTCGGCACCGCCCCCATGCTCCGCGTCGCTGGCGGCGTCGTCGTCGTGGCCCTCGGGATCGGCATGGGCTTCGCCGATCAAATCACCGAGGCGGCGGACAACAGCATCTACGCCGACGACGTCGTCTTCTCCCGCAACACCCGCTACCAGCGCATCGTACTGACCAAGTGGAAGGACGACCTCCGTCTTTTTTTGAGCTCCCACCTCCAGTTCTCCTCCCGCGACGAGTACCGCTACCACGAAGCCCTCGTCCACCCCGGCCTCGCCTCCATCGACGCGCCCCGGCGAGTCCTCGTCCTCGGTGGCGGCGACGGCCTCGCCGTCCGTGAAATCCTCAAGTATCCCGGCATCGAAAGGGTGACCCTTGTCGACCTCGACCCGGAGATGACCGACCTCTTCACCAAGCATCCGCTCTTGAAGAAACTCAACAGCGAGTCTTTTTCGAATCCCCGCGTGAAGGTGATCAACGCCGATGCCTTCGTCTGGCTCGACCAGAACCAGGAGGTCTATGATTTCGTCGTCATCGACTTCCCCGACCCGACCAACTACTCGCTCGGCAAGCTGTATACGACGGCCTTCTACCGTCTCCTGTCGAGGCATGTCGCCCGCGGCGGACGAGTCGTCGTTCAGTCCACCAGCCCGCTCTTCGCCCGGCAAAGCTTCTGGTCGATCGCCAATACCCTCAAGCAGGCTGGCTTCCATACGTGGCCTTATCACGTGTACGTTCCCAGTTTCGGCGAATGGGGGTACATCCTCGCCGGTGCCGGCGACTATCAGCCCCCGACGCGTTTGCCCGCCGGCTTGCGGTTTCTGGATCTGAAAACCTTGCCTCAGCTTTTCGTTTTTCCCCAGGACATGGCCGAGGTCCCGGCCGACGCCAATCGGCTCAATGATCAAGCGCTCGTTCGATACTACGAAAAGGAGTGGCGGGAGATTGCCCACTAGTTCTCCCTGCCAAGCCGAAGGCCCGCCCCGATCCTCTGCAACGGGACGTCGCAGCCTACCGGAGCAACCCGCTCCGCTGATCCGCCACCCCCCCCCCCCCCCCAACCGCCTTTGCCCAATCCCCAGCAAACAGCCACCGCGCCGTCTCCCCGGAACCCTGGCCCTCGCCCCACCCGATCCTTCCAAGGCATCCGCCGATCCCCGCTTGGCCCGCGCTCTGTGTGGCAAAGCCGGTCAACGGCAAATCCCCGGCAAACAACCACCACCGCGCCGTCCGGTTCGGCCGAGAGTGTCGGCCACCTCGGTAGACCAACCGCGCCGCATTTTCATGGCATCCGCCTCGCCCCTCCTCCGCCGATCGTCCTTGGCCCGTGCTCGGAGCGGCAAAGCCGGTCAACGGCCAATCCCCAGCCTACGACCACCGCGCTGTCCGATTCCGCCAAGCGTGTCGGCTCCCTCCGTAGACCCACCGAGCCGTCTCCCCAGAACTCTGGACCTCGCTCCACCCGATCCTTCCGAAGCACCCGCCGATCCCCGCTTGGCCCGAGCTCTGAACGGCAAAGCCGCTCAACGGCCAATCGCCAGCAAACAACCACCGTGCCGTCCGGTTCGGCCAAGAGCATCGGCTCCCTCCGTATCCTAATCGGCCTCGCCCCCCCGCCGTGGAGCCACCTTGCCCACTAGGCGCCAGATCGTTACCCAACTCCTCGGCGCCCCAGCCCTCATCGGCCTCGCGCGCAAAACCGATCGCCCCATCGCCGGTGGCTTCGTCTTCGAATCGCAAGAGCGTGGTCATCGCCTCCGCGATAAATCCGCCTACACCCCGCCCACCTCCTCTCGTCGATCTCCCGTTGTCATCGTCGGCGGAGGCATGGCCGGCCTTTGCGCCGCCTGGTGGCTCGACAAAAAGGGCTTTCACGATTTCGTCCTCCTGGAAATGGAACCCGAGATCGGCGGAAACTCCCGCTGTGGGCAAAACGAAGTCAGCGCTTATCCCTGGGGGGCCCACTACATCCCCGTCCCTAATGCCGAATCGGCTCTGGTTAGGGAAATCCTCACCGAATTCGGCGCTTGGCAGGACGGCCAATGGAACGAACGCTTCCTCTGTCACTCTCCTCAGGAAAGGCTCTTCATTCACGGTCGCTGGCAGGAGGGGCTCGAGCCAGAGATCGGGGCCACCCAAGCCGACCACGCAGAGTACCGTCGCTTCCGCGAACGCATCGCCACCTTCCGAGCCACCGGAGCCTTTACCATCCCGTTCGCCTTAGGGGAAGGGAAGGGAGGTGCCCTCGTCGCCGAACTCGATACGATTACCTTTGCAGCCTGGCTCGACCGCGAAGGCTTCCGTTCTAACTACCTGCGCTGGTTCTGTGACTACTCCACCCGCGACGACTACGGCGCCGGTAGCGCCGAGATCTCCGCCCTCGCAGGGATTCACTACTTCGCCGCCCGGGAGCACGAAGAGAAAGGGCCCCTCACTTGGCCCGAGGGCAACGGCTGGCTCCTGCGAAAGCTCACCGCCAAACTCGCCCACTATCTCCGCCCCAACGAAACCGTCCGGAGAATCTCCCGGCAGGGATCTGGCTGGCTCGTCATCGCAGACAAATCGGCATGGCAGGCTGAAACCGTTATCTTCTCCGCCCCTACCTACCTAGCCCCCTATATCGTCGAGGACTTCGCTCCTCTCCCTGGACTCTCCTATTCCCCTTGGCTAGTCTCCAATCTCACGCTCGACCAGCTCCCAGACAAATCCGGGGATGTCGCCTGGGATAACGTTGTTTACGGTTCTCCCACGCTCGGCTACGTCTCCGCTACTCACCAGAGCCTCCGCACCCGCATCGAAAAAACCGTCTGGACCCACTACTGGGCCCTCACCGGAGCGGATGCCCGCAGCGTCCGCCGCGAACTCCTCGCAACGGACTGGCCCACGTGGAAAGATCGCGTTCTCCAGGACCTCGCACGCCCCCACCCCCGCATTCGGGAGTGCATAGAAAGGATCGATGTCTTCCGCAACGGACACGCCATGAGCCGTCCCGTCGTCGGCCTCCGCCAATCGAAGGACCTTCGCCGGCTCCGCCAAGGACTCCCCGGCCTCTACTTCGCCCACTCCGACCTCAGCGGCTTTTCCATATTTGAAGAAGCTCAATATTGGGGGGTAAAAGCCGCTGAACGCACCCTCGAACGCACAGGGACCAGCTCCCAAAAGAAACGCCGATAGGGGGAATCAAAGAAATTGATCAAACGGCTTGCGCTTTATTCACAGTATTGTTATCCTAATTGAGTCAGGTGAATGCGAGCCAATCGGTACGGCGAGCGACCCAAAGGGGCAATGAAAAGTTTCCAGGGTCAATCGAGCCTCTGAACTCCATTCAGCAGCCGGACTAGTCGTGTAGGTGTTGTACTCACGGTAAAAGCGGCTTGCAAAGTTAAAAAAACCTGATAACGTTAGAGAGTTGCAGTAACGAAACGGTAGCGAAAGCAGCCGAACAACCCAGGAATGAAATCGCGAAAGCGAGCAAATCCTGATAGTAGTCGAGGTAAGCGAGTGAGCGTCAGCTCCAGCCCCTGCCTCAAGTGGTACAAGTTTTCCGAGTTTTGGTAACCGGGAACTAGAAAAGACGCGAG
>JAPKZA010000423.1 GCA_026394015.1 Acidobacteriota bacterium
AGTGTGGGCGCCGGACTTCTGGCGCTTGTCCTCTGGCGCAGAAACCTGACGAAGTCCTATCGGGCGTTCACTTGGTACTTGATTGCGGAATGCTTGACCGGATTGGCGTCGGTCATTATCAACTTGGTGGCGAGCCGCAACACGGCGAGTCTTTCTTTCCAGATTTTGCAGCCGGTGATTTGGTTCTTTTACATCGGAGTTGCTTTGGAGATCTACAAAAAATGTTTGTACCGATTCAAGGGCATTGCCCGAGTCGGGCAGCAGGTTCTTGTTTTCGGTCTGCTCGGCTCGATGGTTTTATCGGTTTCGACGGTTCAGCCTGATTTGGAGTCGTCACGCCACGTTGGAGCGCTTAATGTTCTTTATATAACGGCTGCGCATCGAGTGATCACGGGTGGAATTACGCTGTTTTTGCTCCTGTTGGCGGTTGTCTTGAATTGGTTTCCCGTGCCGATCGCGGCAAATACAATATTCCACACCGCCGTTTCCTTCTTTTTTTTCCTGTCGATGACGGTGGCTCATCTTTACCGGAATTTGACAGGAAGGGACGTGACCGACGTCATGAACATCGCTGTGATGGCCATGGGAACCTGTTGCCTCGTGGCTTGGGCTGTGGGAATGGTTTCGGCGGGAGAAGCGGACGGCGAAGTGCCGCCTGGGAGCCCGGGAGACAGCAGTTGGCTGCTTGCGCAAATGGAAGCGATTAACCGAGCGCTGATGCGAGTTGCGAAATAGTCCTCTCATTCATCTAGAATACGGTTCTTTCCGGCATTGCATTCGTCATCAAATCCCTATAGAATCTTTTTAAGTGCCTGAACGGGAGTGGCCCAACTCAGGATAAGGCAGAATTTGGAAACGCTGTTTTCCAGGCTCCTCGTCCACCTAGGCTAGAGGTGCATACGAAGATGACATTGGTCCCGGTTATCGTAGGAATTTTGGGTCTTGCGGTGTTTGCAACCCTGCTGGCGAGTTTGTTTTTGAAGACGGAACGTTCCGCTAAATCGACGGAAGGTTTTGACGAACAGTGGCTTGAAGATTTTTCCGCCTTTCGTTACCTTCCGATGCGTCGGCTTCTGAATGCTACCGATGAGGCGTTTGTGCAGCGCCAGCAGCAGAACGGTGCTGGAACTTTGCGCGAGTTTCGCGCCGAGCGACGAATGTTGTTTCGTCTGTACTTGAAGGACTTGCAGAGTGATTTTGGACGTCTGAGCTTGGGAGCGAAGCGAGCGATCCTGGCGTCCGCCGAAGACCAGTCGGATCAGGTTTCATCCTTGGTTGGATTGGAATGGAGTTTTCGCAAGGCCGTTTGGATGGCTCATGGTCAGTTGTTCCTGCACGCTTGCGGATTCAACCCCTCCGATGCAACCGGCTTGATCGACGCGTTGCAACATTTTGAGTTTTCGATTCGAGAGACCTATCTGGCGCTTGATCGACCGACCTCCTAGAGAAGCCTGAAAGGGGTTTCTTTTCTGTCAAAGGCGGTATACCATTAAGGCCATGCGGCTACTCGTGTTGATTTTTGTCTCGGCTTTCTCGTTGTTATACGGGCAGACGTCCGCTCCCAGCCACTGTGTGGTGGCTTCGAATGGCGCTCCGTCGCTTCCTGCGAAGTTACTGACTGGCCAAGGTTCGACGCCCTTTACGATCACAACAACTAGTGAGGAGGCCCAGAAGTTTTTCTCACAGGGTGTGGCCCAAATGCACTCTTTTTGGGCGCGTGAGGCTGAGAGGAGCTTTTTGCAGGCTGCTGCCCTGGATCCGAAGGCCGCCATGCCTTGGTGGGGCGTGGCGATGGTTGCGGCGGGCGATTATCGTCCCCATTTCCAATTGATTCGTGACAAAAACGCCTCCCCGAAAGGGATGACACCTCCGCTGCAGCGGGCGATTGATGCCGCGAAGAAGGCGGCCGCATTGGCTGAAGGCGTTACGCCCCGCGAAAAGCTCTACATTGACGCCATCGTGGCCCGCCGGGCTCATCCTTTGGACGACGCCGCGGCAGATGTCGGCTACATTGACGGCCTGCGGAAGGTGATTGCCGTCCACCCGGATGAGGTAGAAGCACGTGCGTACTTGGCGCTGCACTTGATGGATGGCTTTCTGACTCCGAATCGGGAGCCGCGTCCCGGCTCAATGGAGGCCGTGAGCCTTTTGAAGGACCTCGTTAGTGAGGCTCCAGATCACGCCGGAGCCCACCACTACGTGATTCACGGTTGGGAGGGCGCTTCGTTCGCCAAAGACGCTTGGGCGAGTTGCGAGCGGTATGCGACGCTGGCCCCGGAGATTCCTCACGCGCTTCATATGCCCGGGCATATCTATTCGCAGACGGGCAAACTGAAGGAAGCGGCCAATAGTTTTCTGGCGGCGGGCAAATTGGAGCGGGCCTACATGGCAGCCGATCCAGGGTACGGCAATCTTCACCATGGGCACAACATCCATTACTTAGCGGTCGTGCAGGCGGCGGCGGGTCACTATGACGACGCGATTGTTTCGGCCAACGAGCTATTGGCTCTGAAGGAGACAGCGGCAGAGGCGAAGCAACTGGATAACTCGCGTACGGCTTATCGGCAGGGGTGGTTCTCGCTGATGCGGACTTTGGTTTGGGGCGAACGTTGGGATGATATTTTGAACGCGTCGATGCTTCCGACGGTAGGGAAACCACGGGAGACCGCCTGGACCCATTGGGCGCGCGGCTTGGCCTATGTCGCCAAGGGCAACTTGGCCCAGGCACGCAACGAAGCCAAAGGGATGCGCGCGGCCTTGCTTGATTTCGAAACACGAAACAAGGCCAAGTATCCGAAGGAGTTGGGCGTCGCCGAACAGGAACTTTTTGGGCAATTGACCTTGGCTTCCGGCAAGACTGGTCGTGGGCTAAAGATTTTGTCCGACGTTTCGTTGGCCGAAAGGTCGTTGCGGTACAACGAACCGCCGTACTATCCGCGCCCGGTGGCGGTGGCGTGGGGCGATGCCGCGGTAAAGGCTGGCAAACTAAAAGATGCCGAAAAGGCTTATCGGATCGCGCTTGAAGAGTGCCCGGGCCTCGACCGGGCCGAACGTGGACTGAAGCAGTTGCCGTCCCGCATGAAGTCCGGCTCGAAGCTGACTGATGGCGGAACCGAATAGCGTCCGGATCGTCGGTGGTGGTTTGGCGGGCTGCGCGGCAGCCTTAGCCGCGTTGCGCTGGCGTGCCACCAAAGCCCGCGCGATTGAGCAAATGCAGCCCGACACCGCGTGTGCGGGGAGTTTCTGAGCCCGGAGGTGCGTCAATCCTTGGAAGGTTTGGGCGTTTGGGAATTGGCGGCAGCGTGTGCCCCGGCCCTAATGAACCGTATGGAGGTTCACTTTGGCAAACGCATTTGCGCCGACCGATTGCCGGAACCGGCAATTGGCCTGAGTCGACTCCGTCTTGACCATCTTTTGCGCGACGCCGCCGTGGGCGGAGGCTGCTTGTACCTGCCGGAACGGACTGGACCCTCCGCGGGGTGCGTACTGGCGACGGGGCGGCAGTCGGCGCCCCCCTCGGGTGACCGAATCTTCGGTTTTAAAGCCCATTTTTCTGGTCCAGCGGGCGATGCGGTGGAGCTCTATTTCGGCGACCGCTTTTACGTGGGGGTGAATCCGGTGGAGGCGGGCATCACGAACGTCTGCGGTCTGGCACCGGAATCACTTCTGCGTCGGCTTAACTTCGACTATGACGCCCTGCTGGGTCTTTCCCCGGCTCTGGCTGACCGGACCCGACCGTTGACCCGGGCGATGGCGTGGCTGACCACTGGCCCCCTGGTTTATGGCCGCACGGAGCAGCCCTTGGACCTTTATGCCGCCGGGGATGCCTTTTCGTTCATCGACCCGTTCACCGGGGCAGGAATGCTGAATGCGCTCGAAAGTGGTCGGATGGCTGGTGCCGCGGCCGCCCGGCAACTGAGTCCGGCGGCCTACCGTGCCGCTTTGGGCAAGCGCCTTGGTCGTCCCCTTTTTATGGCTTCGTTGTTTCGAAAGGTTCTAGAAGCGGGGGTCGGGCAAATCTTGGCGCCGTGGATTCCGGGGCGGTGGTTGTTCTCCCTCACGCGCCCAGGGTAGAACGGAAAATCCGGTGAGTACTCGGAGGAAGATACTCACCGGCTGGGCTAGTCGCTTGCCGCGGAGGAGCGGTTTCGGCCAACCAGATTTCGGTCACGAAGGGATCACCCCATGTAACCTACGAGTATATTACCCCCAAACCAAGCGGAATGTATAGTATCCCATCATGAAGATTGTGAATAAAGACGCCGTCCAGAGCGTAATCGTGAACGGCAGGCCGGTTTGGACGGCTTTGGGCATGTATTTGTAACGAAGGTAAAGCACGGAGACGGCGATGACGGGGAGCATGAGCGCCTGAGCGACGCCGCCAATTTTCACCATGTGCGACGGATCGACCTTCAAGAAGTAAAGGCCGACGGGGATGACGAGCAGGCAGCAGACGAAGCGATTGCGCCATTTTATCCTGGCGGCGTAGTCGCCGCGGTCGAACGCACCCAGTAGACAGGCCATATCCGCATAGACTCGGGAGTTGGCCGCCGTTGCGGCAAAGATAGTGCCGTAGAGCGTCGCGCAGGCACCGACGTAGAAGACCCAGAGCGCCCAGGATCCCAACGTTTCGGTGTACATTTTCGAGAGCACGGCGATCATCTCATTGCCCTTGGGGAGGAGGCCTTGGCTGTGGAGAACGCCGGCACCCAAAAGGTAGAAGGCCAACGTGGCGATCGTATAGATCAGCATCGAGGCCAGGATATCGGTATTCATGACCTTCACCCAACCGAGCGCCCGTCGTTTCCAGGACTCGGATTCGTCCCGTGGGCCGGTGTAGCGGGCGTAGCCTTTCTCAACACACCAGTAGGGGTACATGAACAGCTCCACCGCACCAACGCCAGTAATGCCGAATACCGCCACGGCGGTTGCCAGCCCTTCGCCTGGCAGCCTGAAGCTGAGCCCTTCGACAATCTGCCGCATGGTGAAGTACTCCGGCTTACTGACGAGGACGAGGGCGCAGAGCAATGTGATCATGGTAAACAGCCCGACCTTGATGGTCGCCAGATGTTCGACGCGTTCATAACCGCCGCCGAGCAACAACCACAGCGACATGCCGAGCAGACCGATGACCCACATGGAGATCGTCACGCCCGGGACGAGCGTATTCAATACCTGCGCCACCCCGGCAAACATCGCACCAATCTGGAACATCGTAACGAGTACCATCACGGCCCACATCCACACGACCCAACTCACACCCAGTCGCGGACCGGGAACGAGATTAAACGAGCCGAGCCCGGTTTTCCCGGTGGCGATGGTGAACCGCCCCATTTCCGACTGTAGGGCGGGCTTCAGGATGCAACTGATAATGATGATCCAAAGGGCAACGTAGCCGACCTCGGCACCGAGCGAGGTGGTGGCGATCAGTTCTCCGCTGCCGACGATCGAGGCCGCCAGGATCATGCCGGGGCCGATGCGGCGCAGGATCTGGCCGAATCGGCGCGGCGGTTCGGCGACGTCTTCATCGTGGTAGGCGTAGGGGTCCTTGATGACCGGTTTCGAAGGTGCAGGGGAAGGCATTGGGCTCACGGAATGGCGTTGGCGAGATACTGCGCGAGTTCTCCGCGCGTGACGGGGCCGATCTTAGCGGGGAGGGCGGGGAGCTGGCGGGGGAAGGTTTTCGTTCGCCAGTCGGTCCAGAGCAAAGGCAAATCGGCGTGGAACCAGTTGCGATGGTCGACGGCCATCCAACCCTGCTCAACGGCCATGGTGATGGCGGCGGGGCGTTCGGCGGGCAGGGCGAAGAGGGTGGCGAGGATTTGGGCCGCTTCGCCACGGCTGACGGGTGAGTCGGGGGAGGCGTGAAGATCCAGGGGGCTGGCCGGGTAGAGCCCGCGTTGGGCGGTGAGTTGAATGGCGGGAAAACGAGGATGGGAGGGCGCCAGATCGTCGAACCAGAAGAGCGGGATACCGGCGGCGGCCAGTTCGCGATCGAGCGTCTGATTGGGACCGAGGGTGGCAAGGATCGCGGCGGACTCGCCGATATTCCATTCAATCGGGTGCAGGCGGTAGGCGCCATTGGCCAAGTGGGTGACGCCAATGTTCTTGCCGGCGGGGAGAAAGTTTTCGATCGGATCTTTGGGCTGAAGCGCACCGAGGGGGATTTGAAAGGGGCGCGGCATCATCATGCGGCCCTTTTCGTTGGCGCCGCAGGGGTGGATATCCACCATATAGAAGCCGGTGCCGACCGAGGCAGGGAAGTGGCGGGCGCGGACGCCGGGTTGGAATTCGGCGACGATGTCCTGTTCGCGAACGGTTTCGCGGGCGACCATGCGGCGGCTTTCGCGGATATAGGGAACCATGGAGAGTCCGTCGGCGGTACCCATCTGTTCGGGCAAGAGCTTCATTTCCGGGTGGCCGAGATCGTAGTGGAGCCAGGCGAGAAAGGCGTAAGAGGTTCGTTTGGCCTGCTGCAGGATGCGGGCTTGGTCGGCGGGAGAGCGGTCGAGGATGGACTCTTCGTGGTAGTCCTGCCGGGGCCAGTTCATTAGGGCGATGTTGGGGTTTTTCACTCGTCGCCAGGAGAAGAACGGGCGAGGGGACATGTTGTTCGGCATCGGGAGATCGTCGCCGTACATGCTATAGAGCACTTCACCCTTCCAGCCGTACTCGGAGGGGTAGTTCATGCGCAGGCTGAAATTCTGTCGTTTGACGATTGCTTCGTGGTCGGGAAGCTTGGGGAGGGAGTGATTTTCGCCGGGGCGGGATTCAATGATAAACGGATACGTGAAGCTTTGGACGCACGCTGGATTTGGTTTTTCCGGGGCGTGGGGTTCGCCGGTTTGAGTGCGGCTCTCGGCTCCGAGGGTGTAGGCAACCCCGGCTAGCGGCAGCATATCGCCCGTTTCCGTGGCATCGAGGACGTAGCCCGGGGTGATGCGGACGAACTGTTTGGAATCCAGGTTGACCGCCAAGGCGGAGGTGAGTCGGTTGCCGACCCGGGTGAGTTCGACGATTTTGGTTCGGCGAAGGACCGTGATGTTCGACCGGCTGGCCAACATTTCGTCGAGGATTTTGACGGCGACCTTGGGTTCGAAGCAGAGGGACGAGACGTAGCAGGCACCGGGGTTGGCGATGCCGCCGTAAGCGCCGCGGAGCTTCTGGCGAAATTGGAGGTAGGTAAGCGGCGCTCCGGTGATCTCGATGAATTTGTGTTCGTCCAGGGCGGAGACGCCACCGGCCGTGGCCTGGCCGCCGACCCAGGACGATTCTTCCGTGAGGCAGACGCTGCGGCCGCGATCAGCCGCGCGAAGGGCCCCGGAGACGCCCCCCATGCCCGCTCCGGCGATGAGAACGTCACACGCCAGCGACCGCGGTTGGGCCGGAGCCTCAAGGCGAAGAACAGCACTTAACGGGTCACCGTTGATGGGGACCCGTTCGACGTCAAGAACGGTGAAAATCGTAGCCGCGAGTAGCGATACCAACACAGCTTCTGATTCTATCGTTATTCGCCGGTGAGGCGGTCTACCAGTTGGCCGAGATGCTCAATCTGGAAGTCCGGCGGTTCCGCGACAAACGTCTCCGGCTGGAAGCCCCAAAGGCACCCGCAGGCCTGGACCCCGGCATTGCGGGCTGTGCGGATATCGACCGAGGAGTCACCGACCATGATCGTTTTTGCCTTGCTGATGCCGGTTTCGCCGAGGAGGGTTAGAATGCCGATCGGATCCGGCTTCTTTTTCGGCTCAAAGCTGTTGCCGCCATAGATGCGAACGAAATGCTGGGCGAGGCCGAGTTGAGCCATCATGCGCTCAGAGAATCGAACGGGCTTGTTGGTCAGCACCGCGAGCGTGTGGCCCTTAGTACGGAGGCGGTCCAGGGCTTCGCGGACGCCCTGATAGAGGGTGGTCTTATCGAGCATATGCGCGCCGTAGTATTCGATGAAGAAGGTGTGGGCGCGTTCTACCTGTTCTTTCGTCGCCCCATCGCCGAGAGCGCTTTGAATCAGGGCCAGTGCGCTACGTCCGACGTACTTGGCCACCAACTCACCAGGAAGCGGTGCCATGTTCATATAGCCGCGGGTCGCGTTGACCGAATCGATCAGGTCTTGCTTGGAATCGACGAGGGTGCCGTCGAGGTCGAAAATCAGAAGGTTCATAGGGGACTATTCAATGCGGCGGATCTGATCGCGAAACGGATCGAACCAGGCTTTCTTGGCCTTGTCGTAGTTTTTCAGAAACTCTTGTTTGAACTCTTTGGGCATCAAGTTCGACAGGATTTTCGAAGAGTCGAGCAGGTAAGGGGCGAGAGTGGAACGGACGACGAGACTGGGTGGCTCTCCGGGTAGGAACGCGTTCGCCGCCATGAGGATGACGATCGCGATGAGGAGTCCGCGGAGGAACCCGACGGCGCCACCGAGCGCCCGATTGAGCCACGACAAGCCGACCGATTTGAAGAACTTCGTGGCGGCCTGGCCGAGAAGCGCCCCGACGATCAGAACGGTGGTGAAGATCCCGAGGTAGCCCAGGAAATTCGCGACGCCGACCGAACTGGTGTATTCCCGCAAGGGCCGCCCCGCTTCCAGGTAGTAAAGCGCGGCGAGAAGAAACGCGAGAATCGTGGCGGCCAGTCCAATCCCGATCCGAGCGAATCCCTTTCGGAAGCCGGAGAAAACAGAGATCAACAGGATCACCCCGAAAACGAGGTCGAGCAGGTTCACAGCTTTTTGCCGGTCAGAACACGATAGGCCTCGACGTACTTTTCGCCCGTCTTGGCGACGACCTCGTCGGGCAGTTCCGGGCCGGGGGCCTGCTTGTTCCAGTCGAGCGTTTCGAGGTAGTCCCGCACGTACTGTTTATCGTAGGACGGCTGGGGCCCGCCGGGTTTGTAGGTGGTGCGGGGCCAGAAGCGCGAGCTGTCCGAGGTGAGGACCTCATCGGCGACGACCAGACGGCCGTCGACGTAGCCGAACTCGAACTTAGTGTCTGCTAGGATGATGCCGCGGGTTTCGGCGTAGGCGGCGGCGCGGTCGTAGATTTTCAGCGTGAGATCGCGAAGCTGGGTGGCGAGTTTGATGCCGACGCTCTCGACGACATGCTCAAAGGGGATGTTCTCGTCGTGGCCGGTGGTGGCTTTGGTCGCAGGGGTAAAAATGGGGGACGGGAGCCGGTCGCCATCGCGCAAGCCAGCTGGCAGCGGAATGCCGCAGATGGTGCCTGACTGCTGATACTCCTTCCACCCGGAACCGGACAGATAGCCGCGCGCCACGCACTCGACGTCCACCATTTTCGCCAGATGAATGAACATCGACCGGCCTTCGAGCTGGTCGCGGAACTGCTGCAAGGGCTCGGGGAACTCGTCGACATCGGCGCTGATAACGTGGTTCGGGACGACGTCGCGGAGGAAGTCGAACCAGAAGAGAGAGAGTTGGGTGAGCACCCGGCCCTTGTCCGGGATGCCGCTTCCGAGGATGACGTCAAAGGCCGACACGCGGTCGGTGGCCACCATCAGAAGCTGAGTGGGGGTGATTTCGTAGACATCGCGAACTTTACCGCGGCGAAGGAGTTTAACTCCCGGAAGATGGCTTTCAATCAGCAAACTCATAAGCAGTCAGGAATACTTCATTATAGAGGTATGAGTGAACGTCCTCTCGTTACCGACCTCGTCCAAATAAAGCGCCTCGGCGAATTGAAGCGCGACGAGAACCTGCGCTTGCGGCTCCACATGAAGCGGCACGCTATCGTCGAGCGGCGATTGAAGATTATTTCTGACGATATCGAGAAAAAGACCGATTGCCTTTCGTGTGCCAATTGTTGTCGAAGTGCGACGGCGCGTTTGCAGGAGCGCGAAATTGAGTCTGTGGCCAAGGGCGCAGGGATGCGTCTGAACGATTTCATGGAGGAGTGCGTCGAAGAGTCGGCCGATGAAGGCATGATTCTGAAGCGGAACGAGGACGGCAGTTGCGTGTTTCTCCACGGCAATGAGTGCCTGATCTATCGGCATCGACCGACGGCTTGCCGACACTTTCCGCATCTGACGAGCGGACCTGGATCGCTGGCGTGGCGGATGTGGGAGATGCCGGATCGGGCCACCTACTGCCCGATCGTGTACAACACGCTGGAGGCGTGGAAGGACGAGACCGATTTTCAGCGCACCGTTTAGGCGTATGCTAGCGGGGTGCTGCCTCGTCGAACTCTGCTTGCATCCGCGCTGCTAGGCTCTTGCGCCCGGCGCGGTCTACCCCGTATCGCGGTCGTCCCCAAAGCGACCGCCCATCTTTTCTTCGTTTCCATTCACGGCGGGGTGGATCGCGCCGCCAAAGAGTTCGGCGTGGAGGTACTCTGGAACGGGCCAAATGAGGAGACCGACCATTCGCGCCAGATCCAGATTGTGGATGCGTTTGTGGCGCAACGGGTGGACGCGTTGGCGATTTCGGCCACCGATGAGCACGCGCTGGTCGCCCCGCTCGAACGGGCGATCGCCGCCGGAATTCCCGTGAGCGTTTTTGATTCGGCGGTCGATCTGGAAAACTACGTGACGTTTGTCGCGACGGATAACTTCGTGGCAGGTTGTTTGGCGGCGCGTGAGATTGGACGACTGCTGCAGGGGCAGGGAACTAGCGCTATGGTGATGCAGAAGCCGGGCGGGGCGTCGACGGGGCTACGGGAGCGGGGCTTTGAGCAGACCTTGGCGAAGGAGTTTCCGGGGGTACGGCTGGTAGCCCGGCAGTTCGGCATGGGGGACCGTGCGCGTTCGCGGGCGGCGGCGGAGAATATTCTGACGGCGCAACCGGGCTTACAAGCGATGTTCGGGTCGAGCGAGGCGGCTTCGATTGGGATTCTTCAGGCGGTCGAGAGCCGCGGATTGGCGGGCAAGGTGAAGGTGGTGACGTTTGATAACAGCGACGTGCATCGGGGGGCTCTGAACGCGGGTGCTCTCGACGTGATGCTGGTGCAGGACCCCGACCGAATTGGGTATGAGGCGGTTCGGTCGCTGGCGTTGAAGC
>JAPKZA010000264.1 GCA_026394015.1 Acidobacteriota bacterium
GCGAGCGCCTCAACGAAAAGACCTTTGAAGAGCGCCGTAAGGAAGGTGGCACCGTCATCACCTTCACCATGCGCGAGCAAGACGTCGACCAAGCCATCGCCGCCCCCGACGTCATGATCGCCTCCGACGGCTGGATCACCGAAGGCAAAGGCCACCCCCGCGCCGCCGGCACCTACGCCCGCGTCCTCGGCGTCTACGTCCGCGAGCGCAAAGTCCCCTCCCTTATGGACGCCCTCGCCAAGATCAGCTACCTCCCCGCCAAGCGCCTCGAGGCTTTCGCCCCCGCCATGAAACGCAAGGGCCGCCTAAAAGTCGGGGCCGACGCCGACATCGCCATCTTCGACCCCGCCACCGTCATCGACCGGTCCACCTATCAAAACCCGGCGCAGTACTCGACGGGCATCAAGCACGTCCTCGTGGGCGGCGTCCCCGTCGTCACCGACGAAAAGCTAGCCGAAGGCATCTACCCCGGCCAGCCCGTCGTCAGCGTTGTTACAGTCCCTTAGGCTTCACTTCTTTGAATCCACCTGGCACTGCGAACAGCCCCGGGTCCACGCCCTGCGTGGAGTAGCCGGACGTCTCAATCGTCAGTTCCATCATGCTGGCCGTGCCGCTGAAGCTGCCCTCCACCGGAGCACCCTTCGCCGCCCCCGGGGCTGCCGCCGGGGCCTCCGTCGGAGCCGCCGCCGGAGCCCCCCCGTCCTTCTTCTTCCGTCCCATCCCCCCGAACCGTCCGCCCAACGCTCCCGCCAACGCATCGCCCATCGACGGCTGCCCCGCGGCCGGCGTCGGCTGCGCCTGCATCGCTTCCATCTGCTTCACCTGCTCCGGGTCCGTCGGCATCATCCGCGTCACCGTCACCACCGGCACCCCGCCCATCTCCGCCATCTTCTTCCCCATCTCGGCCATGCCCTTCGCCATGCCCGGCTGCGCCATTGGCCCCGTCATCTGCCCGGCCATGCTCGCCATCCCCATCTTCTCCACCATCTTCTTTTGGAAGGTCGCCACCTCGTCGAAGCCGGGCACCTTCGTCTTCGAAATCCAGTTGCTCATCTCCATCCGCATCTGGCCCTTTTGCCCGTTCCCCCCGCCTTCCACTAGCATCGTCATGAACCACTCGCTCGTGGCCATCCCGTTCACGGTCGCCGTCTTCCCGGTCGCCTTCCCGTCCACGGTTACGTTGGAGTCCTTCGCCCCCGCCTTGGCCATCATCTTTTCCATTTGCGCCTTGGTCTGCGCAAACGTCATCACCGAATAGGTCTGGTCCCGCATGTTCACGGTCGTCGTCGTCTCGGCCGCCAGGTCCACAAGCTGCATAATGTCCTTGCCCCGGGTCACCATCTGGTTCCCGCGCACGGCAATCGTGGTCACGTTGGGCTCGGTCGCCCCCCGGCCTACCATCTGCATCATCTTCATCATCGACCCACCGGTCATCCGCGACGTCTGGTCATACCGGAAGTCGCCCAGGCACAGCCCTGCCGCTGTCACCGTTAATATGAAAGCACGAAAGTACATACTGCCTCCTGAAACTCATATAATAGCGAACGCCCCACATGAAGCCACTTGTCATCAAATCGACCGCCAAGGCCATCATCGGATGGTTGGTGTTCTCCACCATCCTCCTCGTGGGCATCGCCTACTACCTCTATACGCGCGATTGGAAGCCGGAATCCCTCCTCAGCCTCTTTGCCATCCCCGTTGCCATCGACATCTGGGCCGCCCTTCAACTCCTCATGCTCCAGGGCCGCCGCCTTACCCTCGTCGAGGACATGCTCCGCTTCGAAGAAGGCATGGTCTCCAAATCCCAGCGCAACCTCATGCTCACGAAGATCGAAGACGTCCGCGTCGACCAGTCCCTCAGTCAGCGACTCCTCGGTATCGGCAACCTCTCCGTCCAGGCCACCGGCGACGCCTCGCCCCTCCGCATGGAGAACATCGACAACGCCCACGCGGTCGCCGACCAAATCCTAACCGCGGCCAAAGCCGCCAGAAGAGCCTAACTCATGTCCCAACAACCTCTCGCTAACAAAGTAGCCGTCATCACCGGCGGCAGCCGCGGCCTCGGCCGCGCCATGGCCATCTCCCTAGCCGCTAAAGGCGTCCAAATCGCCCTCGTCGCCCGCGACGTCGCCGCTATGGAAGAAACCGCCCGCCTCGTCGCCGAAGCCGGTTCCACCGCCCATTGCTTCGCCGCCGATGTCACCGACGAAACCCAAGTCGCCGCCATGGCCGAAGCCATCCTCCTCGCCTTCGGCACCGTGGACATCCTCGTCAACAACGCCGGTATCAACATCCGGAAGAACGTCCACGAGTTCACCCTCGCCGAATGGAACGCCGTCATCGGCACGAATCTTTCCAGCGCCTTTCTCCTCTGCCGCGCCTTCGTCCCCCACATGAAAGGCAAGGGCTACGGCCGCATCATCAACATGACCTCCATCATGAGCCACGTCTCCCTCGGCGGTCGCACCGCCTACTCGTCTTCGAAGGCCGCCCTGCTTGGCTTCACGAAGTCGCTCGCCCTCGAACTGGCCTCGGAAGCGATCACCGTCAACGGCATCAGCCCCGGCCCCTTCGCCACCGAAATGAACGTCCCCCTCATGAACAACCCCGAAACCAACGCCATGTTCATGTCCAAAATCCCCCTCGGCCGCTGGGGCAAAGTCGAAGAGATCGGCGAACTCTGCGCCTACCTCTGCTCGCCCGACGCCGGCTTCATCACCGGCACCGACATCCTCATCGACGGGGGCTGGTGTGCGCAGTAGTCTTGTTCTGCTTAGCTTCCTCCTCCTCCTTCCCAGTTGCGAGAAGAGCGGCAAAAAAATCATCGCGGTGGTCCCCAAAGCCACCTCCCACCTCTTCTGGCTCTCCGTCCAATCGGGGGCCATGGCCGCCGGCGAAGAGTACGGCGTCCAGGTCGAATGGAACGGCGCGGCATCGGAAACCGATTACACCCGCCAGGTCCAAATCCTCGATAGCTTCATCTCCCGCCGCGTCGATGGCATCGCCGTCGCCGCCACGGAACGCAAAATCCTCCTCAGCTCGCTCGACCGCGCCGCCGCCGCCGGCATCCCCGTCACCATCTTCGACTCCGGCGTCGACGGCGACAACTACATGAGCTTCCTCGCCACCAACAACTACGAAGCCGGCCAACTCGCCGCCCGTACCCTCGGTCGCCTCCTCAATGGCAAAGGCGAGGTCGCCATCATCCTCCATGCCGCCGGCAGCACCTCCACCATGGACCGCGAAAAAGGCTTCGCCGACGCGCTCAAAGCCGAGTTCCCCGGCATCACTATCGTCGCCCAGCAATTCGGCCAATCCGACCGCTCCAAATCCATGGCCGCGGCCGAAAACATCCTCACCGCCCACCCGAAGCTCAGCGGCATGTTCGGCTCCTCGGAACCGTCCAGCGTCGGCGCCGCCCTCGCCATCAAGTCCCGCGGCCTCGGCGGCAAAGTGCACCTGGTCGCCTTCGATTCCAGCGACGGCATGATCGAAGATCTCAAAGCCGGCGTCATCGACGCGATGGTCGTCCAGGACCCCGTCCGCATGGGTCACGACGCCGTCAAGACTCTCGTCGACAAGCTCAACGGCATCACTCCGCCGAAGCGCATCGACCTCTCCGCCCGCGTCGTCACCAAAGCCGATCTCGATAAGTCCGAAGTCCAACGCCTCCTCCATCCCGACGTCAAAAAATGGGTCAAGCAGTAACTCCTGAAGAACTGGAGCGCTTCGGCATCGCGCTCCTCGAAGCCGCCGGCACCCCCACGCCCTTCGCCCGCGAGGTCGCCCGGAATCTCGTCTTCGGCAACCTCCGCGGCGTCGATTCGCACGGCATCCGCCTGCTGCTCTACTACCTCGAACACATCCGCCACGGCCTCATCGTTCCTACGGCCGTCGGCGAACCCCTCCACGAGTTCGGTGCCATCTGCGCCTACGATGCCGCCTTCGGCCTCGGTGCCGCCACCTCCGCCGAATGCTGCGCCATCGCCAATCGCCTGGCGTCCACCCACGGCGTCGGCGTCGTCACCGCCCGCCGCGCTAACCACTTCGGCGCCGCCGCCTTCTGGGCCCGTCGCATGGCCGACGCGGGCCACATTGGCCTTGCCTTCTGCAACGCCTCCACCATCGTCGCGCCCTGGCAGTCGAAGGAACCGCGCTTCGGCACCAACCCCATCTGCATGGCCGTCCCCGGCCCGTATGAAGATAGTTTCCTGCTCGACATGGCCACCACCACCGTCGCCGCCAATCGCATCTTCAAAGCCTTCCAGAACAACGAACCCTCCATCCCCGCTGGCTGGGCCGCCGACAAAGACGGCCGTCCCACCACGGATACGAAGGAAGCCTACAACGGCCTCGTCGCCCCCCTCGGCGGCTACAAAGGCACCGGCCTCGCCGTCATGGTCGAAATCCTCACCTCCGTCCTTTCCGGCGGAGCCATGGGCGCGGAAATCGGCGGCATCCGCTACACCGAAAAGCCCCTCTCTGTAAGCCACTTTTTCCTCGCCATCGATGTCCGCCGCTTCCTCCCCGCCGACGAGTTCGAAGCCCGCATGGCGCGCCTAGTCGCCGAACTCCGCGGCTCCGCCCCCGCCGCTGGCTACGACGAAGTCCTCGTCGCCGGTGACCCCGAAATCCGCATCGAACGCGAACGTCGCGCCCACGGCATCCCCTTCTCCGACGCCGATCTCGCCGCCCTCCACGAAGCCGCCCTGTCGTTCGGCGTCGAGCCGCTACAATTAAAGAATGCCCGATGAAAAGCCCCCGTCCTTTGAGGCCGGCCTGACGGAACTCGAAACCGTCGTCAAGGAACTCGAAAACGGCGAACTGCCGCTTGAACAAGCCATCGCCCTTTTTGAAAAGGGTGTCGGCCTCAGCGACCGCTGCCGCCAACAGCTCGAAGAAGCCGAAACCCGCGTCGAGATCCTCCTCAAAAAGAACGGCCAAATCAAAGCCGAACCCTTCGAAGGCAACTGACCGCGCATGGACTTGAAAGCCTATCTGGCCCGCCAGGCCCAACGCTGCGACGCGGCTCTCGAACGCTGGGTCCCCAGTGAAACGACGCCCCCGTTCACCATCCATCGCGCCATGCGCTACAGCCTCTTCGCCGGCGGTAAGCGTGTCCGCCCCGTCCTCTGCATGGCCGCTTTCGAAGCCATCGGCAGCGATCGCGAAGGAATCGAGGATGCCGCCTGCACCCTCGAAATGATCCACACGTACTCGCTGATCCACGACGATCTCCCCGCGCTCGATAACGACGATCTCCGCCGTGGCCGCCCCACCAATCACAAGGTCTTCGGCGAAGCCATGGCCATCCTCGCCGGCGATTCGCTGCTCACGCTGGCCTTTGAAGTCCTCGGCAGGCTCCCTCACGGCGGCCCCCTCGTCGCCGAACTCGCCTCCGCCTCCGGCACCGTTGGCGGCATGATCGGCGGCCAGGTCCACGACATCGAAGGCGAACGCCAAATCCCCACCGCCGCACTCCTCGAACAGATCCACCGCGCCAAAACCGGTGCCCTCCTCCGCTGCTCCCTGCGTATGGGCGCCATCTACGCCGCCGCCACCCCGGACCAACTCGCCGCCCTCACCGCCTACGGCGAACACGTCGGCCTCGCCTTCCAAATCGTCGACGACATCCTCGATATCGAAGCCTCCCCCGAAGAGCTCGGCAAGACCCCGGGCAAGGATCAAGCACAGGCCAAAATTACCTTCCCTGCCGTCTACGGTCTCGAGCAAAGCCGCGTCATGGCGGAAGCCGAACGCCAGGCCGCCCACGACGCGCTATCGATCTTTGACGACAAAGCCGCCCCCCTGCGCGCTCTGGCCGATTTCATCGTCCAGCGGAAGGGCTAACTCATGGCGAAGGTTCGTCTCGACCAACTCGTCGTCGAACGCGGCCTCGCTTCCTCTCGCGAAAAGGCCAAGGCGCTGATCCTCGCCGGGCAAGTCCTTCTCGATGGCCAAAAGTCCGACAAAGCCGGCCGCGAAGTCTCCGAAGATGCGAAAGTGGAACTCCTGGCTCAACCCCGCTTCGTCGGCCGCGGCGGTCTGAAAATGGAAGCCGCCCTCGACCACTGGAAGATCGACGTGACCGATAAAGTCGGCCTCGACGTCGGCTCCTCCACCGGCGGCTTCACCGATTGCCTCCTGCAGCGCGGTGCCCGCCTCGTCTACGCCTTCGACGTCGGGACCAATCAAATGGATTGGAAACTCCGCACCCATCCCCGCGTCGTCCTGCGCGAAAGCTTCAACGCCCGCCATCTCCAACCTACCGATATCGCCGAACCCGCCCACCTCTTAGTCGCCGACGTCTCCTTCATTTCCATCACCTTGATCCTTCCCGCCGCCGTCGCCCTGTTGCACCCGCACGGCGAACTCGCTATCCTCGTGAAACCCCAATTCGAAGTGGGCCGTGGACAAGTCGGCAAAGGTGGCATCGTTCGCGACCCCGCCCTCCATCTCAAAGCGGTGCAAAAAGTCTCCCAGGCAGTGCAATCTCTCGGCTTCCAGACGGACGTGATCGACAGTCCTATCCTTGGTGCCGAGGGCAACAAAGAATTTCTCCTCTATGGCCGAAGAACAGCGTAGTATCGGGATCATCGCCAAACCGGGAATCCCGAACGCCCCCGAACTCCTCCCCCAACTTCTCACTTGGCTAGCCGAGCGCGGAGTCACCGCCCGCTACGACGATCAAACTGCCCTCTACCTCGGTCGCACCGATGGCCTCCCCCGCGAAGAACTCGCCGAAGGTACCCTGTTCGTCATCGTCCTCGGTGGCGATGGAACTCTCCTCTCCGCCGCCCGCGCCCTCGGCGGCCGCGACATCCCCATCCTCGCCGTGAACCTCGGCCACCTCGGTTTCCTCTCTTCCATCTCCCTCGACGAACTCTACCCCGAACTCGAACGCTCCCTCCGCGGCGAACACCGCATCGGCTCCCGCCGCATGCTCCACTGCGAAGTCTTCCGCGACGACGTCTCCATCGCTCGCTACGAAGCGCTCAACGACGTCGTCCTCACCAAAGCCGCCATTGCCCGCATGATCGATCTCGACTGCTTTGTCGACCGCCACTTCGTTGCCTCTTTCAAAGCCGATGGCCTCATCATCGCGACGCCCACCGGCTCCACCGCCTACTCCCTCTCCGCCGGTGGCCCTATCATTTTTCCTACCGTGCAAGCTTTGGCGATCACGCCAATTTGTCCCCATACATTGACGAATCGACCCGTCATCGTCAATGATGCTAGTGTTATTACGATCCAGGCGAAAAGCGAGGACGAAGGCATCTTCCTCACTGTCGATGGCCAAGTCGGCCAACCGCTGAAGAAAGACGACCGTGTAGTCTGCCGCAGCAGTGACAATTACATCAAACTGATCCGACCGCCTAGGATGCTCTTCTTTGACGTCCTCCGGGCCAAACTCAAATGGGGTGAACGATGAAGAAGATTTCGCAACCAACCTGGATTTTTATCGCCATGATCGCCGGCATCGCGCTCGGCTTTTTCGCGCCTGAGTTCTCGAAAGAACTCACGCCCATTTACAAGATTTTCATTAACCTCATCAAGAGCATCATCGCCCCCTTGCTCTTCGCCACGCTTGTTTACGGCATCGCCAGTTCCGGCAACGTGAACACCATGGGCCGCATCGGCGGTAAGGCCATTCTCTATTTCGAAATCGCCACCACCCTCGCCCTCGTCGTCGGTCTCGTCGCTGTGAATTGGATCCAGCCTGGCGTCGGCCAGCATATCGATCCCGCCAAAGTCGCCGCCACGAATCTCCCCGGTCAAAAGGTCCAGACCATCTCGCAGATCATCGAACACGCCTTCCCCGCCAGCGTCATTGACGCGATGGCCAAAGGCGACGTCCTCCAACTCGTTGTCTTCTGCTTCCTGTTCGGCACCGCCTGCGTCGCCGTCGGAGAGAAAGCTAAATTCATCGTCGAGTGGTGCGAGTCGCTCGCCGAGGTGATGTTCAAATACACGGCCTACGTCATGTATCTCGCCCCCCTCGCCGTCGGTGCCGCCATAGCCGTAACCGTCGGCACCTATGGCGTCGGCATTCTCAAAACTCTCGGCCTCCTGGTGCTCACGGTCTTTGGCTCTCTCGTTTTCTTCGTCGTCTTCGTCCTCGGTCCCATCATCTACATCTGCAAAATCCCCTTGGGCCGCTTCATCAATGCCGTCAAGGAGCCGTGGCTCATCGCCTTCTCTACCGCTTCCTCGGAAGCGGCGCTGCCCAAAGCGCTCGCTAACATGGAGGCCTTCGGCGTCCCCAAGCACATCGTCAGCTTCGTCCTGCCGACGGGCTATAGCTTCAACCTTGATGGCTCCACGCTCTATCTCGCCGCCGCCAGCATCTTCTGCGCGCAAGTGGTCGGCATGGAGCTTTCCATCGGCACCCAGATCGCCCTCATGCTTACGCTGATGCTGACGAGCAAAGGCGTCGCGGGCGTGCCCCGCGCCTCGCTCGTCATCCTCGCCGGCACCATCGCGGCGTTCAATATCCCCCCGGACGGCATTGCGCTGATCCTCGGCGTGGACGCCATTCTCGACATGGCTCGCACCTCGGTTAACCTGCTCGGCAACTGTCTCGCCTCTGCCGTCGTCGCGCGATGGGAAGGCGTCGACCTCAGCAAAGCGCCGGAAGTGGAAGCCGCCTGAGGCATTTTCCGGGAGCCTCACGCTATGTCGGCATGAGGCTCCTTCTCGTCCTGCTCGCTCTGCAATCCCTCTCCGCCGCGCCTTACCAGGACCCCGACGGCTTCACGCTGAACCTTCCCACCGGCTGGTCGGTGAAGAAGTTCGGGCAGGGCGGCGTGGTCGCTGTCTCGCCGGATCCTAGCCGTTTTGCGTTAATCCTCCCCATTCTCGGTCGCACCGGGGATTGCGCCACCACCCTGCGCCAAGCCCTTTCGAGCGGTTGGAACGCCTTCCCCGGCATCGCGGAGGTGAATCTCAAGGCCGCGGGTCCGCGCTCGGCCATTGCCGGATTCTCTCTCCGTGGGGGTCAAGGTCGAGGCGCCATGCTCTGCGCCGAAACCAGCGCGAAGTCCGCGATGTTCTACGCCTTCGCCGCCCCCACCGCCCAGTACGCCGCGGATCGCCACACGCTCCTTGCTCTTCTGAAATCCTTCCGCTACGTCGCGCCCTCCGCCGCCTCGGCCCCTGCCGCCAGCATCACCATGGAGCCCTTTCGCGAACCCACTGAAGGTGCCTATCAAACGGTGAAGCCGGCCGGCTGGCAGGTCATGGGCGGAGTCCAGCGCATTTCGAACAATGATGTCCGCGTGGGCATTCAACTCCTTGCGCCAGACCGTTCCGCCGCCATCTGGCTCGGCGACGTCCGTCTCAACAAGTGCCTCGTCCTCGGGGCCAACATGCGCCAGTTCGGCCAGGCGCCCCTCGGCGCCGGAGTCGAGTACTGTCCCTATCGGGACGGCACGCAAACCGCCGAGTTTTACGCGCTTCGTGCTCTTTCCGGCGACCATCGTCTGGAAGGCCTCCGGATCACCGGTCGCCGTCCTCGTCCCGATCTGAGCCAACTCAGCGCCCAGGTTTCGGCGACGTTAGGCCAAATGGGCATGACCCAGACCTTCGGCGAGGTCCGTTTCTCGGCCACCCGCCAAGGGATCCCCTTTGAAGGGGTCGTCATCGGTTCCACCAACTTTACGAGCTCCGGATCGGTCGATCCCAACGGCGGCATGTTCACGTCTTATGTCACCGGATACCTGGCACCTGCCGCCAGCGCTGGCACGGTCTCCTCGGCCGCCGGGCGTGTGATGGGCAACGTCCGTTGGGACTACGGCTGGGTCACGGGCAATCGTCAAGCCGCGGCCAACGATACGCGCATGGCGCTCGAATACAACCGCCAGATCGCGGCCCTCGGTCAGAAGATGTTCGAAGACCGCGACGCCTCCAACCAGCGAATCGCGGAGGGCCGCGGCCACGTCCTTTCCGGCACGGTCGCCCTCCAGGGCCCCGACGGCCAGCGCTATCAAGCCAAGGCCGGCAGCAACTACTACTTCCTCGACGCCCCCAACGAAACCATCATCGGTCGCAACGTCTGGGAAAATCCGATCGACCTCCAGCCCTTAGCCATCGTCCCTTAAAAGGGGAAAAAAGGGACAGTCGGGACAGCCTGACCCGTCCCGGAGCTTCATGAGGGCCTATTGTTGGGGCGCCAGGTGGGAGCCACAGCTTCCACTCAACGCAGCGCCGTCTCCAACTCCACCTTGAACTTCGAATTCTTCGAGAAGATCGGCTGCATCACCTCCAACGTCTCCTTCACCAGCTTCTTCCCCTCGGCCGTCTTCCCCATCTTAATCAAGCACAGCCCCTCTGCCGAAAGCCGGTTCCCCCGCCAACCCGCGCCCATGCTCTTGCCCGCGATCGCATCCACCTCCTTCATCAGGTCCGGCACCTCGGCGCACTCCCCGCACCGCATCAGCGCCAAGCCAGCATCCACCAAAATCATCCATCGAATCTGTCCAATTTCCTCCGCCCGCTGCCGCGTCTCCGCAATCGTCTCTCGCGCAATCGCCGCCGGCCGCTCTTTCTCCCCGAGCAACCCTAACTTACTCGCCCACATCACCTTCAAACGGAGATACTCAAACGTACTCGTATGCCCCTTGGCCAGCTTCACCGCCTCCCCGATCGCGTCCGCCGTCTCTTGCTTCCTCTCCCGGCCCTGCTCAATGTAGTGGATCGTCCGGTACAACGCCACTCTCACTCCCGGCGAATCCGGCCCCGTACCCGCATACCCCATCGCTTCCTGCACCACCGCCATCGCCTCGTCGTACCGTTGCGCTGAATACAACGCCACGGCGTATGTATTCAGCCCCAGCGCCTTCAACAATCCGCCCCTCATCTCCAGGGTCTTATCGTCGTCATTCACCTGCCGAAGAATTCCCGGTAACGGCGCCAACAGCTTCACGATATCGCCCCGGCGGTTCTCGCACGTATCCATCGATTCGCTGCGCTGCGTCAGATAGGTCGCGTAGGTCACCGGTGGCAATGTCGATTTGTACCGCTCCACCTGCGCCTCCACCGTTCCCACGATCTTCATCGCCTCCTCACACTTCCCCCGCCCAATCAACATGCTTACCACCGCCATCTGGCTCGTAATCCGTGCCCCTGGCGTGGTCGCCCTCACCCCCGCCTGCCGCATCATCGCCATCGCACCATCCGGATCCCCCGCCTCGGCCAAATACCCGCCCAGCGTCTGCAGCAGGTTCCCCGCCGCCGCATCGCTCATCTGGTCCCGCCGCGCCAACTCCTTCCCCGCCTTCTGCACGAGCTCCCGAACCGTCATCTCCGTCCGCCCCCCGTACATCGGTCGCGAACTCTGCACCATCCAGTTCAAAAACGTACCTGTCTCCTCCGCCACTCGTGCCGCCTGCAACGCCTCCCGTTGCTGCCACCAACCATAGCCCATCGCCCCCGCCAACCCCACCAGCAACAGCAACGTCAAACTCACCGCTCCCCGATTCCGCACCGCGTACTTCTTCAACTGGTACCAGCTCGTCTGCTTCTGCGCCAACACCGGTCGGCCGTCCAGATACCGCTGCAAGTCCTCTGCCAGCCCCGCCACGCTCTCGTAGCGCTCGGTCGGTCCCTTGGTTATCGCTTTCCGAACAATCACCTCCATGTCCCCGCGCAGCGCCTCCCGCATCTGCTCCACGCGCATCCCGCGCAACGCCGCCACCTCCGGGCTCACCCGCTCGGTCAGCTTCCGGCTCTCCGTGTTCCCCGCCGCCCGCTCCCACACCGCCACCATGGACTCCCGGCTCCCAAACGGCCACTCTCCCGCCAGGATTTCATACAGCACCACGCCCAAACTATAAACGTCGCAAGCGGTCGTCACCGCCTCCCCGCGCAACTGCTCCGGGCTCGCGTACAGCGGCGTCATTTGCCGGGTCATCGTCAAGTCCCCCGGCCGCACCAGCTTCGCCGTTCCAAAATCCAATAGCTTCGCCCGCCCGTCCACGGTCACGAGCAAATTCGACGGCTTCAAGTCCAAATGCACAATCAGCGCCCGATGCGCCGCCGCCACCGCCTCGCAAACCTGGATCATCAGCCGCACCCGCCCGGCAATGTCCAATTTATGCCGATCGCAATACGCGTCAATCGGCTCCCCATCCACCCGGTCCATCACCAGATACGGCTGCTGCTCCGCGGTCACCCCCGCGTCAATTACCCGCGTGATCCCCGGATGGTCGAGTTGCGCCAACATCCGCTGCTCCCGCCGAAACCTCGCCTCGGTCTCGCCATTGTCCAAAGCGGCGTGCAACACCTTCACGGCCACGTGCTGCATCACCCCGGCCCGATCTATCTCCGCCGCGTACACCGTCCCCGTTCCGCCCCGCCCCAAATAGCCCGTTACCCCAATCGTCCTCGGCCCCGCTGGAGTCTCCGGCTCAACCGGCACGTAGGCCTCCCGGACCTGCGCCTCCTCCCGCAGCGCCCCCAATATCGCCATCACCTCGGCCCGAATCCCTTCGTCGCTTTCCACCCGCTCCAGGAATGCCATCCGCTCGCTCTCGGCTAGGTTCTCGGCCTCGTCACACAGGGCCTGTATCCGGTTCCATCGCGTTTTGGCGTTCATGTTCTCTATGGCGCAGGTTCGCGCCCCTCCGCGTCATGCAGCCGTTGGAATAGCCACGCCCGCCCGAGTCTCACCTTCCGGTCTACGCTCGATTTCGACGTCCCCAAAATCTCCGCCACCTCGTCCACCGTATGCCCAATCAAAAACCGCAACTCAAACATCTGCGCCTGCTCCGGGTCGAGTTCGGCCAGTTCATCCAGCGCCCGATCCAAATCGACCATCTGCTCGCCCCCAGCATCCACCCACGGAATCTCATCGTGTAATGGCACCGGGAACAATGCTCCGCCCCGCTTTCCCGCCTTGGCCAACCGCGCATGATCAATCAGCGCCATCCGCATCAGCTTCGCCGTTAGCGAATAGAAGTGGTGCCGACTCTCAAAATGCGGCTCCCGCCGAGTCATCAGCTTCAAGAACAACTCGCTCACCAGCGCGGTCGCCTGCAGCGTATGCCCTCCGCGCTCCCGGCGCAGATACGCCCCCGCAATTTCGCGCAGCTGCGGGTAGACGAGCGGCGCCAACCGGTCAAGCGCGGTCTTGTCTCCCCGACCCCACTCCTCAAGCAGGATCGTGATGTCTTGGGCCATGGATAAGGGAGAGTATATCCGATAATCAAGCTATGCCCTATCTCGCCTTCGCCGGCCCTAACTTACTCGCCACCGGTGATCTCCCGGCCATAACTCAGGCTGTCCGCTCCGCCCCGCCCACCGAACCCGTCCTCGTCTTCGACGCCGTCTCGAGCCTCCAAATCGACCTCGACCTCCGCGAATCCCCGCCCCTCAACATCTGTAGCCTTCGGCCCACCCCGCCAATCCCGGCCCCCGGACCCAGTCCCAATGTCATCGCCCGCGAAGTATCTCTCCTTCCCCGTCACTGGGCCTGGCTCGATGGCCAACCCGGCGGCGCCTCCGTCGCCCTGCGTAAACTCGTCGAAGCCGCCCGCCGCGCCCAAGCCCCGCAAGATCAACTCCGCGCCGCTCAGGAATCCGCCTACCGCTTCCTCTCCGCCATGGCCGGCAACCTACCCGGCTTTGAAGACGCAACGCGCGCCCTCTTCGCCCACCAACCCGAACGCTTCACCGCCGCCACGGCACCATGGCCCGAGGACATCCAAGCCCACGCGCGGCACCTGGCCGCCGCCGCCTTCTCACTTGCCCCGCAGCACCAAATACCCCGCGAGTAACCCGCCCAACGTCCCACCCACCAAAATCCCGCCGTGCCACACGATCAAATGCGTCGCCTCCTGGTCCGGGCACATCACGTGCAATAGCGCCGCCCCTGTCAGCCCGCAGAACGCCCCCAACGTCCCCGCCAGCCCCGCCCAGTTCGTCACGTAGCCCCGCCGCACCAGCCAAATCACCCCCGCCGATGACGCCAGCGCCACGTACAGCCCCTCGCGCAAACAGCCCCATCCGTTGGCAATAAAGTTCTCCGGCATCCAGCGCCACGGAAAGATCATCGCCGCGATCGCCAGGAATCCAATCAATGGCAACACGTTCGCCCACCGCACGTTCACCCAAACTTTCGATCCCGGCCGCAAACCTTGCGCCGCCGCCAACCCTAATATCCCCATCATCGTCACGCCCAGCGCGCCCATGATCATCACCTGGGCCACCGTCATCGCCAACATCCCGCGCGACCCAAGCGTCAGCCCTCCGCCCACCGTAATCCCCATCAACACCGCCGCAAACACCGTTAACACCGCGCCCGTCGATAGCCCCGGCTTCACGGGCGTCAACTCGCCCACCAGCCCCATCGGCGCCGCCTTCCCGGGCCGAATCTCCTTCTCCAATTGCTCCCAGATTCGTTTCTCGTCCATCATGACTTCTCTCCCATCAACCGTCGCAGCGTCTCATACGCCCGATGCGCCTTCTGCTTCACACTTCCTACCGTCGATGCCGTCGCCCGGGCCACCTCTTCGAGACTCATACCCGTTACTTTCAGCATCAACAAAACCTCTTTTTGACTCGCCGGCAACTGCTCCAGGAGCGGCAAAACGGTCGGTTCGGCCTCGGGTGCCGGAGCCGCAAAATCCGCCCCCGCCTCCATCGCCACTTCGCGCCCGGAACTTCGCGCCCGCTTCCGAAACTGGTCCACC
This sequence comes from Acidobacteriota bacterium, assembly GCA_026394015.1. Classification (GTDB taxonomy): domain Bacteria; phylum Acidobacteriota; class Terriglobia; order Bryobacterales; family Bryobacteraceae. The sequence continues at coordinate 14,691 of JAPKZA010000264.1, forward strand.
CGGGTATGCCGCGCAATCGCGAACACCCACGGCAGAACCGGCTCCGGAGGCCGATAGGAATGCCGCGCCTTGTGCAGCCGAATCCAACACTCCTGCGCCAAATCATCGGCCCGCTCGTACTCGCCCAGGCTGCTATAGAACCGATGCAGCATCGGGTAGACCTTGGCCGCCAACTGCTCCGCCGCCGTCCGGTCCGCCGCCTGGTATCCAATCATCAGTTCCACCAACTCTTGTTTATCGTCCAACCGTAATTTGTACCAGCCCCGATTCACTCTCGAGACGCAGTACCCCCCGTGGACAAACTTCCGAACAAATCCCGCAGCCTACGCAAGAAGCCCGCGTGAAACTCTCGTTCCTTTGCGCATAAGCCCGCACGTCAATTCCCATCTCGCAATACTTCGAGCACAGCCCGCACGAGATACACATATCATCCTTCACCCGGATGTGGAAACGCTTGCCCGCCTTCTGCGTAATCCCCAACAGCGCCGCCATCGGGCAGAAGAATCGGCACCACACCCGCGTGCCGCCCAGCGGGTAAAGCCCTACCCCCACCACGCCAGATAAGACACTTCCCACTATCAACCCGTACCAGCTCTGGAACTCCACCACCACCGGGGCCTTGCTGCCCGTCGTCCACGAATAAACCAAAATCCCCGTCAACGTCAGACTAATCCCCAGAACACTATAGATGCTGATCTTCTCGAACTTCCAAGCCGCCGTCGACTTGTCGCTCAAATGCCGCCAAGGCTCACCAAACGTGTTGGCCAACCCGCCGCAACCGCAGACCCAGGAGCAGTACCACCGCTTGCCGAAAAATGCCCCCGCCAGCGGCACCAGCACGAGGCCCCCGGCGATCGAGTACACGATAAACCACATCGGTTGATGCGACAGATACTCCGGGTTCAGATAGTCAAACTTCAACGGCCAGAAGTAGCTCAAATACAACTCCGGCTGGTGCATTGCCTTCAGCATCTGCGGAATCGAAAACGCAAACACCACCTGCACAAACATCACGACCGACGTCCGAATCACTTGGTAGCGATTGTGTCCGTACTTCCGCATCACCGCCAACCCGCCGCCCACAATCGCCACAGTGTACAGCACGCCGTACAAATCCCACTTACTGCTCAGCCCAACCTTCTGCGCCCACGGAGTCAGCGCCTCGGTGAAGTACAGCATCACGTAAAACGCGGTCAACAGCACCGCCACCAACCACCCGGTCACGCCCCGGTTGGTCATGTCATGGTAAACCCGATCCCGAATCATAGGGCCACTCTCCCGAATTCCACGTCATACTGCGCTTCGCTCAATCGCCCCATCACGTCCTCCGTTCTTCTCTTTTCCTCTAACCACTTCACCAGCACCCGATGGTTCCACCGGCTCCCCAGCATCGAAAATCCCACCACAAACCCGTCGCGTTCCAGCACCCGGACGCTCGCCTCCCGGCCTGCCAATTTCTTGAACCGTCCTGGGCCCTTGGTCTCTCCCGCGCAAGTCCATTCCAGATGGAAAAACTTCGCGCTGTTGTAGTAGGTTGGTGCCCCATACTCCACCGTCTCTCCCAAAATCGCCCGTGCCACCGCCGCGCCCTGCCGCTTCGCCGCGTACCAAAGCGGCTCAATCCTGCCATTCACTTCCGCCACGTCCCCGGCCGCGAACACGTGGGGAAGGGAAGTGCGAAACCCGCCATCGGTCTTCACCCCGCGCCCCAACTCCGGCGGGGTCTTCACTCCCCGTAACCACTCCACATTCGGCTCGACGCCAATCGTAATCCCCACCATCTCACAGCTAATCTTCTCCCCCGCCGTCGTCACCACCCCATTTACCCGGCCCTCCCCCTCCAAGCTCGCCACCTCCGTCCCCAGCCGCAAATCCACGCCCTGCGCTCGAATATGCGCCGCCACCAACTCGCCCTCTTCCGGGCTCAACGCCGCTGGCCAGTACGTCGCCTCGCGCACCAAAAACGTCGTCGCCACCTTGTGGTGAACCAGGCATTCCACCAGTTCCACCCCGATCAACCCACCACCCGCCACCACCGCCCGCTTCGTCCCCGGCGTCAACCGCTCACAGGCTTCCAAATCCTGCAGCGTGACGAAATTCACGACGCCGTCCAGTTTCCGCTCCCACTCCGCTCGCCGCCCTCGCGACCCCGTCGCCAGCAACAACTTGTCATAGCGCACCGCGCCGCCGTCGGCCAGCGTCAGCCGACGCCCCCCGGCATCGAGATCGGTTACCCAACCCCGCCGCAGCGTGATTCGCTTCTCTCGGAACACGTGCCGTTCATACGGCTCCAAATCCCGCCGCTGCATCTGATCCATGAAGGCGTACATCAGGGCTGTCCGCGAGAAGAAGTAGTCTCCCTCCCCGC
>JAPKZA010000404.1:0-12997 GCA_026394015.1 Acidobacteriota bacterium
CCCGAAAAACTAGACCTCAACTTTCCGAACTCAATTCCAACGGCTTAAGACCCATGTTTACAACACGTGTCGCCCGTTCTCGAGTTGTTTCGGACAGCAGTGGTCCTTAAGCATGACTTGGTATGTTGAGCCCCTGAGTCAAAAATACACTGACGGGCTTGAGCGGGTTGAACTGTACCTGCGCCCACGAGACGAAGATGAGTTCAAAGAACGATTTTCAAAACCAGCGATCGGTTAGCGAGTCGATATCGGACTATTTACTCAGTCTGGCCTCTACCGTTGTGGTTTGCGAACAGGCAAGAGTAATAGCCAGATCTACGTTTGTCCCGACCTCAAGTCCGATCCCGGTGGCGAGAGAACCAGTTTGGCGAAAGTGTTGGACGAAAGCGGCTATGGACCCAAGGAGGAGATCGAACTCGTCTTGGAAGACGGCGTTCTGAATCTCGATATCTCGTCCGTCCATCGAGCTACTTAGGCTGTTGGTTCCACCACCACTGATTGCCGAGTTTCTTCGCCGCGGGCCAGAGTTGGTCCATCGAGTCGGCGTCGAAAAGTTCGCCGTTCTTCATCACGTAATGGATCGTATTGGTATTGCGGATATTGGCGAGGGGGTCCTTCCGGAGGACTAAGAGATCGGCGAGTTTGCCGACTTCGAGCGAGCCGATATCCTGGGCGTAGCCGAGCGCTTCGGCCCCGTGGATCGTAGCGGCGCGCAAGACCTCAAAGTTGGTCATCCCGCCGCTTTGCAGCGCCCACATCTCCCAGTGGCATTGGATGCCCTGCAGTTGGCCGTGTCCGCCGATGGTGACCCGGCCGCCGGCATCGACGACTTTTTTGGCCGAAGCGGCGAGGCGCTTAAAGACGTGCTCTTCCTCGCTGAACCACGCGTTGCGACGGCTGGCTTTGAGGTAAAGCACGTTCTGCGGGATGAACCGTTTCAGCTTGGCGTCGCCGTAGACATCGGTGGTTTCGTAGAAGTAGTTTTCGGCCCATGGGCCGCCGTAGGCGACGAGCAACGTGGGTGTATAGGTGATGCCCGTCTTTGAGAAAAGTTCGACCACGTCCTTGTAGAGAGGCAGGATCGGCAGGGCGTGTTCGTTGCCGCTGAAGCCGTCCAGGGCGTGGGTGATGTTGAGCTTCAGATCGAGACCGCCTTCGGTGGTGGGCATGATGCCGAGCTCTTTCGAGGCTTGGACGACCCACTGGCGCTGCTTGCGGTTGCCGACCATGTAGGACTTGAGCATGTGGGTGCCGTAGTATTTCGAGTAGCGCGAAAGGGCGGCTTTGGTCTCTTCGTAGGACTTGAAGTCGGTGTCAGCGAAGACGCCGGGACCGGTGGAAAAAGCGCGCGGACCGAGCATGCCGCCTTGGTCGATCGTGTCCTGGTAGGCGAACATGTCGGCGGTCATGGTTTGGGGATCGCGGCCGGCGGTGACGCCATAGGCGAGGTTGGCGAGGAAGCTCCAGGATTGTTCTTCGATCACGTCGCGCTGGACGCGCCAGTGGGCGTGGACGTCGATGATGCCGGGCATGATCGTGTGGCCGGCGACGTCCTGAATCTTGGTGCCCGCGGGCACGGGGAACGAACCGCGTTTGCCGACGGCGGCGATGCGGTTGTCGGTGATCAGAACGTCCCCGTTTTCCAGCACCTCGGCGCCCTTCATCGTGATGAGTTTGGCGTTGCGGAGGAGGATGGAGCCCGAAGGTTTGGCCCGGGGGGCTTCGATGATAATCGGGAACTCCTCGGGCTTCGTTTCTGAGCCGACGGTTTTGCGGAAGTAGCTGGGCCCGGCGGACCAGACGACGGATTTGCTATCCGCGGTCCATGCGAGAGAGTCGGCGCCGATGGTCGTAATCTTTTTGACCGGCACCGGGGGCTTCGTCAGATCGATCGAGAGATTGGCGCTGCCGGGTTCGGGCCGGGGGAAAACGTAAATTTGGTGACTGGCGAGCGCGGCGACGTGGCGCCCGTCCGGGGACAGCCGAGCGTCCTGAGCGGGGCTGGGCTCGATGCCGCGTTGGACGCCGTTCACTTTCATGATGAGCCGGGGGTCGGAGCCGTCGACGCGAATCGGGGATAGGCCCTTTGCGGAGTAAAGATAGACGCGGTCGGGCTCGCCGGTGACGAAGTGAGGCCGACGAGCGCCGCGGGCGGGGGTGATCAACGTAGCGTCGCCGCCCGCGGCGGGGACCCAGATGACGTCGTAGAGGGCGGAGGCGAACTCGGCCTGGATTTGGGATTGAATCGAGGAACGGAGCGCGACGATGCGTTGGCCATCGGGAGACCAGGCGGGTTGCAGGTAGTAAGAGGGGGCCGAGGTGAGCTGTTGCGGGGTGCCTTGGCCATTGGCGCGGACCTTCCAAATGTGGCCGCCGGTGTTGTTCCAGTTCGTGTAAGCGATCCACTGGCCATCCGGGGAGTAGGCGGGGGCGAAGACCTTTGCGGCGTTCGTGATGCGCTTCGGAGTGCCTCCGAGTTCGGTGGAATAGAGCGCTCCGAGGGCGGAGAAAGCGATGTTTGTCCCATCGGGCGAAGGCTGCGGGCTTTGGATGAGCCGCGCCTTCACGGGGCCCTGCTCGATGCGCTTTTGGACGTCGAGGAGGGGGCCGATATCCTGCGAGACTTGGGCGTTGAAGGGGATCGTTTCGTGTTCGCCGGTGAGGACGCTGAGGCGTTGGATCTTGCCGTTGAAGGTGAGGACGAGCTCTTTGCCATCGGGGGTGAAGGCGTAGTTGGGATAGAGATCGCGGGAGGCGACCGATTCCTGGTCGTCGTGTTGGATGGGGTATTTCAGCCAGCGCTCGGCACCGGTTTTGAGGTTGCGGAGGCGGAGGGCGGTTTCGGTTTCGTAGCGGGTGGCGAAGACGAGATTCGTGCCGTCCGGGGAGATGACGGGACGGAGAGCGCCGGTCGGGGCCTCGGTGATGACGTCCTCATCCCCGGTGACCCGATCACGCCGAATGAGCTGCCAGAGGGGAAGGGTAACGTTGTAAGAGAACAGGCCCTTGCGGCGGCTGTAGTAGAGGAACTTGCCGTCCGGAGAGAAGCGGGCTCCGAGGGAGGAGAGGCGGTCCGGGTTGGGCGCGCCTTCGCGTTCGGCGGCTTTGGTGACTTGGACGCCGGTGCCGCCGTCGCGGTGATACATCCAGATTTCGGCCGTGCGGGAGGTAGGGGTGATGCGGGAGACGGCGAGGAATTGGCCGTCCGGCGACCAGGCAGGGGAGACGAAGGTGGCCATCGTGTCCTTCGTGAGTTGCTTGAGGTTCGAGCCGTTTGAGTCGGCGATCCAGAGATTTTCCGAGCCGTCGCGATCCGATAGGAAGGCGATCGTTTTTCCGTCGGGGGAGAAGGTGGGTTGGGTCTCCATGCCGAGGCCTCCGATGAGGAGTTTGGCTTCGCCGCCGGAAAAGGGGAGGGAGTAAAGGTCGCCGAGGAGTTCGAAGACGATGGACTTGTCGACGGGGGAGACGTCGAGGGCTAGCCAGGTTGCTTCGTCGGTTTGGAAGTTGAGTTTGCGAGTGGGCTGGAGAGGAAGGGTCTTGGCTGGTTCGGGTTGGGCGAAGGTGAGGCCGGCAAGAACGAAGAGGGCACGGAGGCAGCGCATAGGATAAGGGTACGAAATCCTGGCAGGGCGGTGGTGGCTTGGAGTTGATCGCGGAGGGCAACGGCGAAGGCGGCGATGATGAGCAGACCGTATAGGCCGCTAAAGGGTGGTTGCCAGAGCAGGAGGAGATAGACGACGGGGAACAGCAGAAGCTGCATGACGGACCGGAAAGCGAGGGACTCTTCGCCGTCGAACAGGAGCGCGCAACAGAGCAAGAGCAGCATCGGGTCCTGGATGTAGGCGTGGAAGTTAATGACGAGGCCGGCCATGAGGGCGTAGGCGAAGCTCTTTTCGTAGGTTCGTGCGTTCCAGACAAGGTAGGCGGCCGTGGCGCCGACGAGTAGGTAAATGGCGATCAGGAGAGGTGTATTGGGTCCGCCGTTGAAGGCGTAGACCATGCCGCGGAGGTTGGGCATGAGCTCGGGATAGGGGTGGTTTTCAGGCCGTCGCAGGAGGGCGATGAGCGAGAGGAATACAGGCCAACCGCCGCCCGCCAGCCCGACGAGGAAGAGGATGGTTTCCCCGACCGCGGCACCGGCGAAGAGGCGCCAGCGGCGATGGGCGATGATGGCCAGGGGTACAAAGATGAACAGGTGGAATTTGATGGCGCAGAGCGCGAAGACGAGGCCGGCGGCGAAGTCCCGCTGACGGCGGGAGAGGAGGAGGGAGAGGGTGCAGAACAGGAGCAGGGACGTCACATCCTGCCCGTTGACCATATGGGAGATGGCGGGGATCGACATGGCGGCGTAGACCCAGATATCCGGCCATCGTTCGCCAAAGACCCAGAGGAAGAAGAGCAGCGCGGCCAAGCTATAGGCCTGATAGAGGTAGTAGCTGGTTAGATAGGGCAGCCACGTCAGCGGCTTGAGAAAGAAGCCGTAGAAGGTGGGGCGAATGAAGTAGGAGTGATCCAGCGTGGAGCCGAGGAGTTCGGCCTGCTTGGCGTGGTTGGGTGCCTGGAGGTGGATATCTGGCGTGCCGTACAGGAAACCGCCGACGTACCAATGGACGAAGTCGTTCTGCGCTTTGGCCATGCGATCGAGCGGCATGACGGCAAAGATTATGGCACCGATGAGAGCGGCGGCCGATAGCTTGATCCAGAAATCGCGGCGCAAAGTTGGCTATCGACGATCCGCCGAAGTAACTTTAGGGATGGCGGCCGAAGCGACTGATTCGCGCTGGAAGTGCATGACGACGTAGTCGTTGACCGGGAGGACCGAAGTACGGAACCCTTCCTGCTCCATGTAGGCTTTCATCCATGGGCCGAGTTCGGAATCCGCGGCGGCGAGCAGGAAGCACTGGCGATCTTTCGGGGTATTTCGAACGAAGGTCTTGACGTCTTCGCTGAACTGATACGGCAAGGGAACGGTGGGGTTGCGGAGGGGATAGGCGGTCAAGGGTGCGAACAGGCGGTGCGTAGCCGGCGAGAGGGTTTGCCACTGGAGGGGCGAGGATTCGACGAGTCCGCTGGCGACGAAGACTTGGTGTGCCTCACCGCGGGACAGGTCTCTGACTCGCTGGAGGGGCTCTCGCCAACTGATCGCAGAGTCGCGCCAACTTTGCATCATGTTTCCCGGGTGCAGAACGGTGCCGGCGAAGAAGGCGATCAGCATCAACTTGCGCGACTCAAGGGAGAGTCCCGCGATCGACCAGGCGGCGAGCAGCAGGAAGGCGGGAGCGGCCCAGAGTTGGAATCGGGTGGAGAAGAGGGTGTGCGGGGTTAGCCGGGCGGCCAGGAAGAAAACGATGGGCCCGAGCAGCAGCCACGCGCCAAGAAGCGTGATGGACTCTGCCGGCAACCGGGTGGGATTCCAGGTCGCCTTTCGTTTCTGCAGAGCGACCAGAACGAGGCCCAAGCCGAGTGTGAGCAGCAGCGTGGGAGGGAAGCACATTTGCAGGAGTTGGCCGAAGGTGGGAGGCTCTGGAAACGCGAAGGTAATGGCCTCCTTGGCAGTAAGTATCAGGTGAGCCAGCATGGGGATAAGGCTGGCGGGAAGGACGACGGCGGCGGCGACGGGAAGGGCGAGGCCGACCGGCCGACCGGACAGTTTGCGGGCCATGAGATAGATGGCTTGGACGACGAAGATGAACCCGAAGAAGTAGTGGAGGTAGAGGGTGAGGACGGAGGCGGCCAGATACTTGAGAAGCGTAGCCCGCTTTTCTGCGTGCAGCCAATCGAGCAGGTAACAGAACGAGGCCAGAGCGGCGGCGAGAGCCATGGCATAGAGGCGGGCGGAGGTGCCGAACGTGATGACATCCGGAGCGCAGAAGAAGAGCACGACGGTGGGCCAGCCGGCGTCCTTATGGATCAGGGTTTCGCTGATTCGCTTCAGGTACCAGCCGGCCAAGCCCATCGCGATTACCGAGGGCGCTCGCATGAGCGGTTCGAGCCAGGGTCCCCGGCCGGTGAAGAATGACTGCACGAAGCTATAGAGATTGGATTGGCCGGGGCTGGCCGCGACGCGCACGAGCGCTTCCCGCCAGCCTTCGCAGGCCATCCAAAACGTGCTGGCCTCGTCGGTCCAGAGGCCCCAAAAGAGACGGGGCAGCCATGTGGCGAGAAAGGCAGCGAGGCACAAGCCGAGGGCGAGCCAACGCACATGGGTTTCCGAGCGAGACTCCATCTTCTTTATTCGGAAGAAAGTGGAAAACACTTTGGTTTCTGGGTATCCGGCTTGATCTCTTGGCCCTTGTGTTGCAGAACAAGAAGATAGGAGATGTCGGGGTGGTGCCTGCGAGGCATCTGACACCTGATACCAGGAGAGGCAGATTGCTTGCTTTGAGGACGGCCGTCGCGGAGGTGACTCGCCACATACCGCGACCGATCGGGGACGCCTTTATAGCGACCCTCTGCCGGTCTACCGTTTCGATGGCTTCTGCCGCACTCGGTTCGCTAGAAAGTAAGTCGGAACTCGAGATAGATCACGCGAGGCGAATTGTTCTGGGCCGGGCTGAGCTGGCCGAAGTTGGCGCTGGTGACGTTTGGCGTTCCGCCGTTGAGTTGGGTGAAGTAGGGGCGGTTGAAGGCATTGATGAAGTCGGCGCGGATTTGGGTTTTGATGCGCTCGCGAATGACGATTTCTTTGGAGAGCGAGAAGTCGTAGTTGTGGACACCCATGAAGCGGACGTCGGGGAATCGGGTCGGGAAGTTGCGAAGGGTAAAGGGCGCGGGCCCGGCGACGCGCGGGAAAAGCGAGGTATCGAACCAGCGGGTCAGTGATCGCTGGTCGACCGGTAGCTTGGCGCTGCGGGCTTGGAGCGGGGCGGCGTTGGGGAAGTCGACAGGGAAGCCACTTTGGGCTGTGATGTTCCAACCGAGGCGCCAGTTGCCGAGCAGTCCATTGGTGATGGGATGGAGTTGGTTGAGGTAGCGTTGATTGCGGCCGAAGGGGAGTTCGTAAGTGCCGAGGACGGAAAGTTTTTGGGCGACGTCGAAGATGGTGAGGCGGCGTTCGAGCACCGGGGTTAGAATGCTGGCGGCGCGAAGATCCTGCGGGTTGAGGGGGACGAGTTGTTCGAGCGTTTTCCCGGAGAAGTAGTTGACCTGGAGATTCAGGCCTTTGGCGAATCGCTTGCGGGCGGAGAGTTGGAGAGAGTTATAGCTATTGGTGCCGGCGGGAACGTTCGAGACGAGGAGGCTCGAATACTGGGGGAAATCGACGAGCAGCGATTGGCGGGGAATGGTGGGTCCGTTGAGGGCAGCGTTGTTGGGCAGTAGGCCGGCGAGGGGGTTGGTGATCCGTTCGGCGTAGTAGCTGGCGGGGCGGCCGAGTTCGGTGGCAGGAATGGAATTGAGTTGGCCGGAGATGGGTAGGCCGCCGGTGAAGTTACCGACATAGGCGAGGTCAGCGAAGATGCCGAAGGGGAGTTCGCGCTGGATGCCGAAGGAGACTTGCTTGGAGAGCGGGAGGGGACGATCCCGGTAGCCGAAGTTGAGGGCGAGGCCGAGATCGGTCGAGAGGCCTTCGGAGGCACCGATGGGGCGTAGGATGCCATTCGGGAAAGGGTTGGACATGGAGGCGGTGGGGGTGAGGTTGTCGACGGTGGTGATGACCGGGGTGGTGCGGCTGAAGCCGTTGGTGCCGCCGAGCGCCCATTGGCCGAGCGTGTAGATGCCGAAGCCGCCGCGAATAACGGTCTTCGCGTTGAGGGAGTACGCGGCACCGATGCGGGGTTGGAAGTTGTTCCGGTCGGGAGCGAAAGCGAAGCGGTTATCGCCGTCGTTTCCGGCGAAGAGGAGGCCGCCGGTGAGGCCGGGGACGCGATTGGCAAGAGGGCTGGGCTGGCCGAAGGCGAAGCCGATGGTTTGTTGGTTATAGCGTTCGGCGATGGGGCTTTCGTAGTCCCAGCGGACGCCGAGGTTAAGGGTGAGTTTGCGGGTGATTTTCCAATCGTCCTGGAAGAAGAAGGAGAAGTAGCGGGAGCGGTAGGCGGGGGTGATGGGCAGGGTGAGCGAGCCGGTGGTGGGATAGCCGAGAAGGGCGCTGGCGATTTCATTGCCGGAGTTGGCATCGGCGCGGTTGGGGTCGGCTTGCGTCCAGAGTCGGGTGAAGGCGAAGGAGCCGCCGGCGGGACCGAAGTTCAGGTTAGTGGTGCGGAAGTCGCGGGCTTCGACGCCGAACTTCATGACGTGAGTGGCGATGACTTTCCCGCCGGAAGCGGCAAGGGTGTAGGTATCGTCGCCCTGGACGGAGGGGGCAGCGCCTTGGGCTTGATAGACGCCCATGGAGATGGAGGGGTATTGGGGCCGGGAGAATTGGGAAACGAGGGAGGCGGGTAAGCCGAGCGAGGTGGGATCGAAGCTGGTGGTTTGGTCGTTGCCGGAGATGTTTTCGAGGCGGGAAAAACCGGCCCGCAGATTGAATGTGGTGGAGGCGTTGAGGGTACGGGTCCAGTCGAGGGTGAGGGTGCGTCCGCGTCGGCCGCGAGGGAGGATGGTACTGATTTCGGCGGGGCTATTGGTGGGATAGCGTTGGTCGCAGCAGCGGATCATGTTGGTTTCGCCGTAGCGGCCGAAGAAGGCGTTTTTGTTGCCGAGGCGGAGGTCGATGCGTCCGGTCCATTGCCAGAGTTCACCGGTGTTGTTGGTGGCGAGGAGGTAGTTGTTGATGCGGCCGGGGCCGTCGCCGGGCTGGGTGGGGTCGGGATAGTAGCTGAGGATTTTTGAGCCGACGGTGTTGATTTGATTGGCGGGGATGCGGTTGCCGGGAAACGGGGAGCGGATGAAGGTGTTGCCAGCGGCTCTGGTGGTGACGGGGTCGTAGATGATGACGGGCTGCCCGTTGGCGGCGAAGAGGTTGGAGAAATCGCCGCGTTTCATTTCCGGCAGGGGGGTGGTCCATTGGGCGGTATAGAGGCTATTGGTGGGGCTCGCGTCGTAGGAGAGCATGTAGAAGAGCTTGTTGCGACCGTCGAAGAGCTTGGGGATACGGACGGGGCCGTTGGTTTGAAAGCCGTAGTTGTGATAGGTATTGGTGGGGCGGGCGATGCCATTGCGGTTATTGGCCCAGGAGTTGGCTCCGAGGCGGGCGTCATAGTAGCGGTCGAAGACGACGCCGTGGAACTGATTGGAGCCGGATTTGGTGGTGGTGGTGATGATGCCACCGCCGGTGCGACCGTACTGAGCGTCGAAGATGTTGGTGAGGACGCGGAATTCCTGGATCGATTCGAGGGCCGGGATCATGATGACTTGGCGATCGCCTTTGGAGGCGGAGGTACCGTCGATGAGGATGTCGGTGTTGGACTCGGTGCCGGTGACTCCGCTGGCGGCGCCGTTGATGGCGGTGCGGGAATTGGCGAGACCGTCGAGACTGATTTCACCGCCTTGGGAGGTGGAAGGTTTGTGGACGCCGGGCATGGCGAAGGCGAGGTTATAGACGTTGCGGCCGGGGTTGGGCACGCTGGCGAGGAGGTCGTTGTCGACGGTGCCGCCGCGGGAGGCGGATTCGGTTTCGAGGAGGGACATTTGGGCGGAGACGGTGACTTTTTCGGTGATGGCGCCGATTTCGAGGCGGACGTCGAGGCCGGAGGTTTGGCTGATTTGGAGCTCGACGTTTTGGCGGATGAACTGTTTGAACCCGTTGGCTTCGACGGTGAGGGTGTACTGGCCGGGGATCAGGAAAGGGATGGAGTAGCGACCGGATTCGTTGGAGGTGACTTCGGCGGTGGCGTTGGTCTGGGTGTTGACGGCTTTAAGGCGGGCCTTGGCGATGGCGGCGCCAGTGGGGTCGGTGACGGTGCCGGCGAGCGTGGCGCGGAAGTCTTGGGCGGCGAGGGGGGCGAGGAGGGAGAGGAGGAGGAAGAGGCGCGAACGGGGCGAACTCTTTAGGCGGTATGCTATCTCGGTGAACTTAGCGAAGTGGTTGCCCGCGGTGGCGATGATGTTGGGGTGGGGACTGCGCGGATTTATCGGAGGGGGACCCTTCGGGGCGATGATCCCGGGGGCGCTCGTGATCCTGACGTTGGCGGTTCTGTATCCGCGGCGGGATTGGACGATGCTGGCGGCGTTTGGGGCGGTCGGCGTCGGGTTCGGCGGAGAGATGACCTACGGACAGACGGTCGGGTTCATCATCAAGGCGGAGACGTTTTGGTGGGGCTTCTTGGGATTGGGGTTGAAGGGAGCCATTTGGGGGGCGTTGGCGGGGGCGGTGATCGGCATGGGATTTACGCCGCGGTGGCGGTTGGTGCTCGGCGGGGGGCTTGTGATGACGGGGGCGACTTGGGTGGGTTGGAAGTTGATCAACGAGCCGAAGGTGATTTACTTCTCGAACTTACTCGATCGGCCGCGAGCGGAGATCTGGGCGGGCTTTTGGTTGGCGGCAGTTGCATTAGTCGCTTACCTGGCTTGGCAGGGGAAAGGACAGCCGGCGCGGCGGATGGCGATGGCCGGATTCGTGGGCGGGTTTATCGGGTTCGGGTTTGGCGGGGCGATTCAGGGGGTGGGGCGGATTTTTACTCCAGACCTGAAGCTGCACTGGTGGAAGTACATGGAGTTCTTCTTTGGCTTTTGCTTTGGATGGGCGCTGGCTTGGGCGACCGCACAGAGCGCTTTGCCCGCGGAGGAGAGCGTAGAGGAGGAAGCGCCGGCGGTTTGGTTGGAGATGGTGACGGCGGCGATCGTGGCGGGCGCGCTGTTCTGGGTGGCCTGGCACTTGCCGATCCGATTTGGTTACTTAGTGGCGGGGAGCGCGGTGTTAGTGCTGGTGGCGCGGTACCGGTGGTTGGCTAAGCATGTGGCTTACACGGTGACGTTCGCGGCGGTGACGCTGGATTCGGCGCGGCATTATCGCGGAGCGCCCGAGCCGGCCTACGTCTTGGCCGTGGTTGCGTCGGTGGGCTTTGGCTGGATGGTGATGCGGTGGGACGGGGATGCGCGGAAGATGTTGGAGCTACTGATGTGGGCTTGTGTGGGGGATGCGATGCTGAAGTTTGCGCTTAACCCGGCGGGGTTGATTGCTTTGGTCGATCACGTTGCGATCGGGTTTGTGTTGATGGCGGCGACGGTGAGTTACTGGCTGCGGAGACTCGATAGAGGGTGTGTCCCTCCAGGGATTGGAGAGGCTGGAGGTGGTAGCCTTCCTCAATAAGACGATGGGGGAGCCATTCGCGGATCTGGTCGCCGGTCGACAGGAGCAGGAAATCCTGGTGTTTGCTGAGGAATGCGGCGTAGGCGGTGTGGCCGTAGGGCAGGAGCGCGGCGTGGATTTGGATGCAGTGTTCCGGGACGGGATCCGGGGTGCGGCGAGAGGCGTTGACGTCGTGCACGTAGACGAGGCGTTGCTTCATGTCCGGCGGGGCGTAGAACCAGATGGACTCGTAGTAGAGGGAATCGGAGTAGGCGAGGGGGAGATCGGGGATATGGGCGGCGCGCCAGGCGGCGTTGAGGGCCGGCCAGGGACGCGGTTCGTTGGTAAAGAGCGAGGCGAACAGGAACGGGCTGAGGAATGTGGCGGCGAGGCAGGCCCATTGGTGGCGAGGGCTCGGGATGAATTTGGCGAAGCAGGCGGCACCCAGGATGCCGAGGCCGACGTTCCAGGCGATGGCGTAGCGGGCGAAGAAGGCGCCGGTGGAGAAGCGGCTGAGGGCGAAGAGTTCGATGGGCAGGAGGACGAGGCCGGAGGCGAGGGCGAGTTCGGCGATGGTGAAGCCGCTCGAGCGGGTGGTGCCGGCGCGACGATAGGAGAACCAGGCGCCGAGAAGGATGAGTAGCGGGCAGATGAGCCGGACGGAGGCATCGAGGAGGAACATGCCGGCGTTTTCGGCGGACGGTTGCCGGAGGTTCTGGGTGTTGTGCTGCCAACTGGTGAGGCTCGTGCGGAAGGCGGTGAGGACCCAGGGGGCGTAGATGAGCAGCGGGGCAGCGCCGAAGAGGATGGCGGCGTAGGTGGAACGGGCGGCGAGGCGGTCGCGGACGTAGGTGGCGACCAGGAAGACGGGGAAGAGGAAAACGGCGTAGTAGTGGGTGGAGACGGCGAGCGCGAGGCAGGCGAAGAGGGCGACGTTCGACCGGCGTTGCCAGGCCAGGCAAGCTGCGGCGGTGCAGCAGACGAGGAGGGCGTAGCCGCGGCCTTCGGTGGCATAGAAGGCGGGCCCGATGGCGAGGATGGCCGCGCCGAACAGGGCGCTGCCGATGGCGAGCCGATGGCGGAGGAAGAAGTAGATGGCGATGATGGACCCAAATCCGGCGAGGATGGAGGGCAGCCGCGAGCCGAGTTCGTTGGGGCCGAAGAGGCTGCACGTGAGACGGATGAGCAGATGGGAGAGCGGCGGGTGGGGTTCCTGGCCGGCGGCGAAGAAGGCGAAGAATTGGGAGAGGGTGGGGATGGTGGCGATGCCGATGGTGCCGATCTCGTCCAGGCGCAGGGGCTTGGTGACGGTGATGGCCAGGGTGGCGGCGAAGTACAGAGCGATCAACCCGGCTATGGCCGTGCGCCGATGCAAAGTGGTTCCCATACGGGAGGGATCGGCAGTTCGGCGAGGGGACTTTACTGTGGCCGGGGGAGATTCCAACGGGCGAGGCGGAGGACGGACATGGGGGTGGCTGGAAGTTGGGCCTCGTACCGGACGGTGAGGAGTTGGCCGGAGGGCAGTTCGACGGTGGAGGGGTAGCCGAGATCGCCGGTGCCATCGTCGGAGAGGATGATGGGGGTGGACCAGGTGCGGCCGTGGTCGGTGGTTCCCAGGGGACTTTACTATGGCCGGTTGAGATTCCAATGGGGGAGGCGGAGGACGGACATTGGGGTGGCCGGGGGATGGGCTTCTTACCAGACGGTGCGGAGTTGGCCGGAGGGCAGTTCGACGGTGGAGGGGTAGCCGAGATCGCTGGTGCCGTCGTCGGAGAGGATGATGGGGGTGGACCAGGTGCGGCCGTGGTCGGTGGTTCCCAGGGGACT
>JAPKZA010000404.1:13105-16293 GCA_026394015.1 Acidobacteriota bacterium
TAGCCGAGATCGCCGGTGCCATCGTCGGAAAGGATGATGGGGGCGGACCAGGTGCGGCCGTGGTCGGTGCTGAGGCGGGCGTGGTTACCCATGGGTTTGCGGCGGTAGCTATAGGACATGACGAGGCGGCCGTCGCGGAGGCGGAGGAGATGGGAGGGTAGGCCCCAGACGTCGAGGGGGCGGGGGATGGACCAGGATTTGCCGCCGTCGGCGGATTCGGTTTGGAGGATCTCGCGGTTGTTGGCGGGGTTGTGGTTGCGGATGTGGACGACGAGGCGACCGTCGGCGGTTTCGACGCCGTGGAGTTCGTGGTAGTCCTGGGCTTTGTCGCCGGGGCGGTTGGGAATGGTGCTGAGCCAGGACCAGGTTTGGCCATCGTCGTTCGAGACGCAGACGCCGATTTCGCCGGAGTCGCTGGGGTAACGTTTGCCGGGGTAGAGGAGGCGACCGTCGGCGAGGGCGATGGGTCCGTGGGGGCTGGTGACGGGGACGCGATAGGGGGCGGACCAGGTGTGCCCGCCGTCGGTGGAGCGGAGCATCCAGGCGCCGACGAGGGCTTGGCGCTGGGCGGGGGTAGTGCCGCGCTGGACGGCTTGCCAGCGGGCGAGGCGGGCGGGATCCCAATTCTTGGCGGCGGCGAGGATGGGCTCGTAGGCGAGGGAGGTGAAGGTGGTGAGGAGGAGAGCGCCGGAGGGGGTTTCGAGGAGGCCGGTGTCGCGGTCGTCGATGGGGGTATCGAGGACGACCTGGGGCCAGGACCAGGTGAGGCCGTCGTCGAAGGAACGGGTGATTTCGAGGCGGCCGAAGGGGTCGATGTGGCTTTCGCGGCCGCCGGAGCAGGCGACGATGAGTTCGCCGGAGCGGCGGCGGATGAGGGTGGGCCAGGCGTGATAGTGGCCCGGTTGCTGGGAGATGACCGTGAGCGGCGGGAGGGCGGCGAAGGCCGGGAGAAATTGGCGACGGGTTAGCATTTGAGGGCCGATAATGGAAGGGTGCAGATGATCGACAGCATAGCGCAGATGGCGACGGAGCGGGCGCAGGCGGAGTGGCCAGACGTAAAGATGGAGGCGTTTTTCGACGAGGTTTGGGGGTGGCGGATCGGGGGGTATCGGATTCCGGATCCGGAGTTGCCGGCGCGGATGGAGCGGGATTGGGGGAAGCTGGCGGGGACGGTGGCGAAGTATCGGCGGGATGCGGAGGACTACTGGTTCCACGCGTACAAGCCGACGGCGGGGGACGTGATTGTGGACGTGGGGGCGGGGCGGGGCGAGGATGTGTTTGCGTTTTCGGAGGCGGTGGGGCCGACGGGAAAAGTGTGGGCGTTGGAGCCGCATCCGGTGTCGTACCTGGCGCTGCGGAAGCTGTGCGAATGGAACGGGCTGACGAACGTGACGACGGCGCAGGTGGCGTGCGTGGAGCGGACGGAGAGCTTGCAGATGGAGACGATGCCGGTGTGGGAATCGAACTACGTGCGGGGCGGGGAAGCGAGCGAGACGAGCACGGCCGTGGCGGGGCGGCCGCTGGATGAGCTGAGCCGGGAGTTAGGAATTGGGCCGATTTCGTTCCTGAAGATGAACATCGAGGGGGCGGAGCGGCAGGCGTTGCCGGGGTGCCGGGAGGCGCTGGAACGGACGGCGCGGGTTTGCATTTCGGCCCATGATTTTCGGGCGAATCGGGGGGAGGGGGAGAGCTTTCGGACGCTCGGATTTGTGCGGGAGTTTCTGGGGGAGAGCGGTTTTGCGTTGACGACGCGGGACGAGGATGGGCGGTATTATGTTCCGTACCACGTGCATGGAAGGAGGGCCTGATGGAGTTGCGGGAGTGCTATGAGCCGGCGATGGAGCGGGCGGTGAAGAAGTCGCTGCGGCGGCTGGATGGGCATTGCCGGCGGTTCATCGCGCTATCGCCGTTTGTGTGTTTGGGGACGGTGGGCAGCGGGGGCGCGGATGTGACGCCGCGGGGGGATCGGCCGGGGTTTGTCCACGTGCTGGATGAGGTGACGCTGGCGCTGCCGGATTGGCGGGGGAACAACCGGCTGGACTCGCTGGAGAACGTGCAGGAGGATCCGCGGGTGGGGCTGCTGTTTTTGATCCCGGGGTTTGAGGAGACTTTGCGGGTGAATGGCCGGGCGGTGATCAGCTTCGAGGCCGAGTTGCTGGAGCGATGGGAAGGGGACGGGAAGCGGCCGAAGTCGGCGCTGGTGATCACAGTGGAGGAGGCGTTTCTGCACTGCGGGAAGGCGCTGATTCGGTCGAAGTTATGGGACCCGGGGTCGGTGGTGGAACGGAGCGCGATGCCGTCCTACGGGCGGATGATGAAGGACCAGATGGAGATTGCGGATACGGCGGAGGAGATGGAGGCTTCGATTGCCCACGCGTACAAGGAACGGCTGTATTAGATTTGGGCAGGGCTCCGCATTCAACTCGGGCATGGCTTCGCCAGGCCGGGTAGCTTTTCGAGTTCGCCGATGGGTCCGAGACGGCGTTTTTGGCTAGTACGGCGGCTCCGGCTGGTCCGAAAAGACGTTGGTTTCGACGGTAGAGCCGGCGGCGCGGACCAAGGGCTTGGCGGGACGCTCCAGGACGGGGCTCCAGCCGGTTTCGAGTTGGCTTCGCTCGTTCTCGACTGGGGCAGTTTCCTGTTTCTTTTCTTCGACTTCGGCCTCTTCCGTTTTGAAGAGATTGTCCACGGGGCCGGCGTCGGGTCCGAGGTATTCGGTACGAGGCCGAACCGGCGATTTGGGCATGGGATTGAGCTTCCGGAGCATGTTGAGCTCTCGGAGGCTGGCATTGATGAGCCGGACCAGGGCCGCTTCCTCCTGACGGAGTCGCTGGGGTATCTTTGCATCGAAGGCCATGCGGCTGGCCATCAGGAGATCGATGGCGCCGACCAGTTGAGGTGCTACTCCGGGGTAGTCGGTTTCGCGCACGTCGGCGAGGCAGCTTTCCAGTTCGAGCGTTTGTAGCCGGGAGTTGCGCAACTGGCGCCACTGGGCATCGACGATTCTTTGGACGATGCCGGTTTCAACACGGTCTCTGGGAGATAGGTAGAGCCCGTCCAGAATTACCCCATTTTCGACACCGGACCCCCTCTCGCGGGAAAGTACTTTGCGTAAGAGAGCGATTGCCGCCCTCTCCGGCCCCTTTCGCCGCCAACATCGTCTCCCTTCCGCGCGCCCAGGCACACCC
>JAPKZA010000499.1 GCA_026394015.1 Acidobacteriota bacterium
ACCGCTCGACCCCGTCGGGCTCGCCGAAATCAGATTCTCGGAGAGAGTAAGTGCTGTTTTGGACAGTAGTGATACCACGTCCACATTCCCGCCTTTGTTGTTCCGCACCAAGCCAGCCAGATTCAGCCCGCGCGCCGTCTCATAGGTCCAATCGCCGCGATCTTCGGGACCAAACTCGTTCCGGCTCCAGCGGCCGAACATCCGCCATTTGTCGTTGATCTGGTAGTCCACCCGGTTCGACAGCGCCATGTAATCCCAGTTGTACGGCGTCTGGGAAGCCAGGTAGTTATTCACCGGATCCAACCCCGGAGCCAGAATCACGTTCGGCTGGGGATACAGCTTCGAGACCGCATCGTAAGCCGGATTCGCAAACCGGCTCCGCGGAATCTGATTCCCCGGGAAAGGCGTGCGAACAAAGTTGCTCGGCCGCGCCGGGTCCTGCCGAACTGTCGTCGGATCATGCACGATGTAGCGCCCGGAATTCGGCAGGTTGAGCATCTCGCTGAAGTCGCCATTGCGCGCCGCCAAAGTCGGCACCGTCCGGTTAAACTGGCTCGAATCCTCTACCTTCACGTCCTTGAACGCGTTGTAAGTGAAGAACCAGAACAGCTTGTTCCGGCCATCATAAATCTTCGGAATCACCACCGGGCCGCCCGCCGATGCGCCCCAGTTGTTACTCCGTCCGGTCGGCTGCTTGTCGGTCGCGCGGATCTGATTCGCCCGTGCCGTGTTGCCCGCCGCTTCGGCCGCGGCGATCGTCTGGAAGTACCGCTGCTTGACGAAAAACGGAGTCCCCTGCCAGCGTTGCTGCCAGTGCTGCCACGTCATCGTCCCGTGTAACTCGTTGTTGCCCGATTTCGAAATCATCGAAATCGCCGCTCCCGAACTCTGCCCGATGCCAGCGTCGAAGTTATTCGTCTCCACCTTGAACTCTTGCACCGCGTCCGTATACGGCAGATACGCCGCTCGTCGCCCCGGCCCCTGATTGGGCGAGCCATCCAGCGACCAGTTGTTGCCGCCGATGTTGCCACCGACGCTGTAGTCCGAGCCACCCGCGTTCGAATGCAGTGCCAGGTAGTTGTTCACGCCGCCGGTCTGAATGCCCGGCGTAAGCTTCACGAGCAACATCGCGCTGTTGCCCATCACGGGCAACTCCATCACGGTCTTGTTATCCAGCACGCGACCCGAACTCACCGCGTTCGTCTCGAGCAGCGGCGCCTCGGCCGTCACCGACACCGTCTCCGTCACCCCGCCAATCTCCAGCTTCAAATCCACTTCCAGGCGAAACGAAACCGGCAAAACGACGCCCGACCGGACCAGCTTCTTGAAGCCCGTCGCCTGCGCCGTCACCGTGTACGGGCCGGACAACAGAAGGTTGCCCTCGTAGTAACCCGTGTCATTCGTCTTCAGCGTCATCGCGACGCCGGTGTCATTATTCCGGATGACTACCCCGACCCCAGCAACGGCACCGCCGTTCGGGTCAAGAACCCGGCCAAAAAGAACCGAGCGCGTCTCTTGCGCAAGACAACCAGCAGCCATAGCTGCGCTAACCAAAATCAGATTTCGGATCAAAATTACGATACCCCCGTGGACTTGGGGACATCGTATCACATCTGATAAAGCATGTAATAAACGATCACCCCGGTCACCGAGACATACAGCCAAATCGGCATCGTCCATCGCGCCAATTTCTTGTGTTGCGGAATCCGATTCTTGAGTGCCCGAAACAAGGTCATCGGCGCCGCAATCCCCACAAAAACGGCCAGAATCGTATGGGTCAGCAGGATCGTGAGATACACCGTCCGAATCGGGCCTTCCTTCTGGAACTTCACCGATCCCACGTTGTAGTGGTAAATCAGGTAGGAGGTCAAGAAGATCGCCGAAACCGTAAACGCAGCCAGCATCACCTTCCGGTGCGCCTCCCGTTTCCCGTTCACAATCAGCCACCAGCCAATCGATAGCAGCACCGCCGCCGTCCCATTCAGTGTCGCGTTCAGTGCCGGAAGATCCCGTACGTCCATGTCCCTATTTTCCCTCTTCTAACTGCTTGATGTCGGCCAAAAGCCGATTGATGCTTTCCTCGCCCGTGATCGGATAGTTACCCCGATAGGCGCCCTTGGAATCCACGAGCAACAGCCGCGAGCTGTGCTCCAACTTGCCGTCCACGTTGCCCACTTGGAAGACTTCGAAGGCCACTCGGTTCAAGGTCTCCGCCGCGCCGGTCAAGAAATGCCAACGTGCCGCGTCGGCTCCATAGCGCTTGGCGAACGCCGCCAGCACCTCCGGGGTATCCCGGGCGACGTCGACAGTGAACGAGACTAGGTCCGCCGCGGTCTCCTGCTGCACCCGCTGGAGAATCGTGCTCTGCCGCGGACAGGTAGCGGTGCAGGAGGTGAACATGAAGTTCGCCACCCAAATCTTTCCGCTCAGCCGCCCGCCGTCGAACGCCGCGCCTGTCTGGTCCGTCAGCGTAAACGCCGGCACCGTGTTGAACACCGGCAGCGCCGGCCGCTGCGCGCAACCAACTAGGCCTGTCGCCAACAGGGCCCGCCGCGTCACTTCGTGCTCCGCACCGCCAGCACCGCGCCGATCCCGATGCTCGCCGTCAGCGCCCAAACGCAGTTGCTAATGTCCGGCAAGCCCGGCCCCGGCGCCAGAAACTGCCGCACTAGGCTATGGGCGTAGTAGAGCGGGTTAAACTGCACGAGCAACCGGACCCAGGCGAACGAAAGCAGCGGATCGAAGATCGCTCCTGACAGCATCCACGCCGGTACCAGCAGCAGGTTGATCACGGCATGGAACGCCTGGGTCGAACTCAGTTTCCAGGCGATCCCATAGCTCACCGTCGTCAACAACAGCGCCGTTACCAACAGCGCCCCGGCCACACAGAGGAGCGTTAGAGGGTCCTGCCGTAGCGTCGTGAAGAAGACGCCGCAGAGCACGAACAGCCCTTGCAGCCAAGCCAGAATTGCGGCTCCGGCCACCTTCCCGAAGAAGATCGAAGCCCGCGGCGCCGGCGACACGAGCACCGATAGCAGGAACCCTTCGCGCCGGTCTTCAATCAACGACATCATCGAAAACATGGCCGAGAACATCACGGTCATTGTCAGTGCCCCGGCGAAGAAATAGTCCAGATTTCCGAAGCCCGATCCCACCACGATCCAGAATAAAAGCGGGGAGATGACGAACCCGGCCACCCGCGACCGCTCGCCCCAGAACCGTAGAAACTCGCGCCTTGTCAGCGCCCAAGCGGGCAGCAGAAAGTTCATAGCCGGGTCCCCGTCGTCCGCAGGAAGACGTCTTCCAGCGTCGGCTTCTGAATCGCGATCGTCTGGATCACGCCCGGCAACGCATCGGCCGCCTGCGCCGCGAACCGTGCTCCGTTCGGAGTTTCGAAACGAACCCAACCGTCCCCTATGCGTGATTCAAACATCGGATACTGCGCCGCGACCCGGGCCGGATCCGTCGTCCCGAACTGCACGACGTCGCCACCCACTTGCCCCTTCAAATCGGCCGGGGTCCCACCGGTCACCACGCGCCCTTCGTGCAGCAGCGTCAACCGGTCGCACCGCTCGGCCTCATCCAGAATATGCGTGGTCACCAGCACCGTCAATTCCCGCTCGTGGCGCAGATCCGTCAACAGCTCCAGCCACTCCCGCCGGGCCATCGGGTCTAGCCCGGTGGTCGGTTCGTCCAACAGCAACACGGAGGGTTCATGCAGCAGCGCCTTGGCAATCTCCACTCGACGCGCCAACCCGCCGGAGAGTTGCTGCACGGGTTCGTGTTCCCGCCCGTTCAGATGAAACTGCCACAACAGCTTCGTAATCCGCTCGCCTAACGTGGCACCCGATAACCCGTAGAGATTCCCCTGCGCGGTCATATTCTGCTGTACCGTCAGCTTTTGGTCCAGGCTCTGACTTTGAAAGACGACGCCGATGCAGCGGCGAATCCGGGCTGGATCGGTCTCCCCGGCGACAACGAACCGTCCGCTCGTCGGCTTCAACAACGTCGCCAGCACGCGGAACAGGGTCGATTTACCGCTGCCGTTCGGCCCGAGAATCCCGTGCCACTCCCCTGCCCCGACCACGAGGGACACGTCGTCCAGGGCTCGCCGAGCCCCGTAGTCCACTCGAATCGCGTCAGCGGATACCATCAGCGCGGCCGATCGAGAATCAGGAGCCCAAACAGCACCGGTAGGTAGATCACCGACACCAGCAGTACGCTGCGCGCCCGGACGAGCGTCCGGTCGTTCACCATCCGGGTGCAGTACCAGAAGAAGACCAAGCCTCCGATGAGGGCCCCGCCGACGTACCAGTTGCCGGTCATCGACAGCACCCGCGGCAGCAGCGTCACCGGAATCAGCGCTAGGGAGAAGAGCATCATCTGCCGGACGGTCGAAGCGCCGTCGGGCTCGACGACGGGCAGCATCCGAATGCCGCCGCGTTCGTAATCTTCCCGGTACATCCAGGCGATGGCGTAGAAGTGGGGAAACTGCCAGAGGAACATGATCGCGAACAGCGCCCAGGCCTCAATCGTCAAGCCACCACTCGCCGCGGCGAATCCGATCAAGGGCGGCATCGCGCCGGGGATCGCGCCGATCGTCGTCGCGACTGGCGTCCGCTGCTTCAGCGGGGTATAAACAAAGAGATAGATGAGTTCGGTGGTCAGCCCTAGGGCCGCCGTCAACAGGTTGCACCCCAGAGATAGTTGGAGGTAACCGGCGCAGGACAAAACGAACCCAAAAATCAGGGCGTTCCGCGGGGTGATCACCCCGGCCGGAATCGGACGTTTTTCGGTCCGCCGCATCAGCCCGTCGCTTTGGTGCTCATACCATTGGTTCAAGGCCGAAGTGCCGGAGGCGATCAGAGCCGTGCCGATCATGCAATGAAACAGCGTCACCCAATCGAGCACGCCTTTATGACCAAAGTAGTAGCCTACCCCGGTCGTCACCAGAATCAACCAAGTGATCCGGGGTTTGGTCAGCTCGTAGTAACTCTTCAAGCTGCCACCGCCTCAGCCGGACGGACGTATCGATACACCAAAATGGCTAAAACCACACTTAATCCCATTGTAAGCCCACCGGTGACAATATGCGACACCGCCACATGCGATACCCCGGCCACTACCCCATTCTCTTCGGCCGTGATCCGGCTCACGTAGGCATAAATCCCCAACATAAACTGCAAAACCGTGACTCCTAGCAGTGCCCCGGAGACCCGTTGCAGCGCCTTGCCGACCCCGGGCAAAATCATGACGGAGATGCCAGCGAACATGATTAAGCCGCCGACGAACATCGCGCCCACCACGTGAAGCGCCACGTTCGTGATGGCATGGCGATAGAGCGCGCCCATGAAAACCTGGAGCAGAATCGCCGGCGGCGTGATGCGCGCCAGCGCCCAGACCGAAGGTTTACCGGAATCCTCCACCATGAGATCCGTGCCGGGCCACGCCTCCACCGCGATGAAGCAGACCAAGCTCAGTAAGGCCGGGGCCAGAACCTCATGCCCCACCGCCGCCCACGGCGATAGCTTCATCAATCGCGCAAGCCCACCACTGACGACGAACAGACCGAGGCTCAGAAACGACAAACGATCCCGGCGCAGAACGGCGAGAGCAAGCAAGGCGACCGCCAGCAACAGACTCACCCCCGCGTGAATTCTGCCCCCAAAAGGTCCAGTGGCGATGACCCCGATCGTCGCGGCGATCGCGAAAAGACTGACGCGGAATACGGTCCGGTTGGGCATACCTTCTCAGATGCGGCGGCAAGCCGACCCGCACATTCATATTATCGCGAAACTAGAATTCTTCTCGCAAGACGGGAAAACTTAGTTCGCTCTGAAGGCAAACATCACCGACCGCTCCTCGCGGTTGCCGACACTTACGGTAAAGGTCTTTGCGCCGAAAACCTCGTGAATCGCCTCAATTTCGTACTCGCCGGGGGGAACGCCCGAGAAGGTAAACGAGCCGTCGTTGCCGGTGACGGTGAAGAACGGATGCTCGACGACGTTGACGAAGGCGCGCATCCAGGGGTGGACGTTGCAGACGAACGGGATCATCGTCTCCGGCGTCATGAACCGCTTCCTCAT
This sequence comes from Acidobacteriota bacterium, assembly GCA_026394015.1. Lineage (GTDB taxonomy): Bacteria > Acidobacteriota > Terriglobia > Bryobacterales > Bryobacteraceae. The sequence goes on from JAPKZA010000499.1 coordinate 6,087, forward strand.
CTTGTCGCCGCCGGGAGGCTGCACCTCGTTGAACTCTGGATTGCGGCGCGGGGTCGGGTGGACGTTATGGTTCATTTTGTCGGCGTTGCCGATCTCGAGCGTCTGTCCGATCCGCAGGGCGACGACGCGGGGGGAATAGACACAGCCTTTCTGATCGAGCAGGACGTTAGTCGTCGGCACGGGCCAGTCGCGCGAGGGCACCCCGGTTTTCAAATGGATGAAGACGTTCCGGAGAGTGCCGTTGCTATTGACGATGACGTCTTCGGGTTCGATGACCATGGGGTGCTGCTTGGCGCACGCCGGCACCGAATCCATCGAAATCGGCTTGCGGGTCGGCTTGTCGCCCGAGAAGTTCACTTGGCCGAGAATCGTCCCGGCTTGGACCTCTGCTTTCGGGATGGGCGCAGGTTTCGGCGAAGGAGCGACGGTTGGCTCCGGGGCGGAGCCGCATCCGACGAGGATCACGAGCCCAGCCAATCCGATCCAGGAATTGCGCATATTTCCCTCATTGTATCCTGCTAGAATCCCAAAATGAGAAGTCTCGCCACATTCCTGCTCTGCGCCTACTCCTCCTTCGCGCAGCCTCGCCTTTTGACCTTGGATGACCTTGGGAAATTTAAAGACGTCGGAGCTCCGCGGTGCTCGCCCGATGCCAAATGGATCGCCTACACTTTGACCACCACCGACGTCGCCGCCGACAAACGCGATACCGATGTCTGGATGGTGAGCCGGGACGGGAAGGAGAACCTGCGAGTCACCTCGTCGACCGAGTCCGAATCGGCTCCGAACTGGAGCCCGGACGGGAAATACCTATCGTTTCTGTCGAGCCGACCTGGGAAGGCGAAGGGCTCCCAGGTGTGGGGCATCGACCGTCGCGGCGGCGAAGCGCAGCAGTTGACCGACGTGAAGGGCCGGCTTTCGGCGTACGAATGGTCACCGGACGGCAAGAAGCTGGCACTGATCCTGAAGGAGGATGAGGAGCCGGCCAAGAAAGACGAGGACAAGAAGGACGAGAAGCCGAAGCCGATCGTGATTGATCGCTACTCGTTCAAGCGGGACGGGGCTGGGTACATCTCCGGTACGAAGCGAAATCGGATTGTTCTGTTCGATTTGGCGACGAAGAAGACCGAGACCGTGACGACGGAGAATTTCGACGAGTCCGGGCCGGTTTGGTCGCCGGACGGGAAAATGATCGCGTTTACGAGCAATCGGACGGCGGATGCGGATCGGAATCGGAACTCGGACATTTGGCTGGTCGAAGCGAAGGCAAGCGCGACGCCGCGGCGGCTGTCGAGCTTCACGGGCTCGGACGCGCAGCCGGTCTGGTCGCCGGATGGCAAGACGATCGCGTATCTGCAGGGCAGCGACCACAAGATGGGCGAGTACACAATGAACCGGCTGGCGCTCGTGACGGTTTCGAGCGGTGAGTCGAAACTGCTGACGGGGACGTTCGACCGCGGCGTGACGGGTCATCAATTTACTCTCGATGGCAAACAGGTGGAGTTCCTGGCGATCGACGATATGAGCGTATATCCGGCGAGGGTGGCGGTGAGTGGTGGGCCGGTCGAGCGGATGATCGGTGGGAAGCTAGCGGTCTCGAGCCTGGACCGTTCCGGCGATTGCGTCGCGGCGCTGGTTTCGACAAACCTCGCCCCGGCAGAGGTCCACGTGATCGAAGGCGGCTCGACCCGCAAGCTGACCGGGCACAACGACGAGTTGATGGCGCAGTTGCGCCTTGCTCCGGCCGAGGAAGTGTCGTTCAAGGCCAAGGACGGCAACGAAGCGCACGGCTTGCTGGTCAAGCCGGTGAACTACGTAGCTGGCACCAAAGTGCCGTTGCTACTCCGGATTCACGGCGGGCCGAACGGCCAGGATCAACATTCCTGGACGATCGAACGGCAGCTATTCGCCGCCGCCGGATACGCGGTTTTGCAGGTGAACTATCGGGGGAGCAACGGACGCGGGCAGCAGTATACGGTTTCGATCGCGGGGGATTGGGGCCATAAAGAGGTGCTCGACCTGCACGCCGGGGTGGACCATGTGGTGAACATGGGGCTGGCGGATCCGGACAAGCTGGGGGTTGGCGGCTGGAGCTACGGCGGGATTTTGACGAACTATCTGATCGCGTCGGACAACCGTTTTAAGGCCGCCACGAGCGGCGCCGGGGTGGCTTTCCCGCTGGCTTTCTACGGCCACGACCAGTACATCAACCAGTACGACAACGAGATCGGACCGCCGTGGCAGAAGGGTCTGGAGCCGTGGATCAAAATCAGCTACCCCTTCCTGCACGCGGACAGGATCAAGACGCCGACGCTTTTCCTGGGTGGCGATAAGGACTTCAACGTGCCGCTGCTCGGCAGCGAGCAGATGTATCAAGCGCTGCAGAACGTCGGGACGCCGACCCAATTGATCATCTACCCGGGCGAGAACCACGGGATCGCCCGGCCGAGTTTTCAACGGGATCGGATGCAACGGTACCTGGATTGGTACGCCAAATACCTGCTCAAGACACCGACGCCGACGCCCGCGGCTACCAGTGGTAGCGGTCGATAGAGCTAGAACGTATAGGAGAGGCCGATCAACGGGGTGATCAGATCCCGGAGCCCGTTGTTATCGAGCGCGAAGAGCAGGTTGAACGAAACCAGGAGCGAGGCGACCGGGTTCACTTTGAATCCGGTCGCCAGGCTGCTCTGCTGAAAAGAAGCATCGTTGATGGCAATCTGCGGGAAAATCGCATTGTTCGCGGCGCGGTAGGTGGTCCGCGTCACGCGTTTGGCATTCAACTGGCGTTGGCCCAAATAGTCGACGGCCAAGGTGAACTTCTTGGTGATGCCGTAGTCGAGCCCGGCGACGTACTGCACCTGGTCGGGCAGGTCTCCGGTCACTCCGGAAATCAGATCGCCGGCCAAAATGCTTTTCCCATTCCATTGATAGGCGAGATTGACGTGGGGGGACAGGTTGCCGCGCCGCCAGGAAAGGGCCATGAAAGGGCGGACTCCGTAGGCACCCGAGCCGAGAAAATCGTAAGCGTCGCCCGTGGGCATGCGAGCGTCGACGCCAACGGCCAGACCGCCGTTCTTAAACTGCGCCGCTGTCCCTTTTACGCGCACGACGACGTCGCCCAAGCCTTGGGCGCTACCGGAACGGGCGAACGTCTTCTGCGTCCGGTCGCCAAATGGCGTGTCGAAGTAATGGATATCCGGCTCCGAGGCCGTGCCGATCCGCTGGATCTTGGCATCGCTGACCGCCTCGATGCTCGCCGAGTTAAACGGAAGCGCTACCGAGACATCGAGCCGATCGGTTAGGCCGTAAGTGAAAAACGCCGCCCGCTGCCCGAACTTGACATCGAACGAGTTCATGGTCGTGATGACGTCCTGGACGTAGTTCGGTTGGCCGGCCGGCTGATGTTGAAAGACCGAGGGGACCCGCTTCAGGTCGATCCCATCCAATTTATCGAAGCTGAAGTTCTGGTAGCTGAACCCGACGAAAAACTTGTTCTTCCCGAGCGTTTCCGCGCGCTCGGCGTAGATTGGGCCAAAGCTCTGGGTACTCTGCGAGTAAACGCCCAGGCTTTTGTCGAAGCTGAAGATGAAGCCGGAGGCAGGTGAGGGAATCGGCAACGACGTCAACTGGCTGACGAGTGACGTGGTAAACGGGCCAAAGTTCGATTGCAAGGCGCTCGTAAAGTGAGCCGTATGCACAGCGTTCGGCAGCACAATGCCGTTGTTTCCAAAGAGGTTAGGAATCAGGTAAGCCAGTTTGTTGGAGCCGACCGCGTTATCGGTGCTCACGCCGTCATGGGCGAGTAGCGGAAGGGTCAGCGCAAAGAAGGCGAAAATTATTTTCACTGGAGTCTCCATCGACGTTTGCGGGCCAAAACATTAGCGAATACTATCAATCACCCAGCCGGTCGCGCCTCGGATTAGACCGACGACGACTTGTTGGGTTACAGGAGGTGGCGTGCTGCGGTCCATCCGCATCTCCACCTTCATCTCGCACGGCACCGTGGCGTTCGTCCCATTGATTTGCGGCTCTTTCTTGGGGACAAGCGTCATGGCAACGGTCTTCGCCATCCGGAAGCTTGCTTCCAGGGTGCGCATCTCTTGCGCCGATAACGACGGGCGGACGGCCTTGACCCCTTCCAAATTCTTCTCGCTGAAGGCTTTGCTGTAGCGGTTGAGGGCGTCGATGACGCCATCGGTGCGCGATGACTTTTCCGCCGCTTCGGCGGTCGCGAGCGCCCGACTGGCCTCTGGATGACCCGGATAGCGCTGCAGAAACTGGAGCAGGGCAGCCGTTGTACCCAGGCCCCGGGTTTGGGCCCAGTCGAGTTCCAGCAACCGGGCTTCTGCCAATTTGGCGAGCGGATCTCCGGGATACCGTTGCACAAAGGCCCGGAGAGCGACAAGGTCTCGACTGCTCGTCAACTGCTCCCATTCCATTTCCTGCGGCGGTCGAGCGCGGAAGGCAAACGGCTTGACCAGGGTCGACATCTCCGTCGGTGCCTGCACCCCGCCCGTCATCGCCACCACGCGCTGCTTGACATTCCGGCTCATGGTGTCGAGACTGATCCAGGGCTTTTCCAACTCTTCGAGCCAGGCTTGGGTGAAATAGCTGACGGAGCGGGTGCCAGGATCTTTCACCCCCTGCCCGGGCAGCGAGGCGAACACCAGCAACATATCCGAGGTTCGAACATCCATCAGCGCCAATCCCGGCTCTCCAAAATGACGGCTCAAAACCGGCGGCAGGGGGGCGGCCTCGATCAACAAGGTTCCCGGTCCCGGCTTTTTGGCTTCGACGAACCGCTCGAGCCGCTTCAACGAATACGCGGAAAATTCGACCGGATCGGCGCTATCGACTTGGTAGCTGAGCGGCAGAAGATAGTTTTCGCCCTTATCCTGCACCGCGTAGCCGGAATAGTAGAAAACCGCCGGTTCGCCCGCCACGAGCGTGCCCACGAACGCATTGACGGCACCGGCCAACGACGAGATCTCGGCGTCTTGAATCAAGGTGACGGTCAAACCCAGTCCGGTCAGGGTTTTGGCTATCGTGCGCGCATCGGCACCTGCCATCGGCACCGCCGGCAAGTTCTTATAGGCTGCATTGCCAACCACCAACGCCTTTCCCCGGGCGGGCACAGACGGGCCTTGCCCGAACAGATTCAGGGCCACGAGACAGGCAAGTAACCGCAATCCTATCAATGCTGCACTTCTCTCCATACAATCGAAAAGCTGTTTACGGGTCCGCCGGAGCCATTCGCCACCACGAGACGGAACCCGTTGGCGGCGTTCGGCTGCTGCACTACCTTAACATCGGCAGGCGACGCCTCCACCTGTAGGGGGATCCCGGGAGGCAACCCGCTCCCTCCGACACTGCCCTTCCGCACCCGATTGCGGACAATGACGAGCCGCTCCCCGGGGCCAAAAACGCCGGACCACGAAAACCGGCCTTCCGGGGGGCCGTTATAGCCCGTCGCCGGAGCATCGGGACCAGGGTCGGGAGGCTCCACGGGACGGGTTTCGGCCACAGCCGGAGGCGGTGCCGCCGGGGCGACTGGAGCATCCTTCTTCTTTACCTCTTTAATAGGCTCCAATTTCACCGGCTCCGACTTCTTCGTCTCGACAGTGGCGACGGGGGCGACCGGTTTGGACGGCTCCGGGGCCGCGACCACGGGCGCCACCGGCGGAGCCGGCTGACTTCCGTTGCGGACAAGAAAGACCGCCGCCACGGCAATCCCTAACCCGACCGCCAAGCCGGCTTTCACGAGCGGCGAAGAGGTCGTTTTGGCAACCGCGGGGGCTTCCACTGCTGGCGCGGGCACCGCCGCGGCGACCATCGCCGTCGGCAAAGTGGCCGTAATCTCTTTGTTAATCACCGCCCGGCGCAGCGCATCACTAAAGGCGACGCACGTCGGATACCGCTGGTCGGACTGCTTGGCCAACCCACGCAGCAACACGTCCGAACCTGGGCGCTCGACTTGTTCGGACACGGTGGCCGGATCTGGCGGATCGATGCTTAAGATTTGATGGATCAAGGCCGGGAGCGAGTCGCCGTCAAACGGTTGTTTGCCCGTCAACAGCTCATAGGCGATCACAGCCAGGGAAAACTGGTCGCTCCGACCGTCCACCCCTTTCGCCAAAATCTGCTCGGGCGACATGTAGCTGGGGGTGCCGACGGCGGCGCCGGTCGCCGACATCGTCTGCTGGCTGACGATTTTCGCCACGCCAAAATCGGCGATTTTCGCGACCCCGGCGTCGGTGACCAGAATATTCGCCGGCTTCACGTCCCTATGAATGATGCCGTTCTCGTGAGCAAAGTCGAGCGCCTCGGCCATTTGCCGAATCAAAGACAACTTTCGTTCGACCGGGATCGCGGTTCCGTCGCTCATCACATCCCGCAAGGATCGTCCTGGTACGAACTCCATGACGATGTAGGTGACGGCATCGTCCTCGGCCAACTCGAAGACGGTGACGATGTTCGGATGGCTCAGCGAGCCGGCCGATTGAGCTTCCCGCGAGAACCGTTCGTAGAGCTCCTTCCCGCCGGCAAAACTCCGCAACTCCTGCGTAGGGATGGTCTTTATCGCCACAACCCGGTTGATCTTAGGGTCCTGCGCTTTATATACGATTCCGAACCCGCCCCGACCGAGCTCGCCCAGAATGGTGTACCGGCCTATTTGCTCCATAGGAAAGTACTAGGATATCCGACATTTCGTTTTTATGCGCTTCGGAGTGCAAATTCCTTACCCCTTGGCAGGAGGACAACACCTTGGCAAGGTGTCCTCGAACAACGCAGGCGGCTCCACACGCGACCGAGGTGTCTGTCACGGTGCTGAAATGCTGGATTTCATCCACAGTTAAAGCCGCATTCGGACCAATCCGTCCTTTTAGTCTATCTTTTGTTCACTTTATGGATTTTTCTCTTGACGCATCGCGTAGGGCAGATTACCATTGGATTGCTCTCTGGTTTAGTAGCTTTAACAACTCACGGAAGGTGTACTATGGGTCCCTGCACGACCTTTCACATCGGCGACAAAGTGGTTTACCCAAACCACGGTGTTGGAACTATCGAGAATATCAGCACGCGATCGTTTGGTTCGCAGTCCGAGCGGTTTTACCTGCTCCGGCTGACGTACAACAGTCTCACGGTGATGGTGCCTTTCAGCCACGTCTCTGACGTCGGTCTACGGAAGGTAACCAAGTCAACTGAGGCCAACCGTGTCCTGGCGTTCCTGTCAACGGCTGAGTGCAAACGCACCCAGGACTGGAAGGATCGCTTCAAAGAGAACTCCGAGAAGATGAGGGTCGGCGGTTTATCCGGCGTTTCCGAAGTCTTTAAAGAACTCGTTTTGCTCCAGTCCGCCAAGCCTCTCTCCTTCCGCGAGAAGAAGATGCTCGATTGCGCTCGTCGCATGTTGATCACGGAAATTTCTATCGCTCGGACCATGTCGGAGAAG
>JAPKZA010000560.1:0-672 GCA_026394015.1 Acidobacteriota bacterium
GCCCCGCCAAAGTCACACTCTCCACCGAAGCCCGGCTCCGCTCCCGAGCCCCCGGCCACCACCGCGGCCGCAACCAAATCCGATCCAGCGCCACCCCCCGAAAAAATAAGAACGAAGCCATCGCCGTCCGCACCCGTAAATGGTGCCGCTCCCCTCGCTCATTAAACGCCAACATCTTCCGCGGAGCCGCCTGAAACACCAGCCAACACAACGGATCATCCCCCAGCAAAAACGGAGCCAACCCAATCCGTCGCGGCCCCAACTGCATCCGCAACTCCGCCAAAGACGGCGCATGCAACACAATCGGCGTCCCAAACCCCAACGGTTCATACAGCGAAACCACCAAGTGCTCCCGCTCCGGCTCTAAAGCCAAAACCTCCTCGTACATCGCCCGCACCCGTTCCACCGGCCCCGAAGCGAAGTGCACAATCACCGCCTCCGCCTCATAACCCAACAACTCTCGCAGCCGTCCCCGTAGTCCCATCGCTTACTCGCAAGTGCTATAGAGCACTAGCACACCCAACAGCGGCAGCCCCGCCGTCACCCAGCACACCGGATCAAACCCGTACAAGTCCACCATCCGCCCCACCAGCGGCGACGTCACCGCCTGCATCACCGCATACGCCGCCGTCAAACTCGCCACCGCAAAACCCCCCCCCCCCCCCCCCCACA
>JAPKZA010000560.1:677-2085 GCA_026394015.1 Acidobacteriota bacterium
CGCCCGCCCCGCCCCAAACAAATCCAGCGGCAGCGCGTACACATTCACGCTCAAAATCAACGATCCCAAAAAGCTCCCCCCAATCATCACCGCCGCCCACGCCGCACTCGGCATCAGCGGCACCGAAGCCGTCGCCAACCCCAGCACCACCGCCCCCACCAGCGCCGCCCGCCGCCTTGCCGCCGCCGCCCCCATCCCATTCTTCATCCAGCGAAACGCCAGCGTCCCCCCAATCAACCCGCCCCCCACCGCAAACACCGGCGGCAGCCAAGCCCACTCTACCGTCCCCCAAGTCTTCACAAGAAACGCCGTCGTCCACGAACTCCACAACGCATACGCCGTCATCCCCAACCCATTCGCGACCAACACCCCCCAATACGCCCTCTTTCTCAACAACGTCCCCACCGCCTCCGGCGCCCGTGTCACCGCCTGCTCCGGAGCCCCCTTCGTCACCAGCCACATCAACGGAATCCACAAAAAACCCAACAATCCCGGCCCCAGAAACGCCTGCCGCCAACCAAAATATTGCGTCGCCCAGTTGATCCACAGCGGCGCCAAAATCATCCCCAACGAAATCCCAATCTGATTACTCGCTGTCCCAAACGCCCGCTCCTCCGGCGGCAAAAACGTCCCAAACGCCTTCCCCGTCGCCGGTATCCCGCCCCCCTGTGCAAACCCCAACAACATCCGAAATCCCACCAAACTCCCCAATCCCCCCACCCAACTCATCCCCACCGTCGCCATCGACCACAACCCCACCGTCAACGCCGAACCCGCCCGCAAACCCATCCGGTCCAGCGTCAATCCCAACACCGTCGCCCCCACCGCATAGATCACCGCATAAGCCGTGATCAAATAACCAAACCCCTCATAGCTCAACGCAAACTCTTTCCGGATCACCGGCTCCAGCGCCGCAAACAACTGCCGATCCAAATAATTCAACGTCGACGACAACACAAAAATCGCCACCGCCACCCAACGCGCTTCTATCTTCAATCGAACTTCACCCTTGTCACTTCCTTCGTCTTCCCCAAGTACTCCACCGTCACCCCCCGCACCGGCTTCTGCACCCCGCAAGTCAGCTTGATCTCGCTCGCCCCTTCCAGCGTCAACTTCGACAAATCCTTCACCACCAACCCCGTCAACTTCTTATCCTCCCCTCGCACCTGCAACCGCAAAGCCCCCCCCACGCAGTCCACCCGTTCCAACTTTCCAACCGCCGAAGCATCCCCCTTCGGCCCCTCCCACCACTCCTCCACCTTCCCCGTCACCGGAGCCTTCCCGTCGTTCGCCTTCGCCTCCGCCATCCGAATCCGGTTCAACGCCTCTTGCCGCAGCCGTCCAATCCCCGCCCGCTCCTTCTCCTCCGCCGCCTTCTGCGCCGCCATCTCCCCATCCACCCGCCGAT
>JAPKZA010000112.1 GCA_026394015.1 Acidobacteriota bacterium
CATGCGCAAGGCACTTGAATACATGATGCCCCAGGGCTCGGGTCGGATCATCAGCCTCTCATCAGTTGAGGGCAAGATGGGCAAGGCCGGAATCCCGGGATATGCGGCGAACAAGCACGCCATCATCGGCCTGACAAAGTCCTGCGCTCATGAGGTCGGCGGCTCAGGTATTACCGTCAACGCTATCTGCCCAGGTATCGTCCTGACGGACATGTTCTACGAGAGTGGCCCTGACACCATCAAGATCATGGGGCTACCCGATCTAGATGCGCTTGCTGCCATCTTCTACAACGATTCGGCGCTGAAGCGGCCGATCACTGTCGAGGAGGTCGCAGCGGGTGCGCTGTTCCTCGCATCTGATGCGGCAAGTGGGATCACCGGAGTGGCGCTGAACATCGATGGTGGCACCTCTCCGTACTAATGCACGCATCCTCGTTCCACCGGTTTTGCTGAGTGGGGGTTGTTGTCGGATATGAAATCTGGATCCGACAACAACCCCCACTCGATGTCGTGAGAGGTTTGGTATGTCTTCCTTGGGTAATCTGGACTCATCGTTCGCCGATACGGCGACCATTGTCACCGGAGGGGCTGGGGGCATGGGACGGGCGATCGCCCTAGCCTTCAGTGCTGCGGGCTCGAGCATCCTGGTGGCGGATGTCGATGATGTTGGTGGCAGGCAGACGGTTGATCTGGTGACGGGCGCAGGCGGGAAAGCGATCTATCAGCGCACCGATGTGTCACGTGCCGATGAAGTGGCGGCCATGGTCGCAGCCTCCGTTTCGAACTTCGGTGGCCTTGATTACGCGATAAATGCTGCCGCCATCGAGAATGAGGTCGATTTCCTAGCAGATCTCGAGGACGATAACTTCGACCGAATCATCGCAGTCAATCTACGTTCAGTCTTTCTCTGCATGAAGCACGAGATCCGGGCGATGCTCGGTGCAGGCAAAGGCGGTGCGATCGTGCACCTCGCGGTGTCCTTGGTATTACCAAGTCGGCGGCAATCGATTATGCGCCCCTTGGCATCCGCATCAATGCAATCTGCCCCGGGGCTATCGAGACACCGATGCTGCTCAATGCCATCGCGGCGAGAGGCCGAGACACACAGGAGGTCGCAGACAGGCTTAGCCTGCTCAGCCGATTCGGCCGACCAGATGAAATAGCGGCGGCGGCCCTGTGGTTGTGCTCGGACGCCTCTTCCTTCACGATCGGGCACGCTCTGGCGGTAGACGGTGGGTACTTGGCCCGCTGAGGTGACTTAGTACTCGTAGAAGCCGCGTCCGGACTTGCGCCCGAGGAGACCGGCTTCTACGTGGCGCTTCAGCAGTGCGGGCGGGGCAAAGGCAGCCTCAAGGTGCTCGGCATAGAGGCTCTCGGAAACGAGGAGCATGGTGTCCAGGCCGATCATGTCGCAGAGTTTAAGGGGGCCCATCGGCATGCCGCAGCCAGCGACCATGCCATTGTCAATGTCGTCACCAGATGCGACAGCGGTCTCCAAGGAGCGGATCGCCGAAAGCAGGTAGGGCACTAGAATGGCATTGACGACGAAACCGGAGCGATCCCGAGCTCGGATGACCGTCTTGCCCAGCACCGAGTCGCAGAATTCATGCGCCGCCTCGACTGTTGCCTCATCGGTGAGCAGGCAGGGCACCACC
>JAPKZA010000555.1 GCA_026394015.1 Acidobacteriota bacterium
GAGAAGTCCTGCTCATGGACGTCGGCGCCGAATGCGGCATGTACGCCGCCGATATCACCCGCACCGTCCCCGTCAACGGCAAGTTCAGCGCCCGGCAGCGCGAAATTTATGAGATCGTCCTCGCCGCCCAACGCGCCGCCATCGCCGCCGTCCGGCCCGGCATGACCCTCGCCAAAACCGGCGAGAAATCGCTTTATAAGATCGCCTACGACGTCATCGAAGCCAAAGGCTACGGCAAATACTTCACCCACGGCCTCGGCCACCACATCGGCCTCGAAGTCCACGACCCCGGCCCCACCGACACCCCCCTCGAACCCGGCATGGTCATCACCATCGAGCCCGGCATCTACATTCCCGCCGAAGGCATCGGCATCCGCATCGAAGACATGGTCCTCGTCACCCCCACCGGCGGCGTCGTCCTCTCGAAAGGCCTCCCCCGCGACCCCGAAGCCATCGAAAAGTTCATGCGCAATGACCGCAAACCCTAAACCTGGATATTGGCTCGCCCTCACCGCCGCCGCCGCCCTCGCCCTCCTCGTCGCCTGGGCCCCGCTCGGCGCCCAATTCGATAACTACGCCCTCGACTGGACCACCCGCCTCCACCGCCCCGCTCCCTGGCAACCCACCTCCATCCTCCTCGCCATTGATGACGCCTCTTACAAATCCATCGGCGGCGTCTCCAAACTCCGCTCCGCCCTCGCCCAATCCCTGGTCCTCGTCATCGCCGCTCAACCCAAAGCCATCGCCCTCGACGTCGTCCTCGCCGATGCCGGCGAAGAAGCCGATTCCCTCGCCCTCGAACCCCTCCTCAACCACATCGTCCTCCCCGCCGTCCTCACCCCCCCCGATGGCTGGGAACTCCCCCAGGAACGCTTCCGCAAACTCGCCCCCGCCATCGGCCACGTCCACGCCGACCCCGACTCCCGCGACGGCATGTCCCGCGCCATGCCCCTCGAAAAACGCTCGGGCGGCCTTCGCTTCTGGGCTCTCTCGCTCGAAGCCTTCCGCCTCTCCCACGGCGGCGGACCCATCACCGAATCCCCCAGCGATCTCGAAGTCGCCGGCCTCACCATTCCCTCCCGCCTCGCCGACGGCCGCACCATGCGTATCCGCTATCTCCCTCCCGACGAAAACGAAGTCTCCCGTATTCCCCAGATCACCCTCAAAGACCTCCTAGCCCGCCCCGCGCTCGCCGAAGCCTTCCGCGGCAAAGTCGTCTTCGTCGGTGCCACCTCCCAATCCGCCGTCCGCGACCGCCTCATGACGCCGTACACAACGCTCCAGCCCATGCCTGGCGTCGAAATCCACGCCCACGCCTACGAAACGATGGCCACCGGCCGCTTCCTCTCCGACGCCTCCCCGTCTCTGGTTCTGCTCTTCTCCCTCGCCCTCGCCGCCGCCGCCGCCGCCATCTTCTGGCGCTACACCGGTCTGCCCGCCTACGCCCTCGCCGCCCTGCTCCTTGGCGTCGCCCATCTGGTCCCCCACATCTTCTTCATGGCCGACGTCGTTTTTTCTCACGTCGCCCCCATGCTCTCCGCCTGGTTCGCCGTCGTCGTCGCCGCCGGCTGGCAATACTTCGCCACCCGCCTCGCCCTCGCCACCGCCGAAGGCGAACGCGCCCGCTACCAGGAAGCGATTCAGTTCGTCACCCATGAGATGCGGACACCACTGACCGCCATCCAGGGCTCCAGCGAACTCATGGGCCGCTACAAGCTCACCGAAGAGAAGCAAAAGCAACTCGCCGCCCAAATCAACAGCGAATCCAAACGCCTCGCCCGCATTATCCAGACGTTTCTCGATGTCGAGCGCCTCGGCTCCGGCCAGATGCAACTCAAGCAGGATCCCGTCCCCGTCCCCACTCTCCTGACCACCTGCATCGACCGCGTCAAGCCCTTCGCCGAGCGAAAGAACATTACCCTGGCTCTCGACGAACCCCTCGCCGTCACCGTCCCCGGAGACCGCGAACTCCTCGAATACGCCATCTACAACTTACTCACGAACGCTGTCAAATACTCCGGCCCCGATACCCGCGTCGAAGTCTCGACCATCCGCCACAACGACCGCCTCCACATCGCCGTCCGAGATCAAGGCATGGGCATGAGCGCCGCCGAGTTGAAGAAGCTGTTCACCAAGTTCTACCGCACGAAGAGCGCCGAGCAATCCGGCGAAGTCGGCACCGGCATCGGCCTCTCCATCGTCCAGCAAATCGTCACCCACCACGGCGGCAAAATCGAAGTCACCTCCACCCCCGGCCAAGGCTCCTGCTTCACCGTCGTCCTGCCGCTACCTGCGCCTTAATGTCTTCAACGAGTCGTGCCAGCCTGGAGAAGTCGAAAACGACTCGAAACCTCCGGCCCAACAAACCGTTTGTAGGTAAGCCCAGCCCCGTGGGACCTCCCGAATGGATGAGTTACGACAAAACCGGAGCGCCGCCTAAAGCACTCGACGAGATCAGATGAAATTCCTTTGCAGTGGCTACACTGTTTCCGGCCATCAGTACATAGCTTCGTGACTCTAGCGAATATTCCCGGACTAACCAGAAGATGCCGGGAGCGGGAAAAGGTTCAGTTCAGGCATAGGAAAATGTTTTCGGTTGTCGGTTAGCAGGCTCAACCCATTGCGCAGAGCAACAGCGGCAATCGTCACATCCGTGTAAGACAGAGTGTGCCCCTTGTGCCTCCAGTCGCGGCGAAGTAACCCGGCTTGGGCCGCAATTTCGGCGGTGACTGGAAAGTACTCCAAACTTTCAAGAAATTCTCTGGTTGGGAGTTCCTCGCCGGATCGAAGACCGGCATACACCTCGGTGAAGTTGACCGGACAACAGGCGAGCACGTGACCCTGGTCGATCAAATCGCCTAGGTATTGGGTGCGGCCAAAACGCCCGTTGAGGTGGTCAAAAATGACTGAGGTGTCAAGGAGAATAATCGCCATCAGCTCGATTGCCGGTTGAGCGCATCCTCAAATCGGATGTCAGGCTCAGCTCGAATTTCTTCCACAAAGGCAGCTCCGCCACGGGCCAGTTCGGGATGGTTTTCCGGCTTCCAACTTCCGGCCGAGGAGCGCAAAACCTCGCGTTGCCGGATTCGACGCACCTCCCGCCAAAGCAGATCAACTGCGTAGGCGGATCGCTCTTTGGCTCCAGCCAACAGGTCTATTTCGTGGGCAAGTTCGTCGGGGACTTCGATCGTAGTCATAACGTTTACATCCGCAGGACTCCGAACTAGAATTCACTTCGGAGGCCTCAATCTAAATCGTACCTTGGTTCTCGTCCCAACCGCCGACCCCTACTCCACCGCCTCCCAAGCCCGCCAATTCCTCTCCGCCTTCTCAAACTCCTCCCGCAAAGCCTTCCGCATCGCCGCATCCCCCACCAGCGCCCGCCCCGTCCAAATCTCCTGCGCCGTCCCCACCGGCACCATTCCCTTCCCCCTCCCTAAATCGCACCGATAATGCGCCACCCGCCCCTTCGTCTCCACCTCCCACTTCATCCCCCCGGTCTTCTCCAGCAACTTCACCAAACTACGCGCGTTGTTCACCCGCTCATCCTCCACCGCCTGCAAGTGCACCCCCTCCCAAGCAATCTTAAACAGCCCCAACGAAAACGCAATCGTATCCCGCGCCTTCCACATTTTCCAAGAGGCCGGCCCCAACTCCCGGCTCATCTTCTCCAACCAATCCGTATCCGTCCGCACCATCCCACCCGCATCCATCCACCGAAAATCGCGAAAGCCCAAATCGCATGCCCGCCCATAGTGGTGCGTACTCTCCCCCGGCCCTGCCCACGAAGCCCGCCGCGAAATCGTCGCCTGCGTCCCAAAAGCCCGCCGCCAACCAGTCAACGTAATCCAAAGCACAATCCGGTGCTCTTCATACATCCGCCGCACCATCTCCACGATCTGCTTCTGAAACCCCGTCTCAAACTCGCCATAACTCTCAATCTCGTAAATCGATTTCGCCGCCTCCGCCGCCGTCGCCTCGAAATACACAATCCGTGACCCCGGCAACACCCGCAGCCCCGCATAAGCCCCCGGCAACGCCGCCCGCAGCGCCGTCCAAGTCGGCCCCTCCGGCTTCACCGGACTCTCCACAATCTTGTTGTCCCTTTGAAACGCGGCCAACGCCAACTTCGTCCCCGCCCCTAACTCCCCGTCCATCCGAAACGAAACGTAGGGGCGTCCCCCGGGCCCCTTCACCACCCGCAACATCGCCTGCAACAAAGTCACATCTTCCGGCGCATTCGCCGCCCCTTCCCCCACCGCCGCCGGCAACGCCCACGCTAAAGAGCAGACGCACAACGTCACCCCCAAGCCGTGTCTCAGTTGTCGCATTCTGTTAGCCTAACGCAATCCCGTATGCCCGTCTCTCGCCGCCAATTTCTCGCCGCCGCCCTCGCCCCCTCGCGACCCAATATTCTCCTCCTTCTCGCCGATAATTGGGCCTACCCCCACGCCTCCGCCTATCGCGGCGGAGTACCCACCCCCACCTTCGATCGCATCGCCGCCGAAGGCGCTCTCTTCCACCACGCCTTCGCCCCCAACCCAAGCTGCTCCCCCTCTCGCTCCGGTCTCCTCACCGGCCAATGGAC
>JAPKZA010000219.1:0-2566 GCA_026394015.1 Acidobacteriota bacterium
CAACTACGCAACGCACAAGCATCCAAAGGTTAGGTGCTGGATGGAACGGCATCCGCGGTTCCACGTTACCTTCACTCCGACGAGCGCCTCGTGGCTAAACATGGTCGAACGGTTCTTTCGGGACCTCACCGAGAACCGGTTGCGGCGAGGGGTGTTCCAGAGCGTGCTCGAGCTGATTCAAGCGCTCGATGATTATGTCGACCACCACAACGTGGCACCAAAACCCTTTATCTGGACCGCCAAAGCCCAAGACGTTCTCGCCAAAGTCATGCGAGCACGGGCTGTGCTCAATAACCGTCAGTCTGTTTGAAGCACACCACTAGGCCCCTTTCAGCCAGGGAAGCGTTTGTCCTCCCCAGTTAATCTGGAAGTCCGGTTCGCCGACGGTGGTGAGTATTCCGCCGGGAGCCGGGATTCCGTTCAGACTGATCGAGTCGGAACTTTCGCGCGAAGGCAAGGCCGTACCAAGCGGAGCCCACGCGAATGTGGACGGCGTCGGGCGCGCCAGGATCCGGGTGAAACTGCTGTTGAGAATGGCGGTGTTGGGTATTGGTACGGTCGTGGCCGTGGTCGTGTCGACGAGCAGTCTATTGCCCTGACAGGTAGTGAGAACCTGGGTACCAGACCGATCCGAAGTTCTGATGCCGGACTGGGGATACTTATAAGTCATCAGCAGGTGTCCGGAGGGGGAGTAGACGTTCTGGACTCGCTTCTGACAGTGCGATTGTAACTGCACAGTCTTGCGTTCAACCCGGTCGTACTGCTGGAGGAATTGGACATCGGAACCGTATAGGCCGGGGTTACTCCAGTAGTATAAGAATCGACTACCGTAGCCGGATCCGATTATGCCGGGCAACTCCGTCAAAGTAGAGCCGTCCCAAACGCAGGTTGCCTCGAGAGCGCACGCGAAAGTCGTCGCGCCGTCGTCGAAGACTTCAAGGAAGCTGGGCTGCCGGCTGGGATATCCAGGCAGAACTCCGGCCGGGCGGGTGCCGTCAAAAAGAAGTTCCAGCCGGGTGATGCTCGGCGCTGACGCGGAGCGAGCGATGCCCAGCCAACGCCCATTCCGGCTCATGGATACGGCTTCGGCGTTGCTGATATCGAGTAAGGGTGCCGGAGCGCCGTGCCGAAACACGCGCCATCGACCTCCGCCGAGGCGGGCTAGAACGACCTGCCCGTCCGTGCTCAGTGCCGCGAGCGCGACGTTCGATTCGAGCGAAGGATCAAAGACCAAGCGGGGGGATCCTTCGCTCCAGGTCCAAAGACGAGATCCGAGAGTGATCCCGTTCACGGCCAGCGGTTGGCTGGAAAAGTAAACGATCCGGCCATCGTCGGAGGCGGCGTATTGCGCCCAAGCGGAGGTCGCCACCAGCAGGCCAATGCATCCGTACCACCGCATAATTTGAGTTTACTACGCCAGAATATCCTTGACGACGTGGCCGTGGACGTCCGTGAGCCGGAAGTCGCGGCCCGCGTATTTGTAAGTCAGCTTCAGGTGATCGAGGCCCAGTAAGTGGAGGATCGTCGCGTGTAAGTCGTGGAAATGAACCTTGTTCTCCACCGAGTAATAGCCGTAATCGTCGGTCGCCCCGTAGGAGAGCCCGGGCTTTACGCCGCCGCCCGCCATCCACATCGTAAATGCCTCGGGATTATGGTCACGGCCATCGGAGCCCTGCGCCGTCGGGGTGCGCCCAAACTCGCCGCCCCAGAGAACAAGCGTGTCTTCGAGCAGGCCGCGCGACTTCAGATCCGCCAGCAGTCCGGCGATGGGCTTATCGACCTCCGCCGCGTTCTGGGCGTGGTCCCGCTTGAGATGCTCGTGCTGATCCCACTTGTAGGTGTGCGAAACCTGCACGAAGCGGACTCCCTTTTCCGAGAAGCGGCGGGCCATCAGGCATTGCCGACCGAAGTCTTCGGTAATTGGATTATCGAGGCCGTAGAGCTTCTTGGTGGCCTCGGACTCCTTCGACAGGTCCTGTAGATCAGGCGCTTCGGCTTGCATGCGGAAGGCGAGTTCAAACGATTCGATACGGCCTTCGAGAGCACGGTCCGGGCCCGTCATGGCCAGTTGCTGGCGGTTCAGAACCTGGGAGTAATCGATCTCCTTGCGTTGAATGACGCGGGGCGTTTCTTTGTTCGTGATGAAGGGGATGCGGGCGTCGCGCGAAGGGATACCGACCGCCCCGATCGCGGTGCCGGCGTACGGCGCGGGTAGGAACGCCGAGCCGAAGTTGTTGGCGCCACCGTGGCTTTGCGTCGGGCAGATCGTCAAAAAGCCCGGCATATTGGAGTTTTCAGTGCCGAGGCCGTAGGTGACCCAAGAGCCCATCGCCGGACGGATGAACGTATCCGAGCCGGTATGGAGTTCGAGCAGCGCACCGCCATGGCGGGAGTTCGAACCATGCATGGACTTGATGAAGCACATGTCGTCGACGCACTTCGCCGTTTCCGGGAACAGGTCGCTGACCCAGGCACCGGATTGCCCATATTGCTTGAAGGCCCACGGGGATTGGAGAAGGTTGAAGGTTTCGCTGGAGACGACCTTGGGGCGGGCAAAGGGCAGGGG
>JAPKZA010000219.1:2617-12420 GCA_026394015.1 Acidobacteriota bacterium
CTTGCCGTGATCGCGTTTGAGGAGCGGTTTGTAGTCGAAGGTATCGACTTGGGACGGGCCGCCGTGCATGAACAGAAATATCACCCGCTTGGCGCGCGCCGGGAAATGGGGGGCGCGGACGGCGAGGGGGTCGGCCGCGGCGGCGCGAGCCTGCTCCAGGCCGAGGATGCCCGAGAGGGCGAGGGAGCCGAAGCCGGCGGAGGAGAGTTGGAGAAGTTCGCGGCGTTTCATAAGTGGCCTAGTTGAGATAGATGAACTCGTTGGACGACAGCAGCGATTTCGCAAAGCTCTGCCATGCCTTGATCGGATCGTTGGCCCAATCCTGCTGGATTTGGGCGATAAAGGTTTGCGCCTGGTCGATCTCAGCCGGCGAGGGCGGACGAGACAGGGCTCTTTCGTAGGCGAGACGAATGCGGGCGGGGTCGTCGAGATTCTGGTCGTTGAGCAGCAGTTCGGCGAGGCGGCGGGAGTGCTTCAGCATGACCGAGCTATTCATCATGAACAGCGCTTGGGGCGCGACGACGGTGGAGTCGCGGTCGCCGCTGGCCGAGGTCGGGTCCGGGATATCAAAGGCTTGGAAGACGTCGTAGAGAGAGCTGCGGACGATGGGGATGTAGACGGCGCGGATGGGACGGTCGTAGTCGACGTTGCCGCCTTTTTCTGTGTTGGCGACGTACTGGCGGTCTTTGTAAGTGAGAATGGAGCCGCCGGGTTTCTCATGAGTGAGCCCGCCGGAGGTGGCCATGACGGCGTCGCGGATGGCTTCGGCTTCCAATCGGCGGCGGGGCATGCGCCAGAGCAGCACGTTTTCGGGATCGGCCTCGGCGGCCTTGGCGTTGAGGTCGCTGCTCATCTGATAGGTCGAGGTCAGCATGATGTCGCGGTGCAGGGACTTCATCGACCAACCGTTGGACACGAAGCGGAGGGCGAGCCAATCGAGAAGCGGCTGATTCGACGGCTTTTCGCCGAGGCGGCCGAAGTTATCGACGCTGGGGACGATGCCGCGGCCGAAGTGCCAGCGCCATAGGCGGTTGACGATGACGCGGCTGGTGAGCGGATGGTCGGGTTGCGTCAACCATTGGGCGAGTTGGAGACGGCCGCTTTCGTTGGTTCCGATGGCGGGGGGATGGTCGCCGGCCACAACCTTGAGGAAGGAGCGGGGAACCGTTTTGCCGAGGGTCCAGTGGCTGCCGCGGAGGTGGATCTGGAGGTCTTCAATCTTCTCGCCGTCGCGGACGCCCATCGCGCGGGGGAAATCGGGCGTCGCCTTTTCGAGGGCTTTGAGTTCGGCGTCGAAGACTTTGAGCTGCGCTTGGGATTCCGCCGTAAAGTAGCGGCGGGCGTTGTCGGGCGCGCGGAAGGGGCCGAACTTTTCGGTCAGGAATTCGTGGAGGGCTTTGAGCCCGGCGTCCTCGGATTTGGGGCCAGCGGCGAGTGCCTGTTGGAAGAGCGTTTCGTAGCGGGCGGCGAGGAGTTCGGGAGTGGCTGGGATGGTGGGGAAGAGCTTAGCGGCGGGCGAGACCCAGTTCGTCACGGGTACCGCCGACCCCTGTGTCTCCCAGGGGAAAAGGACCGAGGCGGTGGCACCGTTGGACCGTTCGAGGGCTTCGACGAGTTGGTCGAGAAAGCCCGGATTGACGTTGTAGCGGGCGGCGATTTGGACGGCGGTGAGCGGGGTATGGGGCAGGGTGTGGGGGGCGAGGAGGAGCTGCGCGAAGTAGGGGAAGCGGGAGGCGTGCTCGAAGCGGATCGTGTTCGCGCCGGCGCGGAGGGGGACGATGGCGAGGTAGGTCCAGCCATCGGACTCGGGCGACGCAGCGCGGTTCTGGACGGGCGGGAGGCCGCGCTTGATCCAGGTGCCATTCACGTAGAGGTCGGCGGTGCCGGAGCCGAACTCCTGGTTCAGGATGTCGAGTTGGTAGGGGCCGGCGGCGGGCGCGTTGATGGTGTATTCGGCGAAGTAGGGGCCTTTGCCGTCCTTGGGCGCATTGGGTTTCGACTTTTCGAGAGTGCGCGGGATGTTGCCTTGTTCGAAGGTGTTGGCGAGGCGGGTGATGGCTTGCGGAGAGGATTCGACGGGTGCGATTTGGACTTGGGAGTCGCGTTGGAGGTGGGCAGCCGCCAGCAGGTAAGCACCGACCTGGTTCTGAGCGATGGTGGCGAGGCGGTTGTTTTCCGATTTCGTGAGCGCGGTGACTTGTTTGCGTTTGGCCTCGATCAAGGCTTCGTGAGCGGCGAGGCGGTCGCGATCCTCCTTCGGGGCGAGGACGTATTCGTGCCACTTAGCGACGACCTTGAAATTGTCCATGGTTTGCGACGATTTGAAGATGCCGGCGAGTGAGTAATAGTCGGCGTGGGTGATGGGATCGAACTTGTGATCGTGGCAGCGGGCGCAGCCGACCGTGAGGCCGAGGAAGGCGCGGGCGGTGGTGTCGAGCTGTTCGTCGACGATGTCCATCTCCATTTTCCGCGGGTCGTCTTCGGCGAGCATTTTGGCGCCAAGGGAGAGGAAGCCGGTGGCGGTCCAGCGTTCGAAGGTCGTAGCGAGATCGGCCGACGGCGGCAAAAGATCGCCGGCGAGTTGTTCGGTCAGAAATTGGTTGAACGGCTTGTCGGCGTTGAAGGCGCCGATGACGTAGTCGCGGTAGCGGAAGGCGTTTTTATAGACGAGGTTTTCGTCGAGGCCGTTGGAGTCGGCGTAGCGGGCGACGTCGAGCCAGTGGCGACCCCAGCGTTCGCCGTAGCGCGGGGAGGCGAGGAGGCGGTCGATGACCTTGGCGTAAGCGTTGGGCGAGGCATCGGCGAGGAAGGCCTGGACTTCGGCGGGGGTGGGCGGAAGGCCGGTGAGATCGTAGGTGGCGCGGCGGAGCAGGGTGCGCTTGTCGGCGGGTGCGGCGGGGGAGAGGCCTTTGGCTTCGAGGGCGCTGAGGAGAAACTGATCGATGGGGGAGCGGGCCCATTGGGTGTTTTTCGTCATCGGGGCCATGGGTGCTTGCGGCGGCACGAAAGCCCAGTATTTTTGGGGCGCGGCGGGGGCGACGGAGACGGTGGCGTTGCCCCAGGGGGCACCCATCTGGATCCACTGGGCGAGCAGGGCGGCGTCGGGATCCTTCATCTTCGGCCCGGGGGGCATTTTGAGGGGGCCGGCCGAATGGCGAACGACTTTTAACAGGAGACTGTCGGTAGCATTACCTGGAATGAGCGCGGGGCCGCGGGTGCCGCCTTGGAGGGCGAGTTCCCGCGTGTCGAGCCGGAGGCCACCCATAACGGGCTGGCTCGTGGCGGAGTGGCAGCCGAGGCATTGCGCAACCAGGAGGGGGCGGATGTTTTTTTCAAAAAACGCGGGGCCATCCTCCTGCGCCAGAAGCGGTAACACGGAGAAGCAGAGGACCAACGGAAAAACGAACGGGCGCACCATAACCGAGATGCTATCACTGCTGACGGGCGGCGTGGGCTTCGAGTGCGGCGGTGAGTGCGCTGGCGGACAGAGGCTTGGCCATATACGAGTTCATGCCAGCGGCAAGGCACTGTTCGCGGTCGCCGGCCATGGCGTGCGCCGTCATGGCGATGATGGGGAGGTTGCCGCCGCGGGCGCGATAGCGGCGGGTGGCTTCCAGCCCGTCGAGCACCGGCATTTGAACATCCATCAAGAGGAGGTCGAACTCCGCTTCTCGATTGGCGAGGACATCGAGGAGCGCTTGGCCATCGTTGACAAGTTCGATGTGGTGGCCCAGCTTTTCGACCATCGCGCGGATGACGCGACGGTTGACGGCGTTATCTTCGGCCCCCAGAACCCGGAGCGTGGCGTGGTGGCTGACCGCCTGCGGCACCGGTTCGGCGACCGTCGTCGCCGGTGCCGGATCGTACCGGACAGAGAAGGCGAAGACGCTGCCCGCGGCGGAGGAACTGACGATGGAGATTTCGCCGCCGAGCAGGGCGGTCAAGTGCCGGGAGATGGCCAGGCCGAGGCCGGTGCCGCCGTGGACGCGCGACACCGAGCCATCGACTTGGCGGAAGGATTCGAAGATGACCTCCTGCTTATCGGCGGGGATGCCGGGGCCGGAGTCCGAGACGCTGCAATAGAGGACGGGTTGACCGACCGAGTTGGACCGACTGCTTACTTGCAGGTCGACCGCGCCGGCGGCGGTAAACTTGATCGCGTTGCCGAGTAGGTTGATGAGGATCTGACCGATGCGGGTATCGTCGGTAAAGATTTCCGCGGGGACGTCGGCATGAACGGTGGACGTAAGCCGAAGGCCCTTTTGTTCGGCACGGAGCCGCATCGTCCCACAGATACGTTCGACGAGCAGTCGAGGAGCAAAGGTGACGGGCGAGACTTCGAGGTGGCCCGATTCGATTTTCGAAAGATCGAGAATATCGTTCAGGATGATCAACAGCCCTTCGGCGGAGTCTTTAACGATGCGGAGATGCTCCTGGATTTCCAGCGACTCGGCATGGTCGAGGGCAAGGTTGGTCATGCCGAGTATGCCGTTCATGGGCGTGCGAATCTCGTGACTCATGTTGGCGAGAAACTCGCTCTTGAAGTGGCTGGCCACTTCGGCACGGCGTTTTTCCGCGTCGAGTTGGGCGGTGCGCTCGGCCACGGCGAGTTCCAGACGCTGACGTTCCAGCCGATTGTGACGGCTCCAGAAACGGACCGCAAAGTAGGCCATCGCCACCGTGAGCAGGGCGACCAGGGACCGAAACCAAAGCGTCCCCCACCAAGGCGTGGCGATACGAAACGGCAGGTGGATGATGGCCGAGGTCCATCTGCCGGGGCGGTTGGTCGCCTGGACTTCGAAGGTATGGTCGCCGGGAGGGAGATTCGAAATCGTCACCTCGGGGCCCTTCGTCTGCGACCAGGATTCGGCGCCGAAGAGGCGATACCGAAAGAAGACCTGATGTTGGCGCGTGTAGCCGGGCGCGGCAAGGTGGACCCTTAAAGCGTTCGCCGTCGACGGTGCTTCGAGCAAAGTTTGGCCGAGTTGCCAGTTCTTCTCCCCCAGTTGCGCGTCCGTGATGGCGGCTGTGGGAATCGGCTCTTCGGCTCGCGTATCGGGTCGATAGCGGGAGAACCCTCGACTCGTGCCAATCCAAAGGCTATTGTCTTTTTCGGCCCAGACCGCCTCCGCGTTGGTATCGTCCCAAACGAGGCCGTCGCGCTGGTCAAGGTGGGTCCAGGATTGGCCATCGAAGGATTCCAGGCCGCGATCCGTGCCGACCCAGAGGCGTCCGCGAGCGTCGTGCTGGAGAAAGTAGGCGAAGGTCGTCAGGGGGCCCTGTCCCGCATGGAAGTGCGTGGTCTCCGCCAGGCGCTCGTTGCTAAATCGAAGGCGTGTGAAGCCGACGCCGTTGTTGTAACCGATCCAAAGTTCGTCTGGCTGAGTGGGGGACGCCGCCAGCGCAAAGATGTGATCTTTGAGTAAGCCGTCTTTGCTATCCCAATGGCGCCAAGAGCGTCCGTCGTAGCGATACAGCCCTTGCACCCCGCTGACCCAGATGTTGCCCCGGCTGTCCTGCCGAAGGAGGTTGAGCTCGCTCGCAACGCCCGGCAGGGCCACGGGTCGGAACTCGCGTTTCTGGCGATCGACTTCGAAGAGGCCGGACGGCCCGGCCGCCGCCCAGACGCGGTCCTGGTTGTCGACCAGAACCGACTTGATGCGGGTCGGTGGAACACCCTTCCACTGGCGCTCGACGGCCTTGGTCCGAGGATCAAAGCGGGTGAGGCCAGATGGCATTTCCGCCAGCCAGAGCGCCCCATCGCGGGTTCGTCCCATGCTGCGAATCACGCGTTGCCCGGTGAGGGGTTCGTGCGTGAACTGCCAGCCGTCCTTGGTTCTCCTGCCTTGATGCAG
This sequence comes from Acidobacteriota bacterium, assembly GCA_026394015.1. GTDB lineage: Bacteria > Acidobacteriota > Terriglobia > Bryobacterales > Bryobacteraceae. Next base: position 8,473 of record JAPKZA010000219.1, read on the forward strand.
ACCACCGGCGGTAGCCACCCAAAGCTGGTCGGGGCCGTCTGGCTGAAAATTCCAAACGGCGGTGGATTCCAGCCCCTCCCGCTCGTCGAAATTCTCCCAGACATCGCGACCGACTTGACGAAGGACGCCAACGCCGATGACCGCCATCCAAAGCGTGTCCTGCGCTTCGACGACGTCGGAGACCTCAGCCCAGATCCCTTGCGTGCGGCCAGAGGAGCGGCAGGAGTTGGCGGGCAGGGGTTGGCAGACGCTGAGGCCTGATTTCGTGCCGAGCAAAACCCGCCCGGCGGCGTCGATCGTTAAGCGGGCAAAACGAACCGTTTCGAACGTGGACCCGGGAAACGGATCTTCAAATCCGGATGCCGCGGCGGGCAAACGGCGGACCAGCGATTTACTGCGGGTCCAGAGGGCACCGTCCTGGCCGACGGCGAAACTCTCCCAGTTTGACTCGGGCAGGCCTTCGGCAGGGCCATAACTGACCACTTCCGACGCCGTCTCCCGCCACAGTCGCCCCGCCTCGCTCCACCACAGGGACCGGCGGCCCACATCATAGTAGACCCCATGGACCGGGCCCGCTTTGCGCTTCCAGTGAAGAGGTTCGTCGCGGCCCCGCCATTCCGCCAGCCCAACCGGAGTGGCAATATACATCTCCCCCCGGGCTCCCTGCGCGAATGGGGTGGTCCCCGGGGCTCCCAGATTGGCCCCCAGCGGAACAGATTCGCCCTGGAACTTCTCCATCCGAACAACGCCACTCCGCGTCGCAATCCAAATCACTCCCTCGCGATCTTCAAACAGGGCGTTGATGTAGTCACTTGCGATCGGGCGGCCCTGGTTGCGGTGTTCGACAAAGTTACGGCCGTTGGAATAGAACAAGCCGTTCTGGGTACCGACCCAGAGAAAACCGGCGCGGTCACGCAGCAGGACCTGGGCCCCTAAACTATCGAGGCCTTCAGCCGCGCCGAAGTGTTGCACCGGCAGGTGTTGGCCTAAAAGCGAGTAGGCATACGCGGAGATGGCTATTCGGAGTACTAGCGACCGCATTAGGATCGTTATCGGCAAATAGAGGCTAATGCTTAATCAAATTTTAGATCGATGCGCGGTCCGACGGATTGAACCTGGGTAATTCGCTTCGTTCCCGCCGGAAGAAGACTTAGAGATACAGTATAACTCCGCTCTACGGATTCTCCAGCGTCGAGGTAACTGAACAACGGACGGTCGAGCATCCGTCCGCGTCGAATGAGTTCCGGATAAGGCTGGTGCAGCCCGGTGGACCCAAATTCAAGGCCGCGCGCGATGGGCCGACCTTTGGCCACATCCCGCCATAGGTTCAGCCACGGATACTCGCTCGTCTTCCAGAGATACGCCAGCACCAGCCCTGAGGTGGGGCTAGCTGCTGTTACCCATCCAGTGGGGCCTTCGATGATGTAAGAGACGACGTTGGGAAGTGGGTCCGAGGTCAGGTGGCGGAGGTCCGCGGTGTGAGCCTTGGGAAAGGGTTGGGGCGCTTGATTGGGCGTGGTTTGCGCGAAGCCGAGCCCGGCGTTGGCGTCGATAAAAGTCTGTTCATCCAGAAACGGCGGCGCGATCGTCGGGTGTTGGACCATGTTATAAATCCGTCCCGTGGGATTCCGATTGGTCACGCGTTCCCGCACGATCAAGGTGGCACCGGTCAAGGTTGCCTCGCGTTCAATTCCGAGGTTGGCGATCGGGAGATCGGCCGTCATCGTTCGCGGCCCGGTCGCCTTCCAAAGAACTCTCGGCGCTTCCCCGTGGTAGGGAACGCCACGAGCAATCTCGGCTTCCGATGGCGCGCCCCAACGGTCCAGGCAAACGAAGTGACCTCGCAGCGGTTCCTCCTTCGGCTCAACATTTTGGACCCACGTGAACGGATTGACCGTCGAGCCGGTGAGATGGAAATCGACGAGGGAGCCGCCACGGAGATCGAAGGAAACGGAGGCTTCAGGGGAAGAGATGGTAAGCATGGGGAACGGCGCGGCCGGGCTGAGAACGGCGGACGTCAGCAGTGTGGTGGCGAGGCGGCGGGTCATGCGGGTGAATCTATCATGATTCCGCGGAGGGCGTTGGCCAAGGCGGGGAGATCGCTCGTCTGCAGACAGGTGGGATTGATGAGAATTTTGCCGAGGTGAAGCTCAGAAGGGTCGACGTGGACGGCGGGGGAGCCGTTCTGGAGGGTGGCGCAGGCTTGGCGAGCGTGGGGGAGCGCAAGGGCCAGGCGGGGCACCGTTTCAAGCCGCAGGGAGAACTCGACCTCCGGGACGAGGGCACAAAGCTCGTCGAGGGTCTGCCTCCAACGCCTCTGCCGGGAGTCGTCGGACTCGGCGGCGAATCGTTCCAGCGCGACGAGGAGCCCGACGATCGTCTCCTTGCCGACCTTACACGTACGCCCAATGCCGTGGGTGGGCAACCCGGGCAGACGGTGCTTGTCGATGAGGTCGGCGGGCGGATTCCACTGCTCCCAATCGAGGTCCAGATCGAGATTTTGCAGAACGGCCGACATGATCAGATCGCGGCGGCCGCAAAGAATCCCCGAGCCCTGGGGACCCGAGATCGCCTTGCCGCCGGAAAAGGCGACGAGGTCGGCTCCGGCGGCGATCAAGGCTTGCATCGAATGGGGCAACAAGTCGTAGACCACCAACGGGAAACCCGCCCTTACAATATTGTGGGCCATCGGGCCGCGAATGGGAGGAATCGACGTAGAGGATGGCGACCGTGGCCGGAGTGATCGCCGCGGCAATCTCCCACGGTTCGGCGTCGCGAACCCCCGCCCCGGCGTAGCGGTCCGGCAGGCCCACTTCTACGAGACGCACCCCGGCGGCGCGGACCGCGTGGTCGTAGGCGTTGCGCTGGCTGCGGACGACGATGACTTCGGGCTGTGGCCCGGTGACATCCGGAAGTTGCGCCATGCGCGCGGGGTTCAGCCCGGCGACGCAAGCGGCGGTCCCCAGCAGTAGGCCGGCCGCGGCACCGGTGGTAACGATGCCCGCTTCGGCTCCGGTGATGCGCCCGATGACGCGGCTTGCCGCGGCCTGCAGTTCCGCCATGTCGACGCACTGGGTGGCCGCCTCGGCCATGGCGGCGATGACTTCGGGAGCCAGGAAGCCGCCGGAGACGCGGGTGGAGGGTCCCTTGGCGTTAATGATCCGCGGGACACCGAGGTCGGAGTAAATAGCCATGTCCAGTTAGGATAATGGAGTTAGGCCGCCGAGCGGTTAACCAGGTTGTTGCGGGGCTCGGCAGCGTTCCGCATGAAGAACGCGTGCGAGAAGGCGCTAGCCACCATCCGGTAATCGCGCTGGGTGGGCGATTGGATCAGCCGCTGCAGCGTTTGCCGAAGCCGAGGCAGGTCGAGCAGTTCGGCGATTGCCGCCTGGTTGGCAAAGCTCTCCATCGCGGCTTGTGCGTTCGCTAACTTGGGCAGAAAAACCGAGCTCGCCTCGTGATTCTGATGGAGGCGGATCGTATCGGGTAACAATCCTTCCATTGCCCGCCGCAGGGGACGTCGATTGCGAAAAATCTTGGGGGAAAGGGACCAGCAGGTCCGGATGAAGGCTGGATCCAAAGTCGGATCGAGGACCTGCATCCCATGCGCGCCGGCCAGGGCCGACCAGTGGAAGGAATCATTGCGGTTCAGGAGGGCGACGCGAGGGTGGGGGTTGGCCTCCAGACGGCGTTGCGTGTGGCGAAGGAGTTCGGCAAAACCGTGTTCTTGCACGAACGCTGAACGAAGCAGCGAGGAGGAGTCGTTCGCAGTCGGCGAGGGGAACCAGGAACGTTGCCACCAAGCCGGACGGATCTTCCCCCCGGAACCGAACACTCTTCTGGCCGCTAAATCGCTGATTCAGTGAGGGTTGTGGCTGGCCGTCGGCTCTTGTTCGCCTGACTACGTTTTACTTGGTCGGCAAGCTGACTTTGAGCGCATCTAGAATC
>JAPKZA010000100.1 GCA_026394015.1 Acidobacteriota bacterium
GGATCATCGCCAGCGATCTGGTGAACGGCCTGTTGCTGATCGAGGATCTGGGCTCCGGAACCGTGCTCGACGAGAACGGCCCGGTGCCGGAACGCTATGAGGTTGCGATCGAAGCGCTGGCTGTCCTCCATGCGCGGCCCCTGCCGACGATCCTGCCCGTCGCCGAGGGCCGTGCGCATGTCATTCCGGATTTCGACCTCGAGGCGCTGACCATCGAGACCGAATTGCTGCTCGACTGGTATGCGCCGCACATTGCCGGTGTTGCTCTGCCGGCTATCGCCCGCGCCGAGTTTGCCCGTGCCTGGGCTCCGCTGTTCGACATTCTGGCTGAGGGCCCGCGCACCTGGGCGCTGCGCGATTTCCATTCGCCAAACCTGATCTGGCTGCCTGAGCGCAAGGGGGTCGCCCGCATCGGCATCATCGACTTCCAGGATGCCGTGATCGGGCACCCGGCCTATGATGTCGTCTCGCTGGGGCAGGACGCGCGCGTCGATGTGCCTCCCGCGCTGGAGCTGAAGCTGTTGTCCCGCTATGCCACCTTGCGGCGGGCGCAGGATCCGCACTTCGACCTGGGCTCCTTCGCGACGGCCTATGCCATCCTGGGCGCGCAGCGCAACACCAAGATCCTTGGCATTTTTGCCCGGCTCGACAAGCGCGACGGCAAGCCGGCCTACCTGCGCCATCTGCCACGCATCGAGGCCTATCTGCGCCGCGACCTCCAGCATCCGGCGCTGTCCGGGCTGAAGGCCTGGTACGAAACCCATCTGCCGCGCCTGTTCCAGGGTGCATGAGCCGCTTTTTCCGCTGCGGCAGGGCGTCATCCGGGCTAAGCTGCTGTCAGTGATTCCAGCTCACCGGGACTGCCCGTCATGACCGCACGCTTCGTTCCGAGCCACGCCATGGTGCTGGCGGCTGGCCTTGGCCAGCGCATGCGGCCGATCACCGATGTGATCCCCAAGCCACTGGTCGAGATCGGCGGCAAGACCATGCTGGATCATGCTCTGGACCGCCTTGCGGCTGTTGGTGTCGCGGAGGCCGTGGTCAACGTCCATCATCTCGCCGCCAAGATCGAGGCGCATCTCGCCGGACGAACGCGCCCACGCATCACCATTTCGGACGAGCGTGCCGAGTTGCTGGAAACCGGAGGCGGCGTCACCAAGGCGCTCCCGCTGCTGGGGCACGAGCCGTTCTTTCATCTCAATTCGGATTCGCTCTGGGTCGAGAACGGGGTGCCGAACCTCCAGCGCCTGGCTGAGGCGTGGCAGCCCGCTCGGATGGACATGCTGCTGATGATGGCGCAGGTCTCGCGCAGCATGGGCTATGACGGGGCGGGCGATTTTCACCTCGCGGGCGATGGCGGCCTGACCCGGCGCAAGCCTGGCGAAGAGGTGCCGCACATCTATGCCGGCGTCGCCATTCTCAAGCCGGGCCTGCTGGTCGATGCGCCAAAGGGGCCGTGGAGCCTCAACCTCCTGTTCGACCGGCTGATTGCCGAAGGCCGGCTCTGCGGCCACGTCATGGACGGCGAGTGGCTGCATGTCGGCACACCCGAGGCCATTCCCGAGGCCGAGCAGCGCTTCGCTGCCCGGGCAGCGTGAGCGTGGCGGGCATGGGCCTCAATCCGTCATGGCTGTAGCACAGCGCAGGGA
>JAPKZA010000177.1 GCA_026394015.1 Acidobacteriota bacterium
CCCACGGGCAATCTTCTTGGACAGGAGACAGTAACCCGAAAAACTAGACCTCAACTTTCCGAACTCAATTCCAACGGCTTAAGACCCATGTTTACAACACGTGTCGCCCGTTCTCGAGTTGTTTCGGACAGCAGTGATTTGGTTATTGAAGAGTCCTCGCTCGGATTTGCGCTTGACGCCGCCGACTCCGCCCGCTTGTTCGATCCCTCCGGCGGCTTGGTCGACTCTTACAGCTGGACCTCGCACGCTGCAACTACCTTTGGTCGCTGTCCCAATGGGGCCGGGCCTTTTGTAACCACCTTAGCGGCGACAAAAGGCACCGTGAACGCGTGCCCTGGCGACGTTAGTTTCCTGCCTTGGCCGGGCGCTGCCACCGTCGCGGCGGTTGGTCCGGTGGGTCTGTTCAATGGCAATCTCAGTGGGTTGGTTTACGAAGTCATCGGTTCGACCAACGTGCTTTGGGGGGCCAGAAACGGCCCTGGCTCGTTGTTCCGTTTGGTCCCGAACGGAACGAACTGGGCTGCCGATACGACCAACGGCTGGGCGACGGGCAAGACACTCCGCTACCCCAATGGCACCGGCGATGTGGACGCCGAGGGCCTTACGTTCGCCGGAACCGATTCCACGGGCGGGCTGTTTGTGGCGGCCGAGCGAGACAACAGCGTGAATAGCATCAGCCGTAACAGCATTCTTCGCTTCGATCCCGCCGCGCCTGGGGCGTCGCTGACGGCGACCCATGAATGGAACCTCACCGCGGATATCCCCGCCACCGGGGCCAACGTCGGCCTCGAAGCCATCACTTGGATCCCCGACAGCTTGCTTGTCGCCAGGGGCTTCTTCGATGAAAGCAAAGCCCGCGCCTACAACCCGGCGGACTACCCCAATCACGGCTCCGGACTCTTTTTTGTGGGCGTCGAAGCCACTGGGATGGTCTACGCGTATTCCCTCGACCAGGCGGGAACCAACTTCACTCGCATCGCGATGATCACCACCGGCTTGGCCGGCGTCATGGATCTTCAGTTCGACCGCGACCTGAACGACCTCTGGGCGGTCTGCGATAACGGTTGCGAGGGTCGATCGGTGGTCCTGCGCATCGACACGACCGGCAAGTTCACCGTTGCCCGGAGATTCGAACGCCCGACCGGGATGCCGAATCTGAATAACGAAGGCTTCGCGATTGCTCCGGCCTCGCTCTGCGTCAGCAACACGAAACCCGTCTTTTGGGCCGACGATAGTGAGACCGACGGGCAGGCAATTCGCCGCGGCACGCTGCCCTGTTCCGCGTTCTGACGCCTTTACTTCACCGGCACGGTCTCGATCGAAGGAAGCATGGCCTCCCATGCCGCCTCGAGCGTGGCTTGGTCGCCGCTTCCCGACTTGCCGACAATGTCAATCTTTGGCTTTGTTCCGTCTCGACCAACCCCTGCAAAATGCCAGGTGAATCGCACTTGCGGCTCCTTCCCGGGCAACGCAATCGAAATCCAAATTTCTCGCCCGGCCAGCCCGGCCACCGTCCGGTCTCGCTCCCGGAGTAACGTCAAACTGCCTCCGGCTAACTGGGCAAAACCCCGTTCTTCTTCGACATCCATAAACGTCTTCGTATCCGGTGAGGTCACCGTCTGCGTCGAAAAGTCCACCCGCACGCTACTCGCATTCCCCTTCCATACAATCTCCACCGACTCGCTCAACGATGGCCCCATCCGAATCGCGCCCGGCCCGATACAAAACCCCGCCGCCGTGCCCTCTATATAGGCCTCCAACACATCGCCTGACAGCCGCTCCGCCACCTCCTCCTTCCCCTCCGGCGCATCCCGAACAACGGTCACCGCCGCCTCCCCCCGTAGCTGCCTCGCCTCCAAAATCAAGTCCGAAGCCTCCCGGTACCAAACGGCTTCTACCCCGCTTGCCATCGTCGGCCGCGACACCACCTTCTCCCCCAAATCCGCCATCCGCTCCGCCCACGCCCCCAGCCGCCGCGCCTCGACCCGCACCCCATAAATCATCTGGCTCCGGCTCGTGGCCGTCATCGCCTCGGGCACGCCCACCCGAAATCGCCCAACCGCTTCTTTCTTCAGTTCCACTTTTTTAGCTCCCGCACATCCTGCTAACCCTGCCACCAAAATACACCAGCCGGCCCACTTCATTGACCCTTCCGCTGCTCGTGATACCGTTGCTTCACCATCGCCGTCACCGCCTCAATCGCCCAGGCTTGCACCGCCTTGTCCTCATACGCCGGTTGATGTTCCGCCTTCAACCGAACGTCCCCCGGCGGGGGCCGCTTCGGTACCTCGAGCGCCGCGCCGGAACTCCACGGCACCGTCCCATCACCAATCTCCGCCGGATCCTGCAACACCGCCTGCCAATCCTTACCCGCCGCGTCGGTGAAGAATCCGCGGAAGCCTTGGTTGGGGTACGGGTCGCTACGGACCCAGTTGCTCTCCACCTGCATCTCGATCACCGAGACTGATTTGTGCCCAATCCCCGTCATCGTCAAGGTATGCGGATGCTGCTTGGGAACTCCGCCCTCCGGACACAGTTCATCGTGCAGCGCCTCCGCCAACTTCAGATTCTGTAAGTAACGGGGCCAGGACTTATCCAACTCTGCGTTCATCGCATCGTGCGCATCGCCGCCCTCGGGAGCCGCTTTCTCCGGATTCAATAAGTCGGGATCGACGAGTCCCCAGTAAGTATTCTGACTTGGGTTCTCTCCCTTCTTCGGATGGACGATTGCCTTGACCTCATAAATGTCCTTGTACGGATTATCGCGGGGAAGGCTCAAGCCGACCTTGCCTTCGGTGGTCACCGTCAGCCACGCCTTCTTCTGATCGGTGGTCTGATAGACCTTATTGGGCATCAACTGCAACCCGCCCGGGATATTCCCGAGCACCGCCGTCACTTTCGGCCCATCATTCCCCAGCGCCCGCTGCACCAGCCCCAATGAGTTAAACCCCTCGAAACCAGCCTTCATCCTCCAATACGCGCCCGGCGCTCCGGTCACCGGTTGTACCCCGTGGATGATCCCCGCAATCTTCCCCTGAGCCCCTGAAATCTCGCTCGCTGTCCGCGTCACGAGTCCCCCCATCGAATGCGAAATCAGAATTACTTTTTCGCACAACCCGGTCACTTTCCGCGACTCTTCAATAATCGCGTCGATCCGTTTTGCTAAGTAAGTCCCAGCGTTCTTCACATCGTCCGACCAGTTGTAACCAACCGCATAAACCGGCAAGACAAAGTATTTATTCAACAGGCCCCAATCGTGATCCCGCAACACCTCTAGGAACTTATGGTAGTCCGCCATAATCCCCCGAAAGCCATCTCCCGGCGGGCTATCTTCGTCCACTTCCAGGTACTTCGGGTTGAAAGTTTGCTCCGGCGTCCCCACCAGCAGACGCCGCCGCCGCGCTCCGTTTGACCGCGCAAAAATCAGGTTCGACAGCATCCACCCCGTGTCCGTACTCCAGCGCAGATTCGGCAACCCGTCGGCGTCCTCTCCCTCGCCATTCGTCCCCGGCCGTCGCAGATGGGTTCCCATGATTCCCGGCACAAACACCAGCGGAATTGCCTCCCGCCGTACTTCAATCTCGTGCTTCTCCGTCGTTTCCAGCCCCGCCAGAAACTCATCCACTTTGTTCCAATCAACGGTGTGCTTTTTGGCCATGGTCCTACGGCTTCGCCGCTTCCCCGTTGATCTTCGCTAACGCTGCCGCCACCTCTGGCCCCGCGCCGTTGTTCTCCCACCACGCCCGGGCCCCCTCCACTGTCTTGAACTCTGGATACACCCGCTTCACCCATTGCTCCGCAAACGTCTTTCCCTCCACCGTGGCGGCCTCATCGCCTAGGATCCCCAACAATGCCGGAAACGTCGCCGCCGAATACTCCACCCGGATCTCAATCGGGTTCGAAAGAACCGTCTCGTTATCGTCGGTCAAATCCTTCACCTGAAGCAGATTCAGCCCGGGTAGAAAATGTTCCGGCCATCGCTTCCCCGCATCGTACTCAAACGAATGCTTCGCCCCCGGTGCCAGGACTACCTTCTCGGCGTCTTCCACCGACCAGCTCAGCTTCCCCCCGGCCACATCCCGAAGAATTCTGCCGAAAGGAAGGTCGGTTTCGCCGAGCGTCAGTTGCACCTCCCAGGTCTTCTTCGGATCTCGGAATTCCATCGCCGCCGTGGTCACGTTTGTGTACCGCACACCAATCGGAATCGACTCTCCCAGCGAAAAGTTCCGCTTCGGAGCCGCAAGTTCTATTAACTTCTTCTTGGACCCCGTCGGCCCTTGCTCTAGAGGACTCATCAAACAACCTCCCATCAATACCGGTATCGCCGCAACTAAGCCGAGCCTCACAAAATCCCCCGCAGGATCTGAATCTCCGGCGCAGTAAACGCACTCAAACTGCCCGTCGTATCCATCAGGCCCGCCGCGGGTGAATGGTCCCCCGCCCCGAACTCCGCCCGCTTAAACTGATTAATTGTCTCGTGCCCGGCCTCATGCGCCACCACCACCTTCGCCCGCGCCGCCGAAAGTCCGGACATGATGTGCGCTCGACTGCCGAACGAGAACCCCTGTACCCGCTTCCAACGGGCGTCCGGCGCTACACTCGAACCCGGCACCGTAATTCGTAACCATGGGAATGCGGTCCATTCGGCGGTAATAGCATCCGAATCCGGCGAGATCGCCGAAAACTTCGGATGCCGATCATCAATGGCGACGATCACATTAATCGGCAGTCCGGCATCGGTAGCCCATGCGCTGAGCGAAGTCGTCTCGTCGTTGTCCAGGCGAGTCCCCCATGCCTCCGCCTTCGCCGTAATCGCCGCCCTCGCCGCCACTTGTGCCGGCCCCGCGGGGCCGTTCGCATCCCGGGTCTCATCCGCCGTCGGTGTCTCCGCCGCCGTCTTCGCACTGTGCGCCGCCCAATTCTTTTGCGCCTGCGTCGCGGTGTCCCAAAGCCCGATGTACTTCACTTTGAACTTAGCCGCCAGCGTCCCCACCGTTCCCAACTCATACTTCACGAACGTCGCCCCGGTATAAAACGCCGCCATCGCCGCCGTCGTGCCATTCGTCGATACCTGCGTCTGGCCCGCCATCTCGAACGGCTTCAAGACGATCTTCCGGAACAGCGTCAGAGTCGGTGACTCTCCGCTCTTTCCCGCCAAAGTAGCCTTCACTTTGTAAGTGTTCCCCCCCACTCCCGACGGCAGGAAAAACACCGTCGCCACACCCGTATTCGCTCCCGTATTCCCCGTCAAAGCAAACGCGCTCACTTTGAATCCATCCGGCGAACTACCCGAACTCTGCGGATGCGACTCCCAATACAGCGCCGTCGCATCGCCTTTCTTCCCCAGCGCTTTCGGCGTCGCGTGGACAAACGAAGCGGCAAAGGTCGTATTGGAACCGCCCTCGGTGAACGTGAATTTGACACTAAATCCCAGCGGAGTCACAATCCCCACGCCCGCCTTGTTCTTCAAAAAGATCGTCGCCTTCACGAGTGCCTTGTGATCCGGGTCGCTCATGAACAGCCGGTTCCCCGGTGCATCCACCGCCACCTCAATTTTGTCAATCTCGACCTTCGTCTCTCGATTCCCCTTGAACCGTTGGTCGGCCGTTCGCAGCACCACCGTATAGGGCGAACGCACCGGCCCCAGCCGCTGCCCGTCCGCTCCCCGGCCGTCCCACTCAAACGACTTCCCGTCGCCGTCGGCCTTCTCCGCCGCATCCAACTCCCGTTCGAAGATAATCTTCGCCGGTTCCTTCGTACTGAAAACCGTAAACAACACCGGCTCGCCCGTCAACTCCTGTATGTCGTAGTTCACCGTCAGCGTCTCCACTCCCGGCGCAAACAATGGGTCGACGCTGACCAAAATCAACTTTTGCTTTTTGTCGGTCGGAGTCGGTACCGGCGGCACCGGAATGGGGGGCACTGGCACGGGAACAGGAATCGGCAGCGGAAAGGGCACCGGCAAGCCCAGCAACTTGTCGACCTCTTCATAGAACTTCGGGAACCGAACCTCACACAAACCACCCGGAATCGGTTCGATCCGCACACAACCTTTGTCCCCTAACACCCCGGTCTTAGGCCCGTTCGTCAACTTACTATCAAACGGCTCATGCGGAAACGGCTTGGCGTTTTGTTTCGGCCACCAGGGCCGCGTCTCCAGATACAACTTCTCCGCCAAACAAAACTCAATAAATTCAACCGTAACCTTCGGCGGAGGCGGCTTCACCCCTTCGCACGGCGACGTAACCGTCAAGCGATGATAAAATCGGCATCCGAACGTATCGAGCGTGTCGCCGAACTTACGCCGCAAAGCCTGCGGATTCCGTCGCTTATCCCCGTCGGACCAGAACCGCGCGCGACATCCGGCCGTCCCCTCATTCGCCCGCGGACAAGGCCACTTCGCCGAAGGCGGAGTTCCCGGCCGAAACAGCAGGATCATTACCCGTCGATTGACGCTATTCTCCCGGTCCCGTTCCGGATGATTCTGCGTCTTACTCAACTCCTGACTCTCTAACTGCGAGAACACCATCGTCGGGTTAAACTCGCTACAACCTTGATAGTCGCCCTTCCCGCCCGCGTCCTCACCCTGCCCGAGAAACTCCGTCTTCGCCAACTTCATCGGACACAGGAAATCCATGTAGGCGGCGAACAACTTCTCCCGGGTCTTCGCTCCCGCATCGCCGTCCACCGTCAGCCCCCCGGCCTTGGTCTGAAAAGCCTTCACCGCCGCCTTGGTCTTCGGCCCGTTCACCCCGTCTACCAGACCGGGATCATGCCCCAGCGCCTTCACCATGTGCTGGATCGAACTCGTGCCCCAACCTTCGGCGTTCCCCCCATCTTTGCGCAGTTGTTCCCATCGGGCCACATCCCGAATCAGCACCGCGTACACCGACTCCGCCCGGTTCCCGCTCAACTGTTTGTTGAAGACGTCTTCACCCACCGGATCCGCGTGCCCAAATACCGTCAACGGAGCCTTCGGATGTTTCTTCAACAGCGCCGCCAGCTCATCGAACTCCCTTTTTTTCTCCTTTAGCAGAAACGACGACGCAAAGGCAAACCGCACATCCTCCAACTTCCAGCACCCCACCGGAACCAACTCCATCCGAATGGTATTCTTACCCTTCCCCGCCGTCGAAGGAGAAGCCAGCACGGGCAGCAAATCCCCCGCCGGGTGATCCGCGCTCAGCCCGCCGATAGTGTCGACCGCATCCTCATTGGCCATGTGTAGCTAGAGCCCGTCCAGAATTACCCCATTTTCGACACCGGACCCCCTCTCGCGGGAAAGTACTTTGCGTAAGAGAGCGATTGCCGCCCTCTCCGGCCCCTTTCGCCGCCAACATCGTCTCCCTTCCGCGCGCCCAGGCACACC
>JAPKZA010000202.1:0-8962 GCA_026394015.1 Acidobacteriota bacterium
GCGGTTTATGGAAAAGCTGTGTCTCCGGACGGACGGGATTTATCGGCATTCGCCATTGGACGAAACCGCGTGGGGGCGGGGGAATGCGTTTGCGTTGTTGGGGCAGGCGCTGTTGCTCGAAACGATGGAGAAGCCGGATGCGCGGGTGCTGAGTAGCTTTCGGGCGTTGGCGACGGCGTTGTTACGCCAGCAGGATGCCAAGGGGATGTGGCATCAGGTGATTGACCACCCAGAGTCGTACGCGGAGTTTTCGGCGACGGCGATGGTGGCGGCCTCGTATAAGAAGGGGATTCGGGCGGGATGGTTGGAAGGGGCGCGGTTTCAGCCGGCGGTGGAGGCCGCGTGGCGGGCGATCCTGGCGCGGACCGGGACGGACGGGACGGTGATGGATGTGTGCGAGTCGACGGGGAAGCAGAAGTCCTTGGCGGCATATTTGGAACGCACGGCGATTTGGGGGCAGGATCCGCGAGGGGGAGCGATGGCGATGTTGCTGGCGGGAGAGAGGATGAAGCCCTAAGGGTTTCTTGGAGGGGCGATTTCTTGTTACGGGTCGGTTGCAAACGCTTCGGAGCGGTATACTGAAATTTAGGAAAGAAGATGCACGCTGGTCAGAAGAATCAAAATTTTAAGGTCGTCGCCGCTTGAAACGAACGGGTGGTGACGATTCTCTCCGTTGTTCGTTCTGCCACAAGAGCCAGGACGTTGTGGGGAAGCTCATCTCTTCGCCGAGTGACTACCCGCGCGCCTACATTTGCGACGAATGCATCGCCGTGTGCAACTCGATCCTGGAAGACGATCGGAACGAGCACACGAGCGCGACGCCCCAGAAACTACCGAAGCCGCTGGAGTTGAAAGAGTATCTGGACCAATATGTGATTGGCCAGGACGCGACGAAGAAGAAGTTGGCAGTTGCTGTTTATAACCACTACAAACGCATCCAAATGAACCGGCAACGGGGAACGGATGTGGAAGTGGCGAAGTCGAATATTCTGCTGATCGGGCCGACGGGAACCGGAAAAACGTTGCTCGCGCAAACGCTGGCGCGGATTCTGGACGTGCCGTTTGCGATTGTCGACGCCACGACGCTGACCGAGGCCGGCTACGTCGGCGAGGATGTCGAGAACATCATTCTTCGTCTGTTGCAGAACTCGGATTGGGATGTGCAACGTTGCCAGACGGGCATTATCTACATCGATGAAATCGATAAGATTTGCCGGAAGGACGAGAACCCGTCGATTACGCGGGACGTCTCCGGTGAGGGCGTGCAACAGGCGCTTTTGAAAATCCTGGAAGGGACGATTGCCAACGTGCCGCCGCAGGGGGGCCGGAAGCATCCGCACCAGGAATTTACGCCGGTGGATACGTCGAATATTTTGTTCATTTGCGGTGGCGCGTTTATCGGCCTGGACAAGATTGTGTCTCGGCGGGTGGGCAAGCGGCAAATGGGGTTTGTGGACGCCAACGCTCCGGTAGCCGAAGGCAAACAACCCAAGACGACCCCGATCCGCCGCGACGACGAGTTGGTGGTGCAGGAAATTCAGCCGACGGATCTGATTCGTTACGGGTTCATTCCTGAATTTATCGGTCGTTTGCCGGTGGTTGGCGTGTTGAACGATCTCGACAAAGAGACGCTGGTGCAGATCTTGTCGAAGCCGAAGAACGCCATTATCAAGCAGTACCAGCGTTTGTTTGAGTTTGAGAATGTCCGCTTAAAGTTTAGCGATGATGCGCTGGAAGCGATTGCGATGCTAGCGTTGGATCGCAAAGTCGGCGCTCGTGGATTGCGAATGATTCTCGAGGATCTGATGTTGGACCTGATGTACTTCTTGCCCTCGTACAAGAAAGTGAAAGAGTTCCACGTGACCAAAGAGATGGTGCTTTCGCAGAAAATCAATATTGCCTTGCTCGAGAAGGCGGGATAGAGGCGTTTTATCCAAGGCTTGCGTTTTGTTTCCATGGGGTAACCGTGGAAAGGTGAGCCTTTTTCGCGTTTAGGCGAATCAAGAAAGAGTAACCAAATGAGTACCAGAGAGAAATCCGAAACGAAACGGCTCCCCATGATGCCGATCCGCGACGTGGTCATCTTCCCTCACATGATGACTCCGTTTGTCGTGGGAAGAGAGTCCAGCGTGCGGGCGCTTGAAGAGGCGCTAGCTGGCGAGAAGAAGATTTTTCTTGCCACGCAGCATGACGCGAGTGTCGACGAACCCCGCCCCGATGAGATTTACAGCGTCGGTACGATTGCCAATATCGTACAGAGCTTGAAGTTGTCCGATGGCAACATCAAGGTGCTGGTCGAAGGCTTCGAACGGGCCAAGGTGATTTCGGTCAGTGCGGAAGACGGCTATTTCCGCGCGACCGTCAAAACGTTCGCCAGCAAGATCGATGCCGGCGTTTCGCTCGAATCGCTGACGACTCGGGTGACAACGTTATTCGAACAGTACGTCAAGCTGAGCCAGAACCTAAATTACGAGACCATGATCGCGACGATCAAGGTGGACGATCCGGGCAAATTGGCCGACACGGTTGGCGCGAACCTGCAATTGACGATTGAAGAGAAGCAGGAACTCCTGGAGATCTTCGATCCGATTGACCGGTTGACGCGCGTGGCCGAAATGCTCGACATCGAAATCGAAAAGCTTTCGGTGGACCGTACGATCCAGGGTCGCGTGAAGCGGCAGATGGAGCGGGCGCAGAAAGAGTATTACCTCAACGAGAAGATCAAAGCGATCCAGAAAGAGTTGGGTCGGGGCGAGAAGAGCGAATTCGACGAGCTTAAAAAGAAGATCGACGCCGCCGGAATGTCTCCGGACGCCCACGAAAAGGCGATGGCCGAGCTGAAGCGGTTGGAGCAGATGCCGCCGATGTCGGCGGAATCGACCGTGTCGCGGAACTATCTCGATTGGTTGCTCGCGGTGCCGTGGAAGCAGAAGACGCGCGAAATCCGTGACTTAAAGTATGCCCGCGAAGTGCTCGAAAGCGATCATTACGGGTTGGAAAAGATTAAAGAGCGGATTCTGGAGTTCCTGGCCGTGCGTCGGTTGGTGAAGAATCCCAAGGGTTCGATCCTGTGTTTTGTCGGACCTCCCGGCGTGGGCAAAACTTCACTTGGCATGTCGATTGCGAAGGCGACGGGCCGCAAGTTTGTGCGGTTGTCCCTGGGCGGCGTGCGGGATGAGGCAGAGGTGCGGGGCCATCGGCGGACCTACATCGGTGCCCTGCCCGGTCAAGTGATCCAAATGATGAAGAAGGCGGGAACGAAGAACCCGGTCTTCATGCTCGACGAGATCGACAAAATGTCGACCGATTTCCGGGGCGACCCGTCTTCGGCGTTGCTGGAGGTTTTGGATCCGGCGCAGAACGACAAGTTCATGGACCACTACCTGGACGTGGACTACGATTTGAGCGAAGTGCTCTTCGTCGCGACGGCAAACGTGATGCATACGATTCCGGCTCCTTTGCAGGATCGTATGGAAGTCATCCGTTTGAGCGGATACACGGAACTCGAGAAGTCCGAGATTGCGCGGCGATTCCTGATCACGAAGCAGAAAGTGGCGACCGGATTGTCCGAGACGCAGATCGATTTCACGCCGGAAGGTGTGGGTGCGTTAATCCAAAGCTATACCCGGGAAGCCGGCGTGCGGAATTTGGAGCGCGAGATCGGTAGCGTCTGCCGGAAGGTAGCGCGGAAGGTCGTCGAGGCGTCCGTCGATGACGAGCCGGAGACGATTGCCAAGGGCGGCGAACTGGTCGAGGAATCGACCGAAAAGCCGGCCAAAAAGGGCAAGAAGGCGAAAGTGGCTGCCGACGCGGTGGACTCCAAGCCGGTCGAGAGCAAGCTGCCGACGGTGACTGTGACCGCCCAGACTCTGATCGAGATGCTCGGTCCGCCTCGCTATCGGGACACCCAGGCCAGCAAGAAGAACGACATCGGCGCCACGATTGGTTTGGCTTGGACGGAAGTCGGCGGATCGATTCTGACGACGGAAGTAACGGTGATGGAAGGCCGCGGCAAGCTGACTTTGACGGGCAAGTTGGGCGACGTGATGCAGGAATCGGCGCAGGCGGCGATGAGCTACGTGCGGAGTCGGGCGGCCTCGCTCGGCTTGGCGCGGGACTTCTATCGGAACCTCGACATCCACTTGCATGTTCCGGAAGGGGCGATCCCGAAGGATGGCCCGTCGGCTGGAATTACGATTGCGACGAGCATGTGCAGCGCGTTGACGAACATCCCGGTACGTGGCGATTTGGCCATGACGGGTGAAATCACGGTCCGTGGAAAGGTTTTGCCGATTGGCGGGTTGAAGGAGAAGATGCTGGCGGCTCATCGCCAAGGCATTTTTGAATTGGTCTTGCCCAAAGACAACGAAAAGGATCTGCACGACATTCCGGAAATCATTCGCAAAGAGATGAAGTTGAACTTTGTGGAAAGCATGGATGAGGTTTTGAAGATCGCCCTTGAGCGGGAGGTCACTCCGTTGCCGATTGCTCCGGTGTCATCCAGCCAGTCGGAAGCCCCTGTGGGCTCGGACGATATCACTCATTAACCGAGTTGGGGCGGCTTTCGGCCTCTCGTGCTGAGAGGCCGCCCCAACTCCCTACCCTCTCCCTCCCCAAAACCGTAGTGCCCCCCACCAAACCCACCGCAGAGTTTATACTAAGTACAACCATCCCAGAGCAATATCCGAAGGGTAGCACCCCGGAGTTTGCCTTCCTGGGCCGCAGTAACGTGGGAAAGTCCAGTCTGTTGAACTGTCTGGCGGGCACCAAAAAGCTTGCTTTCACGAGTTCATCACCGGGCCGAACACAGTCGATCAACTTCTTCCGCATTGGTGGAGAGATTATCTTCGCCGATCTTCCTGGCTACGGCTTCGCAAAAGTTCCCCTAGAAATCAAAAACGCTTGGCAGGCGATGATCGAGACCTACCTGCTGAGTCGTCAGAGTTTAGGCCTTTGTATTCTGCTGCTCGACGGCAGACGTGGCTGGATGGAGCACGACCGCGTTTTGCGGGAGTGGCTGGAACATCATGAAAAACGCTACCTCGTGGTAGCAACGAAAATAGACAAACTGAATCAATCCGAACTGCATCACGGCCTGGCGGCCATCCGGAAGGAGATTCCGGGGGTTGAGCTGGTGCCATTCTCGGCCATCAGCGGTCAGGGAGCGAGGGAAATTTGGCAAGCGATCAAGAAACGAACCAGCCGGTGACGCCGGAAGAGACCGGAGCGGAAGTGCTCCCGGTGGAGACGAAGCCTCGAGTGGCAAAGGCGGAGAAGCCAGCGGCCTCGGGCGGCCCCACGGAGTCAACCGAAGCCAGCAAGCGGGATCCGAATACCCTTGATCTCGTCGAACTGAAGGAGATGAACATTCAAAAGCTGAATGGCATCGCCAAGGAGTTTGGCGTAGCCGGGGCAGCGGGCTTGCGGAAACAGGAACTGATCTTCAAGATTCTTCAGGCCCAAGCCGAAAAGAGCGGGCTGATTTTTTCCGAAGGCGTCCTGGAATGCTTGCCGGACGGGTTCGGATTTCTGCGCGCACCGGAGTACAACTACCTGCCCGGTCCGGACGACGTTTACGTTTCGCCCTCGCAGATCCGCCGTTTCGACCTCCGCACGGGGGATACGATCAGCGGCCAGATTCGGCCTCCGAAAGAAGGGGAGCGATATTTCGCTCTCATCAAGGTGGATGCGATTAACTTTGAACCGCCCGAAGAGGCGCGGAACAAGATCTTTTTCGACAATCTGACCCCCCTGTACCCGCAGGAACGGTTCAAGCTGGAAACGACCAAAGAGAACTTCTCCGGTCGGGTGATGGACTTGATGGTTCCCATCGGGAAGGGGCAGCGCGGTTTGATTGTCGCTCCGCCGCGGACCGGCAAGACGATGTTGTTGCAGGCGATTGCGAACTCGTTGACGACGAATCATCCGGACGTGACGATGATCGTGCTGTTGATCGACGAACGGCCGGAAGAAGTGACGGATATGCAGCGGAGCGTAAAGGGCGAAGTCATCAGCTCCACCTTCGACGAGCCGGCGGCGCGTCACGTGCAAGTGGCGGAGATGGTGATTGAGAAGGCCAAGCGGCTCGTGGAACATAAACGGGACGTCGTGATCCTCCTCGACTCGATCACTCGTTTGGCCCGAGCCTACAATACGGTGGTCCCTCCTTCCGGTAAAGTGCTATCGGGTGGGGTGGATTCGAACGCGCTGCAGCGCCCGAAGCGGTTTTTTGGGGCGGCGCGGAACATCGAAGAGGGCGGTTCGCTCACGATTATCGCTACCGCGCTGATCGACACCGGGTCCCGCATGGATGATGTTATCTTTGAGGAGTTTAAGGGTACGGGGAACATGGAAGTTCATCTGGACCGGAAGTTGGTGGATAAGCGGGTGTTCCCGGCGATTGACATCAACAAGAGCGGAACGCGGAAAGAGGAGTTGTTGATCCCGAGAGAAGAGCTCAATCGGGTCTGGGTCCTCCGTAAAGTATTGAATCCATTGTCCCCGGTTGAGTCAATGGAGCTGTTGCAGGACAAGCTGGGCAAGACGCGAAGCAACGCTGAATTTTTGGCCTCGATGAGTGGCTAAGGAAATTCAGTGTGCCGGCGGCGCGTAGCATAACCTTTTCGAGTAAAATTTCGTCTAACCTGTTGTAGCAGTCCATAAAGGAATACCCTCCTATGTCGTCTCAACCGATGGATTCGAATCCCTTATTTATGGCAAGCTCCGCCTTGCCCGAATTTCCCGCACCGGTGGCCGCTCCGCCCCCGAGTGGAGCGCCGAAGGTCTCGATGCCGGAGGAGCCCAGCCGCGGCAAGAGCCGAGCGTGGGTGTGGATGCTGCTCGTGGTTGGCGCGGCGGGTGCTGGGTCTTGGTATTGGCAGAACCAGCAACACAGTGCTGAAACCGCGGCGACGGCGGTGGTTGTTCGGACCGCGACGGTGGACAAAGGTCGCGTGGAAAAGACGATTCGTCTGACCGGGGTAACCGCTGCGGAGAAGTACTCTTCCTTGATTGCGCCCTCGCTGCGCGGTGGACGGGGCGGCGGTTCGCAGACGGTTTCGGCGGGTGGCGGTATGGCGATGATGGGCGGAGGCAGCCGCGGTGGTAGCGGCGGCGGTTCGTCTTCCGGCGGCGGTGGTAGTTCTTCTGGTGGTGGTGGCGGCAACGGCGGAGGCGGAGGCGGGGCGAGTTCCAGCGATCAATCGAGTGCTCCGGGCGGGTCGCAGTCCGTGGCTTCGACTGTTTGCGGTCGGCTCGTACCGCATCCGGTGGCAAATCGGTAACGGTAGCGGCGCCGCGAGCGACGCCGGCCCGGGCTGCGTCTAGCACGAGTATCGGTTCCACCGCGGGCGCTCTTCAAGGCGGCGGCGGTCCTCCGGGAGGAGGCGGTAGTGGTGGTGGCCGTGGGGGCAGCGAGTTTGGGCTGCAGATTCAGGCTTTGGCCAAGAGCGGTTCGATGGCGAAAAAGGGAGAGGTGGTCGCCGAGTTCGACCGCCAGTATATGATGCAGCGGCTGGACGATTTTAAGTCGACCGTGACGCAGGCCGAAGCTGATTTTCGCAAGCAGACGGCAGAATTGCAGATTACACGCAAGTCTTACGAGCAACAGGTGCTGACGGCGAAAAACGCCGTCGAGAAGGCAGAGCTCGACATTAAGACGATTGAGGTTCGCAGCGCGATTGATAGCGAGCGGCTCCGGTTGGCCCTTGAAGAGTCGAAGGCGAATTTGAAGCAGTTGCAGGAAGCGCGAAAGTACCTCGACATCGGGGAAAAGGCCCAGGTGCGTTCGGCGGATTTGGAGTTGCAGAGCACGAAGATGGAGTTCAAACGGTCGGAGGCGAACGCCGACAAAATGCTCGTGAAGGCTCCGATAGATGGGCTGGTGGTCATGCAGAACACCTTTCGGGGTTCCGAGTTTGGAGCGATTCAACAGGGCGATTCGGTTAATCCTGGGATGCTCTTTATGCAGATCGTGGATCCGTCGTCGATGATCGTGAATGCGACGGTGAATCAATCCGATGTGCAGTCGATGCGGATCGGCCAGAAAGCCCGGTTGCGGTTCGACGCCTTCCCGGGGCTGGAGTTGCCCGGTCGGTTGGTCGTCATCGGCGCGATTACGAAGGCGGGTGGTTCGCGAGCGCAGTTTAAGAAAGACGTGTTGGTGCGGTTCCGGTTGGAGAGGATGGATCCACGGGTGATTCCCGACCTTAGCGTGAGCGCAGACGTTATTTTGGAAGAGGAAGAGGCGCTCGCGGCGGTGGCTCCGATTGAAGCGGTGCAGGGCCAAGGCGGCGAGGGCTCCAAGGCATTCGTCTCGGTTCGCTCGGCGACCGGCCAATGGGAGCGTCGTGAAGTCGAACTGGGCTTGGCCAGCTTTACTCACGTGGTGATCAAGTCGGGTGTCAAGGCGGGTGACGTTGTGGCGCTGGACAAACCGCCCGTGGCATCACCTGGCGAACAAAAGAGTTAGTTCGGGCGAGAAGGGGGACGAAAACAATGTCATCTAAAGATATCAAGCCGAAGATTCGTCTGGGCCAGTCGGAAGGGTCGCTACGGCGCCGCAACATCATGACTGGACTGCTGCTCGTCGCATGCGCTGGTGGTGGTTATTACTACTACACCCAGAACGGGACAACGAAGGTGGAAGTGCCGGTCGCGAAAGTCCGGCGGGGCGAATTCGTGATTGGGGTGAAGGCTCGGGGCGAGGTGCGATCCTCCCGTTCGGTTACGCTTTCCGTACCCCAGATTCCCGACCCACGCATTGTCCGTCTGGCGGAAACGGGTAAGCCGGTTAAGAAGGGTGATGTCATCGTTGAGTTTGACGGTGCCCAGCAGGAACAGACCTACCTCGATAAGGCAACGAGTGTTCGGACTGTGGATAAAGAAATTGTCCAGTTGAAGGCGTCTCATCGAATTGTAAATGAGTTGGACGGGATGAACCTCATGACGGCGGGGTACAACG
>JAPKZA010000202.1:8992-21374 GCA_026394015.1 Acidobacteriota bacterium
AGCGTCGAAGGCCGAAATCTTGTCTGAAATTGAGGGCAAGAAGAACCGGATCGATGTGACGACGACCGAGGGCGATCTGGACCAAGTCAAGACCACGGTGAAGGCCCACAAGATTACCCAGGAGGCTGACGTGGAGCGCCTGGACCAAAAGAAAGACAAGACGGTGCGGGATACCGAGCGCGCCAAGAGCTATCTTTCAAAAATGTCGATCGTCGCGCCGAACGATGGGATTGTGAATATCCTGCCGAACACCCGGACCGCGGGAGCGTTTGGCTCCTCCTTGCCTCCCTTTAAGGAAGGCGACCGGGCATGGACCGGGGCAGCGATTGCGGAGATTCCCGATCTTACGTCGATGCGCATGGAACTTAAGCTCGATGAGGTTGATCGGGGCAAGCTGCAGTTGGGTCAAAAGTTGCGGGTGCGTGTTGATGCGATCCCGGAGTTGGAATTCGATGCCGAATTGGACTGGATCAGTCCGATCGCGGCGGTGATTTGGAAAGGCATGGGTTTGACGGAGAAGACTTTTCCGGCTAGGGCGACCCTAAGCAAAGTGGATCCTCGGTTGCGTCCGGGAATGAGCAGCAGCGCGGAGATCATCATAGAGAGCGCAGCGGAAACGGTTTTGATTCCGGCGCGGGCAAGCTTCCTCCACAAGGGCAAACCGGCGGTGTGGATTCAGAAGGGTGATCGTTTCGAGATCCGGACGATCGAAGTCGGAAAGCGTAATGAAACTGACTTAGTTGTTCTGAAAGGCTTAAATCCGGGCGATACGATCGCCATGGAAGACCCGAACGAAGCAGCGAAGCGGGCGAAGAAACTGTAGGCGGAACGATATGAAAAAGCTTCTGATTCGACTGGTCATATTGGCAGTTGTCGTTGGTGCGGCGTGGGCGAGTTATCAATTCGTCCAACAATTGCCGCAGCGGCAGTCGCTGATTGCGACGACAAAAGTTCGCCAAGGCGACATTATTGTGAAGACCTTCGCGCGGGGCGAATTGCGTGCGGTCCGCTCGGCGACGTTAACGGCCCCCAATTTGTTCGGTACGGTGCAGGTGACCAAACTGGCCGAAATCGGATCGTTCGCGCGGGATAAGGATCTCGTCGTCGAGTTTGATGACGCCGAGCTGTTGTCCCGTTTAGAAGAGAAACAGCTTGAAATCGATCAGATTGACGAGCAGTTTAAGAAGTCCCAGGCCGACTTGGCGATCCGGAACAACTCGGATCAGGTTGAGTTATTGCGCGCCCGTTACGCGGTCCGTCGTTCTGAACTGGAAGTGAAGCGGAATGAGTTGCTTTCGCCGATTGACGCCAAACGGAATGATCTGAACTTGGAAGAGTCGAAGCGACGTTTGAAACAGCTCGAAAGCGATATTAAGTCACGCCAGGAACAGGCCGAGGCGGAATTGGCCGTGTTGCGTGAAAAACGTCAAAAAGCCGTGGTTGAAATGGCTCGCGAGAAGGCCCGATTGAATCAGGTGAAGGTTTTAGCTCCGATGAGCGGTTTGATCGCCGTGCGGCAAAATCAGACCAGCCGAATGGGTGTTGGGTTCGACGTACCGGATATTCGCGAAGGTGATCAGGTGCAGCCTGGTATGCCGATCGCGGACGTCCTGGACCTTTCTGAGCTCGAAGTTCTGGGGCGGGTAGGCGAGTTGGACCGTGCAAACCTGAATGAAGGCCAAGCGGTGGTTCTGCGTCTCGATGCGGTTCCCGGCAAGCAGTTCGACGGCAAGATCAAATCAATGTCTTCGACGGCGAGTGCCAACGTGATGTCGAGCGACCCGGCGAAGAAATTTGACGTGGTGTTCTCGATCGATATGCGCGAGTTATTGACGGCCTTGGGTGCCAAACCGGATGAAGTCGCGAAGATTTTGGCGACTGCGGACGCCAATCGGAAGAAGCCGCCGGTGCCCTCCTTCGGCGGCATGGCCGCCATGATGGGTGGCGGTGGTATGGCAGCGGCGATGGGTGGCGGTGGTATGCCGGGTGGCATGCCGACGGGAATGCCCGGAGGAATGGCCGCGCCGGGAGCCGCGGGTGCCGATGGACCGCGCCGGATGACGATGACCATGGGCGGACCTGCGGGGGCCGGTGGCGCGGCGATGACGGACGCGGATCGGACGAAGATGCGGGACGCTATCCAGAAGGCATTGAAAGGTCGGAGTATGCAGGACCTCTCCGCCGAAGAGCGGCAGAAATTGATGGCTGATGTGATGAAGCAGTCCGGCGGGCAGCGCCCAACGACGGCGGGTGCAAAACCGGCCGGGGACGCTGCGGTTGCCGCTGGCGGGGCGCCGGGCGGCGAAGGCCGCGGTGGCGGTCGGCGGGGCGGCGGCGGAGGCGGCGAGGGTCGTCCCGGCGGTATGGGAGGTATGGGCGGCGGCGGCGGTCGGTTTAGCGAAGCAGACATTAAAAACGCCAAGCTTCCTCCTCCTCCGGATCAGGATTCCCAACTCGACGTACTCTTGCGACCGGGCTTGCTGGCCGACGTGGAAATCATCGTCGAGAAGATTCCTAACGCGGTCAACATTCCGGCTCAGGCGGTGTTTGAAAACGAAGGCAAGCTGGTCGTCTACGTGAAGAAGGACGAGAAGTTTGAGATGAGGCTGATTAAACCGTTGAAGAGGAGTGACTCGACTCTCATCGTCGCTGAAGGACTGAAGAAGGATGAGGTTGTAGCCTTAACGGATCCTACGGCCAAGCCGGGAACCAAGGGCAAGCAGGACAAGGGTAGCGGTTCATCCGGCCCAATGAATGCTTTGCCGGGCGGGAAATCCTAAAATCGAGCCGACGAGGACGTTAATCGCAGATATTGGTCCTGAAATTAAAATGGGCTTGGCCAGCTTGCTGGTCCACAAGCTCCGTAGCGGGTTGACCATGCTGGGCATGATCTTCGGCGTAGGCGCGGTGGTGGCGATGTTGTCGATCACGGCTGGCGCGCAGAAAGAGATGATGAGTTACATCGACCTGTTGGGGGTGAATAACATCATCATCGAGTCGAAGGAAGCGGTTGATCGCAACGAATTACAGGCGCGGCGAGTGATCTCTCCGGGAATGACGTTCCGTGATTTCCGTTCCATCAAGGAAAATGTGCAAGGCATCGAGGCGTTGACCCCTCGCAAGCGGTTCAAGCCGCAGAAAGTGTTGCCAAAAACGTCTGCAGAAGCTCCGATTCTAATTGGGGTGCTGCCGAATTACCTGCAGATCAATAGCCTCAAGATCGTCGAAGGTCGGTTCTTTAGCGAAGAGGACGATTCTCGCTCGGCTCCGGTCTGCGTCCTGGGAGAACTGGCGAAGGTGAATCTGTTAGGTTACGACAACGCCGTGGGTAAGTTCGTCAAGATCAACGATACGTGGCTCCAGGTCATTGGCGTTTTGGCGCAACAGGCAACGGCCGATTCGGGCGTTGAAGGGCTCGAAGTGTCGAGCGGTAACAATTTGGTGATTGCGCCATTGAACACTGTGATGCGCCGTTTTGAAGATAACAACTCGTATTTGAAGGACGAGATTGACGGGATGTATATCAAAGTTGCGACCGGTACGGATTCGATTGAGACTGCGAACGTCGTCAACGCGATTCTCACCGCGACGCATAAGGACGCGGGCGACTTTGCCATCACCGTTCCGGCTGGGCTTCTCGAACAGCGCCGCCGAACGGGCTTTATCTTTAGCATTGTTATGATCTGTATCGCGGGCATCTCGCTGCTGGTTGGCGGCATTGGCATTATGAACATCATGCTGGCCACCGTGCTGGAAAGGACCCGCGAGATTGGAATCCGTCGCGCTATTGGTGCCAAGCAGAAGGACATCGTGCGACAGTTTCTGACCGAAGCGGTATTGATTTCAACCTTAGGCGGATTGATCGGGGTGGCTTTCGGTGTTACCCTCTCGCAAATCATCGCCTCCGCCGCTGGTTGGTCCACGGTTGTCACCACCTCGTCGATTGTGGTCGCGCTGGGTGTCTCTTGCGGCATCGGTTTGCTGTTCGGGATCTATCCCGCAGTGCAGGCCGCACGGCTCGATCCGATCGAAGCCATACGTTACGAATAAGAGGATTTCAGGAGTCCTAGTTTTTGGCCCCTATTTGGTTCCGCATGAATTGGAAACATCGACTTCTTTCTCTCGCCACGGCTACCGTGGTTACGACTAGCTCTTTTGCCCAGCAGGCGGCCGCACCGCTTGGCTCGACGACGGCCCCGGACTCGGTCTTCAGTTACACAAAGAAGGATAAGGACCTTCTAGAGGCTCCGATTTTCGGGCAGATGGCTTACTTCACTCGGCACTTCGGCCAGCTGGCTCCGCGGTACGAACTGCGTCTGCCGGCGAAGTTTGTTGACTATGCGGTGGACAACAAGCTGGAGCTATCATTGCGGAGTTATCTGCAGTTGGTGCTGGCGAATAACGTGGATATTGATGTCCAGCGGCTGAACGTCGAGATTCAAAGGAACGCGATCACCCGCGCCTATGCACCCTTTGACCCATTCTTGACGGGTAGTTTCAATAGCCAGCGGTCGGTTACCCCGACGACGAGTTCCCTCGAAGGCGCTCAGACATTGAATCAGCTTTCCCAGCCGAGTAACTTTTCCTACAATCAGACGCTCGCCAATGGTGTGCAATTCAATACCGGTTTCACGGCCTCGAAGATATCGACGAACAATTCTTTTGCGTTCTTCAATCCGGCTTTGAATGCGCAATTGGTTTCCGGTGTTACGATTCCGTTGTTGCGAAACCGGGGAACGGCCATCAACAAACTTCCGATTACAATTGCCCGAAGCCGCCTGCGCATCAGTCAGGAGAATTTCCTGACGACGGTTTTCCAGCTTTTGACGACGGCCGAGCAAGCCTATTGGGACTTGATCGGAGCACGCGAGAGCCTGCGGGTTCAGGAAAAAGCGCTCGAACTTTCGGCCGAAGCGCTGAAGCGTTCGCGTCGCGAGTTGGAACTCGGGGCGATCAGTCCGCTCGACATCTATCAGCCCGAGGCCAACTATGCCTCTGCGGAGATTCAAGTTCTGCAGGCCCGCTATCGGTTGCAGCAAGCCGAGGACGTATTGCGGCGGCAGATGGGCGCCGATTTGGACGTTAAATATCGACAGATGCCTATCAACCTTACTGAATCGGTCACGCCGCCGGCCGGTGAAGCGGAAATCGATCGCGAGAAGGCAGTTGAAAAGGCGCTTCGACTGCGCCCTGAGATCCGCTCGATCAACGAAGAGTTGCAGACCGACGATTTGGTCTTGAAGCAGCAGACGAATCTTCTTCGGCCAGACTTCTCCCTTCGTGGAACCTACATTTCGACAGGTCGGGGCGGTCGGTTTTTTCAGCGGGTTGGTCAGAACACAACGGTTATTCCCGGTGGCTTCTCCGATGCACTGGACCAAGTGTTCGGCTTTGGTTTCCCCATCTATTCGTTCGGTCTGACCATGCGTCTGCCGATTCGGGATCGGGCGGCGGCGGCGAACTACGCGGATGCGGTCGTTGCCAAGCGGCAAGACATTCTGGCGCGCCGGAGCACGGAACAAAACGTACGGCAGCAGGTTTTGAACGCGGTCAGCCAAGTTGAGTCTTCGAAGGCAAGCGTGAAACTGGCAGTGGTCGCTCAGGGATTCGCGCAGAAGCAGTTGGACGCCGAACAGAAAAAGTATGACCTGGGAACGTCGGTGATCTTCTTCGTCCTCGACGCCCAAACCCGGCTCGTCAATGCGGAAGCGGCGTTGGTGAACCAGACCGTACTGTACCGCCGGAATTTATTGAATCTTCTTCGGGTGACCGGCGAACTGCTCGACGAACGCGGGATCAAAGTACAATAAGGCCTAATGGGCCGAATTCGCGTTCTTCCAGACGCCGTAGCAAATCAGATCGCGGCAGGTGAAGTGGTCGAGAGGCCTGCCTCGGTCGTGAAGGAGATGCTCGAGAACTCGCTCGACGCGGGGGCGACGGCTATCCGGGTGGAAGCGGAGAGTGGTGGTCGTCGGCTCATCCGCATCACCGACGATGGCCACGGCATGTTGCGCGACGACGCCATGTTGGCGTTTGAGCGCCATGCGACGTCAAAACTATCGTCGTTGAAGGATCTGCAATCGATCGCGACTTTGGGCTTTCGCGGAGAGGCGCTGCCGTCGATCGGGAGCGTCTCTCGACTGACGATGGAAACCCGAGCGCCAGAGGAGACGACGGGTACGCGCGTCGAGATCCAGGGCGGGAAGATGATCAAGTGCGAAGAGGCGGCACTGGCGGCGGGGACCATCTTGACGGTTCGCGACCTGTTTTTCAATGTGCCGCCGCGCAAGAAGTTCCTGCGGTCGGATCAGACGGAGCTGGCGCATATTGCCTCGCTCGTGACCCACTATTCGCTCGCCCACCCGGATAAGACGTTTGAGCTTCATCACGACTACCGGGAGTTGCTGCATGTGACGCCGGTGGCCACGATTCGGGAGCGCGTTTTTCAAGTCTTTGGGGCGCAGATCCTGGACGATGTGATTGATCTGGGTGCGCGGGAGGTGGAGTTGAAGCTGCCGCCGCCCCATCCGCACGCGCAGGAGGTCGCCCCGGAGGATTTGGTGCGTCCGTTTCTGCTGCGGGGGTTCGTTTCGCGACCGCAGGTGCAGAAGTACAACCGGAGTTCGATCTATCTGTTTGTGAACGGGCGACTGATTAAAGACCGGTTGTTGCTGCATGCGATTTCGGCGGCTTACTACAATCTCATGCCGCCGGGCGCTTATCCGTTTGCGCTGTTGTTTCTGGATTGCGACGCCGAGGAGGTGGACGTCAACGTTCATCCTTCGAAGACGGAGGTCCGCTTCCGGCATAGTTCGTTCGTCCATGACTTTGTACGGGACGCGATACGAGGATCGTTGATGGAAGCTCGGCCGGCATCGGAGTTGCCGATGCCAGAGGCGCAGCGGGCGCAGCCGGCCGCGGTGTTGCCATATTCCGAGTTTACGCAGACGATGGAGAACGCGCGGTTGGAGCTGCCCGAATGGCGGAGCGTGGTGCCGGAACCGGCGGCGGGCACCTTGGGCGTGGGCGATGCGGATTTGCCCCTGTTTACTGGGCATGCGGTGCCGAGTGGCGATTTTCCGCCGAAGCCGCCGGCGGGGGCTCCCGTGCCTGCTCCCGTGCCTGCTCCCGTGGATGTCTCGCCGTCTCGGCTGAAGGTGCCGAACCACCACGGCGGGGCACCGACTGGGGTGCAGTTGGACGGGATGCCGAGTTTGGACGTTTTGAAGGACTTGCGGCCGATTGGGCAACTGCACGAGAGCTTCATTATTGCGGCTGGAAGGGATGGGCTGTGGATTGTGGATCAGCATGTCGCCCACGAAAGAATTCTGTTTGAGCAGGTGCTGAAGCAGCGGGCGGCGGGGCGGTTGGAGAAGCAGCAGTTGTTGATTCCGATGGTGGTGGAGTTGACGGCCGGGCAGCAAATTGAGTACGCGCGGATTGCGGATGAGTTGGGGGCGAGCGGGTTTGAGAGCGAGCCGTTTGGGAATCGGACGATTGCGATCAAGACGGCTCCAGTGGACGTGAAGCCGGGGCAGATTGAGCGGATTTTGTTCGAGATTTTGGAGGTGGCGGAGCGGGAGTTGCGGGGGGCGAGTTTGGACGAGTTGCGGCGGAATATTGCGGCGTCGATCGCTTGTCAGGCGGCGATCAAGATCAACATGCGGCTAGACCAGACGAAGATGGATTGGTTATTGGCGAAGTTGTCCGAGTGTGAGTATCCGACGAACTGCCCACACGGGAGGCCGATCGCGTTGCGGTATTCGACCCGGGAGATTCTAAAGGGATTTCACCGGATTTAGGGGGCGGAGGGGCTAGCGGAGGGCGGCTTCGATGGCCTGCACGTTCTTCTTGGCGTAGGCGCTTTCGTTGAGGTCGGGGTTGAGATCGAGCATGCGGCGGAAGTGTTTGAGGGCGGCGGCGTAGAGCTCCACGCTCTGCTTTTTCTCCGCGCTGCGGGCGTAGCTGAGGCCGAGGACGTAGTGGGAAAAAGCATCCTGGGGGTCGAAGCGGAGGGCGCGTTGGCAGTAGGCGATGGCGGCGTCGAAGTTTTCGCGTTTGCGTTCGCAGTCGCAGAGACCGAAGTAGGCCATGCTGCGGAGTTCGGCCCAGACGTCGCGTTGGGCGGCGCGTTTCTTCTTGCCGATGCCGGCTAGGTAGCCGAGGACGTAGTAGTTGAGCTTGCCAGAAAGCTTGGAATCGAAATCGCTGAGGTTGAGGTACTGCTGGTAGGACTGAACGGAGGGCGCATATTGCCCGCTCATGCGTTGGCTTTCGGCGAGCCAGAAATAGGCTTCTCCGTTCTGAGGGGCCAGAGTGATGGCTTTGCGGGCCGATTCGATGGACTGGGGGTACATCTCTTTGATGCGCTGGGCTTGGGCCAATAGATACCAGGCTGTGGCCTGTTTACCGTCGCGTTGGACGACTTGGGTCAACTGGCGAATGGACTCGTCGTAGCTGCCGTTGTCGAGCAACATGCCACCAAAAGTGGCGCGGGCTTCGGTGTAATCGGGGTCGATTTCGAGAGCCTTGCGAAACGATTTCTCCGCCTCTTCGACCTCGAACAGGTCGCGTTGGACGCGACCGAGGTAAAGCCAAGCCTGCGAATACTGCGGATCGGCGGCGAGGGCCGCGCGGAGTTCGACGGCCGCTTTCTTGTAGCTATCGGCGTTACCTTTGTTGTAGAGTTCGACGCCTTTCTCAAGCGAATCGAGGGCCGCTTTAGTGCGGCGCCGGGGAATGCTGATCTTGATGCTGATGGTCGACTCCTGACCGGGGTAGACGGTCTCTTCACGGGGACCGTCGGGTTCGTAGCCGAGGCGGACGCCCTTGACGGAGTGCGCGCCAGGGGGCAAGCCGGGCAAGCGCAGGGGCGTGCCTTTGCTGACCGTGCCGACGGACTTGCCATCGAGGAAGACTTCGACGTTGTCCATGTTGGCTTCGAGGATCCAAGTGCCGAACTTGGGCGCGGGGGCCTTGCCGGGGGAGGTGCCGGAGGGGTTGAAAGCGAGCAGCATTTGGGCGTCAAAGTTGCCCTTGTCGGAGGTGGGGTTTTGTTGGCCTTTGGTGGCTTCGCGGACATTCGTGCGGACGTACTCGGCGAGTTCATCGGCGGTGACGATGCCATCCTTGGATTCATCGGCGTAGCCTTCCATGCCGCGGACGACGTAGTAGGTGAAGATGCCGTGGCCGCCGCCCCAGTCCTTCGATTCGAAAGACCGTTCGCGGGCGCGGCTGGCGGTCATCGAAAACATCGAACGGTTGAGATCGAGCAGTGACTTATTGACGACTTCGCCTTGTTCCGGGGAAATGGCGCCGCTATGGCAGGAGTCGGTGAGGAGCACCTTCCATTTGGCTTGTACCTTCGAGCCGATCACCAGGCCGAGTTGCTCCATGCTGAAGCCGGTCCCGGCGATGTCTTTGGGATCGAGGTCGTACGGAGCGAGGTAGGCGCGGCCGGTTTTCGGGTCAACGAAACCGTGGCCGGCGAAGTAGACCAGAACGCGATCGTCGGCTTTGGCGACCGAAGCAAGCCAGCCATCGATTTCCTTTTGGAGGTTAGCGAGGGTGGCGCGGGCACCGGTTAGTTTGCGGACATTTTCGGCGCGGAAGTTACCGCCTTCGGGGCTGATGAGGACGGAGTAGATGGACTCGGCGTCGCGTTCGGCGAATTCGAGTTTGGCGCTGGGGGGCAAGTGTTTGTAATCGCCGACGCCGATGATGAGGGCATAACTGCGGGGAATGGCGACGCCGGTGGAGGCGGGGGTGATGGGTCCGGGATCCTTTTCATACTTCAGGTCCCGGGCCTTTTTTTGTGGCTCGGCGGTCTGTGCCCAGGCGAGGGCAGCGACGGAGAGGATTAGCCAGAGGTGTTTCATAGACGATCCTGATCTAACGATGGGCAAGGCGGAACTGGTAGGAGAAGGGGCCGGTGCTTTGCGGGGGGGCCGCGACGACCACGCGTTCCTCTTTCCGAAGGAAGAAGAGTTCGCGGGAGCGGAGGGCGGGGAGCTCGTTATTCTTAATGCCGGCGGTTGAGTCTACGCATTCGCCGCGAGCGCGGAGGATGGCATCATCGCAGCGAGGTTGCATGTTGGTGGGAGCGGCACCGGGAGCGGGCGGAGGCGGCAAAGGTTTATATTTGGGCGCCTCCGCGCCGAGTCGAACCGGGGAAACGATCCAGTAGACGGTGTCGAAGCCGGCGGGGCCGGTGAGTCGGAAGGCACCTTGATTGCCGGGGATGAGATATTCGCGACCGGCCTCGACGCGGTTGTCGGTGCCGGTTTCGGCCGAAGGGAACAGGGTGGCGGTATCGCCGGTAGTGCCTTCGTTGACGACATACAGAAAACCAGAAAAGTTGGATTTGAAGCGAAAGCGAACTTGATCTCCGGACGCGAAAACGTGACCCGGATCTGCGCTTTTCCATGTCCCGGTGTCGCGACGTTCCAGGGTGACTTCGACGCGTTGTTGGGCGGCAAGAGCGGCGGCGATGAGCAATCCCAGAGGGAAGGATTTCATGGTCTCGGTCCTCTACTTGTGCTTCAAGCTCAGGTCCACGATGAGTTTAGCGTCGGGGGCCGGGTTTTTATTGATGATGTAGGCGGCGGTTTCCTTCCGTTCGGCGATGGGTTTCGAGTCGTCCACCTTTTCAAAGACAAGGTCACGAGCCAGCATGGAGTTGCGAACGTTGCCGACGAACCGGTCGTCGATGGGGCGCAGGGTTTGGGCGAGTTGCATCTCTTTCTGGGGTTTAGCCTGGGGCGTTGGCGTAGTGATCGTGTAGATAATGTCTTCGAAGCTGGACTCCGGCTTGCGGGAGAGGACGATAAACAGCTTCTCCTCGCCGGCCTGATCGTCGAAATAGAAACGACCGGAATTCGGAACGGTGTAGGGGCGAAAGGGGGCGATGAAGTTGTTGCCGTTATCGACTTCCTTCGTGGGGAAAATGACACTCCAATTCCCGCTGGACCCGCGGGAGACGACATAAAGGTAAGCTCCTTCGTTCGATTCAACCTCGATTTTCAGGCGGTCGCCGGATCGAAACACGCTTTCGGTCTCGACTTCTTTGTAGGCGGCGTTGTCGCGGCTGAGGAGGATGCTGTAGCGAAGTCCCAGAGGGGCCGGGGCGACCGCGAGGGCCGGGATGACGGTAGCACCTCCGGGTTGAGCATTCGGCCTGTCCGGGGCCGTGGGCGGTTTAGCGGGCGAAGCCTTTACGGCGTCGATCTGTTTGGTGACCGGTTTCGCCTCCGCTTTACGCGTTACCTTTACGGGCGACCCGGGCGCGGAAAAAAACAATTCGCGCGGGGTGAGATCCTGGGCGCAAACGGCGCCGGCGAGAGCAATCAGAGTGAGGAAGCGCATGGCTTTAAGACCTTGTAATATCGACTGGGGTTTCACAACGGGTTCCTACCGTGCGAAAGTAAGGGCTGCTAGTGAGGTGAACGCGATGATCGGACGCCAGATTTTCGTAACTATTCTTCTACTAACTATATTCGCGCAATCGAACGGGCTGGCCCATCAACAGGCCGGAGAAGCCATCAAGAAGCTGAACATTGTCATCGTAGAGGGCGACGGCGCGGTCAACAACGCTCGGCAGCGGGTGGCTCGCGATCCGATGGTACAGGTTGAGGACGAGAATCGGAAGCCGATAGCGGGGGCAGCGGTAGTTTTTCTGTTGCCGAACCAGGGAGCGGGCGCGAGTTTCGCCAACGGGGCTCGGTCTCTGACGGTGCTGACCGATAGCAAAGGGCAAGCGGTGGCGCGTGGGATGCAGGCCAACAAGCTTTCCGGCCAGTATCAAATGCGGGTGACGGCGTCGGCCAACGGCCAGACGACGAGCGTTTCGATGAATATGACGAACTCGGTAGCCGCAGGGGTAGGAGCGGCGGCGGGCATCGGCGCGGCGAAATGGTTACTGATCGTGGGAGCGATTGGCGGAGCGGCAGTGGGCACGGGGATCGCCCTGAGCAACGGCGGGAATACTCCCGCGCGACCGAATCCGACGGTGATTGCGCCCGGCACCCCGACGGTGGGGGCTCCCCGATGAACCGACGAATTTTCGTGGCAAGTATGGTGACGGCCGCTGCGCAAGCGCAGGATTCCGTCTTGGGCGGGCCGGTGTTGGGCTACGCGTTGGACGCCGAACGCCGTGTGCGGGCGCTGCTTGGCCCGGCGGGCAGCGCCTATCTGGCCCAGGCCATGGGAGGTAGTTCCGGTTTGCGGACGTGGGCGGGTAGCTATGGGTTAGATGCGGAAGGCTTCGTCCATTACGGTGTGGGGGCTCAGGAGTTACGCCGCCTCGCAGACGCCGGGGGGGGTTGGCAGAACCTCGTCTCCTCCGCCAAACCGGAGGTGGCGTTGGTGCAGAATGGTGCCCGGG
>JAPKZA010000253.1:0-9003 GCA_026394015.1 Acidobacteriota bacterium
CTTCTCCGGCGCCGCCACCACCGCCTGGTAACCTTCCTCCCGCAGCCGATGAATCGCATACCAACACTCATAGCCTTCCCCGGCATCGCCGGTCAGAATGAGAATGCTCTTCATTTCGTCAGGTTCTCATACCAGTAGCACCCGCCCTTGCCGCCCACGACAATGTCCAGGTCGCCATCGCCATCGATATCGCCCACCGCAATCTGCATCCCCGCCCCGGCCATCCCGCCGTAGTCGATGATATGCCGCACCCACTCGATCCGCTTCCCATCCGTCGTCCGCTGGTACTCATACCAATAGATGCCCAGCGAGTCATTCACGCCCGGCTCATGGTCATGCGCAAAGAGCCGCTTCCCGGCCACTAAGTCTTTCTTGCCGTCGCCGTTCAAATCCACCAGCGCCGTCGCGTGCGCCTGGCTCCAAACGTCGTCCACCTTCTGCTCATTGCTGAACTTGCCATCCGCCCCCTGCGTCAACCAATAGATCCCATAGTCGTGCGCATGCGGCCATACAATGTCGTTCTTCCCATCGCCGTTCACGTCCAGCGCATACATAAACCCGGTGGCCTTTTTGATGTCCCAATCGGCGTGCTCGGTCCAGTTCGGCGCCTCCAGCCAGCCCTTCGGCGTGATGATGTCCGTCTTGCCGTCGCCGTTGACGTCCCCGGCTCCAATCCCGTGGCCGAAATTCTTTTCGTTCGCCACCCGCTTCTCAAACTTGCCCTTCACATACTCGTAATACACCGTCGGCCCCTTGCCCCCGAACTGCGGCAAAATCTCATTGGCCTTCCCGTCGTTATTCAAATCGACGAAGAACATGAACTCGACGCTGTTGCCTTCGTCGATCAGATGCTCCTTCCATTCGCCCGTCTTCCCCGGATTCTCAAACCACGCAATCCGCTTCGTGAAGTACGAACAGCTAATCACATCCACTTTGCCATCGCCATTCACGTCCAGGATCAAGTCCGTGAAGTTGTCGATGTAGTTGTTCAAAAAGCCAACCGTCCGAAACTTGTGGCTCTTCCATTTCTTGCCCGGCAACTGCTCGTGCCAGTATTCCCCGTTGACGACGTCCATCCGCCCGTCGCCATTGATGTCGGCCATCGCCGCCGTCTCATTGGCTCCGTAGTGCAGTTGGTGCTTCCGGAACGGGATATCTTCATTGCGGCCGGCCCACAGGGCCGTCGTCGCAAGCAGGAGCAAAATGTAGCGAGGCATCGGGACGATTCTATCGGAGAATGCCCCGCCGTAGCAGATCGGGCAAAATCTGCCGCCGCAGACTGGGAGAGACCAGTTCCAAATCGTCCCCGGCACCGAACCAAATCAACTCGGCAATCTCACCGCTCGCGACCGGCTCTCGGGCCAACACCCCCGTGTAGAGCGAGAGGCTCACCCGCCTCGAATCCCCCGCCGCCTCGTCCTCGTACCGACCGAAATGCTCTATAGCACTTACCGTCGTTCCCAACTCTTCTTCGATCTCCCGCTCGAGCGTCCGCTCCTCGGTCTCGTCCCCTTCCGGCTTCCCGCCCGGCAGGATCAGCAGCGTCGTGCCTCGGCTCTTCCGGCAAAGCAGCAGCCGATTTTCCCTGACGACCAGCAAGCCAATCTTGCGGATCATTGCAGAATCGGGAACGTCAGGTAGTCGTGGGGAATGAACAGGCTTCCCTCGGTTGTTGGCACAGCCAGGCTCACCTTCCGCCCGGTTAACAACGCCTGCGTAAACTGCCCCGCAATCATCGTCACCTGCGCCCCGGTCTCGTGCGCAAACTCCAACCGGAAGTGGCGAATCCCCGCCGCCCGCCACCGGCCCAAATGCGCGCTCGCCTCCTGCGCCTCCGCCCCAAAAATCGTATTTCGGCAACCCGCATCCGCCAACCCCGGATGCGCCCGCCCCTGCTGATCCCGCACGGCCACCTGATGTAGCTGGTCCCCGTCGAAAGAAACCGGCAAAACACACAGTGCTCGGTGTGGAACACCGGCAGATGCTGATAGGCAATCGCCTCGATCAACTCCGGCCCCACCCGCCGCGCCAAGTCCGCCACCTGCTCGGCGTTCAAATCATGCGTCGGCGTAATCCGCTCTAAACCCATCTCCAAAAACGCCGCCGCCGTCAACGAGTTCGCCGCGTTCAAACTGAAGTCGCCGATCATGTTCGCCCGCCCCTGCAGCGACTCCACCAACCCAGCCGAACGCACGAGCAGCGGCACCCCTAGATTCCGCATGAAATCCGCCATCTTTTCTTCGCCCGGCTTCAGTACACGCGGCGTCGCCACCCGCACGGTCAGCCCCGTCGCCAGAACCCGGTCGAGCGACGGCCGCAGACCGTACAAGTCCAGGTAGTCGAGCGTGATGCTCGCCGGTGCCAACGCGATCGCGGCTTCCAACTGCTCCGGAGTCCGCACCAAAAGATGGAGTTGCGGAGGCCCGTCCACCGCCGCCCGCGGCGTCACCGTCAACCTCACCTCGCCAATCACCGTCGCCGGCCGCTCGGCCTGCCGTTGCTGCAACTGCTCCACCGCCTCTCGGCGCAGCGTGTTCAATAGCGACACCGGCACAAACGGCACCCCCTCCACGGTCAGCTCCAAAGTCCCCAGTTCGTACGCCGTAGTTCCCAGCCGCTCGAACTGCTCCCGCGCCGCCTCCAGGGTCAATCCCCGGCTCTGCGCCGCCACCAGAGCCACCGGCGATGCCACTGTCACCGAAACCGCTCCCACCGTCCACACCGCCCGCAACGGAGCGCCTACCCGCGCTTCTACCACCACGTCCACCCGCTGCTTGTGCACGAGCGAACCCTGCGTATACGGCCGCGCCTGCTTCTCTAAATCATGGTCGTGCGTCCGCCACACCCAATCCCCCGGCCGAATCCGACTGTAGTCAATCGCCCCGTTGGCGAAGCTCATCTCGCCCTGGTGACTGACCCCGTACACGTTCCCCCCTTCCTCCCGCTCCTGCGGGCTCCGCCAATCCGCGGCATCGAACACCACCCCGTCCCCCGGCTTGCAAGGCACCTTCAAATCCACCACCACCGACTCGCCCAGCACCCGGCTCACCGTCCCCAACCGCACCCCCCGATGCCGCGGCGACCGCCCCGAAACCACCGTCTGATGGTTCGTCCCGCTCAGAAAATGCGCCCCCAGCCCGCGTGAATACACCTGTTCCAGCAGCGGCTTCTGCCCCGCCACCGATTCGCCGTCCACCGCCATCCGATACGCCCGCGTCGTCAGCGCCACGTACTCCGCATCTTTGTAGCGGCCTTCGATCTTGAACGCGCTCACCCCCGCCGCCGCCATCGCCGCCACGTGGTCGAGTGAATACAGGTCCCCCGGGGAAAGCAGATACCGCGCGTCCCCTAAAGGCTCTACCGCGCCATCGACCAGCAATTCATAGGGCAACCGACAGGTCTGCGCACACTTCCCCCGATTCGCGCTCCGCCCGCCCCACGCTTCTGACGAAAAGCATTGTCCCGAATAGGCGACGCAAAGCGCCCCATGAACAAAAATCTCCAGTTCGCAATCGGTTGCGGCCTTGATCTTGGCGATCTCTTCGATGGAAAGCTCCCGCGCCAGCGTCACCCGCCGCACCCCTAATCGCTGCGCCAATCGCACGCCCTCGACGTTGGTGATGCTCATCTGGGTGCTCGCGTGGACTTCGAGATCCGGAGCCAACTCCCGTACCATCCGCAGCACCCCGACGTCTTGAATGATCACGGCGTCCACCCCGGCACTAGCGATCGCGGCCAGCACCCGCTTGGCCTCGGCGAGTTCATGTTCAAACACGAGCGTGTTGAAGGTGACGTATCCGCGAACTCCCCGCTCATGGAGCGTTCGCATCACTTCGGGCAGCTCTTCGAGCGAAAAGCCCACTTTGGCGCGGGCCGTAAAGTGCTTCAGCCCAAAATAGACCGAATCGGCTCCGGCTTCGATGGCGGCCCGCAACTGCGGCCAATACCCCGCCGGACTCATAATTTCAGGCTTCACCCCTCTAGGATAGCGCCCGGCCTTGTGTTAATCTAACGTTCAGGCGTGGCGCTATCGTCTAGTGGTTAGGACGGGGCCCTCTCAAGGCCCAGGCAGGAGTTCAATTCTCCTTAGCGCTACCATTCCTTCCAACGCCTAGGCGACCGCGAGCTCCCGAAATAGCCCGCTCTCCGCCCGACCCGGCTGCCGCTTCGGCATCGCAAAGCGCCGATTCATCTCCAGCGCATTCCAAAACGATTGCCCGCCCGCGTCATTCGTGAAAAACACGAACGTCTTATCGGCAAACGCTGCCACGTCCTGAATTCGCGTCTGCCAAGCGTCCAGCTCCAACGCCGAATATTTATAGCCGCTGCCCCGAGACGGCTGCCGCTCTTCGAAATCAACGAACCAGTCCGGCCGCTGCTTCCCGTGCAACCGCGCATATCCCGTCGCCGACGTCAAAAATGAAGTCGCCGGCATCCCCTTAATGTGCTCCGGCTGATCAATGTTCGCAAAGCCCACCCGATAGTCGATCAGCGTGCCAATCGCTTCCGGGCAAGACCAACTCGCGTGCCGCATCTCCGCCACCAACGGAAACTCCGCAAACGCCCGCCGCAACTGAATAAAGTAGTCGCGATTCTCCTGCGTAAACCGAAATGACCACGGGAACGTCATCAGCACCGCCCCCAACTTCTTCGCGCGTCGCAAAGGTCGTAACCCATCACAAAACGCCTCCACCGCCGGAATATCCAGCCGACGCTCGTGCGTAAACTGCCGATGCAAACGCGCGACGAACTGAAATCGCGGGTTCATCGCCGTCTTATCCAGCCACAACTTCGCCAACTCCGGCCGCGGCAAACTCTCAAACGTCGCCGGAATCTCCGCCGCGTCGAATCGCTCCGCCACAAACTGCAAAGGATGGAACCCCTTCGGCTTCCCCGAAGGATAAATCACGCCCTCCCATTGGGGAAAGTTCCAGCCGGAGGGCCCAACCAGCACGGGGGTACTGGCCGGTGTTAGGGAATTGGCGTCCAACTGAAACTTAACCATGGGAAGGAACCTCGATCAGAATCTTTGCTCTTTGTTCGCCCCCAGAATACGGCAAATTGATCGATCAGGTCAAGGATTATTTTCGCCTTTGTTTCGCCCTGTAAAAATAATGGCCGGTTTGTAACCTTTCAACCGGCCAAAACGCTATATCTATAATCCCCGTTACGAAGGAAGGGTACGCACTCAGAACATCGAGTACGTGCCCTTCCACCCCATCTTGTTAGTCGAACATACCTTCATATAAGACGCTAGTCAAGTAGCGCTCTCCCGAGTCCGGCAAAACCACCACAATATTCTTTCCCTTCATCGCTGGCTCTTGCGCGATCTTCAGCGCCACCGCCGCCGCCGCCCCGCACGAAATCCCGCACAAAATCCCTTCTTCTTTCGCCAGCCGTCGAGCCATCTCCACCGCCTCTTCGTTCGAAACCGGCTCCACCCGATCCACGATCGAAAGATCCAGTGTATCCGGCACAAACCCAGCCCCGATGCCCTGAATCTTATGCGGCCCCGGCTTTACCGTCTCGCCCTTCATTGTCTGGCTGATCACCGGGCTGTTGGTCGGCTCCACGGCCACCGAAAGGATGTTCTTACCGCGCGTGTTTTTAAAGTAACGCGAGATCCCGGTAATCGTTCCCCCCGTGCCGACACCGCAGACCAAAGCGTCCAGTTCCCCTTCAAGGTCGTTCCAAATCTCCGGACCCGTCGTCTTCTCGTGAATCGCCGGATTCGCCGGATTCTTAAACTGCTGCAGCAGCACGTAACGATTCGGATCCCGCGCCACCAACTCCTCCGCTTTAGCAATCGCGCCCTTCATCCCCAGCGTGCCGTCGGTCAACACCAAATTCGCCCCGAACGCCTTCAAAACCTTCCGCCGCTCGATCGACATCGTCTCCGGCATCGTCAGCGTAATCTGGTAACCCCGCGCCGCCGCCACGAAAGCCAAGGCGATCCCGGTGTTCCCACTCGTTGGTTCCACTAACTCCTTCCCCGGAGTCAACAAACCACGCTCCTCGGCGTCCCAAACCATGGACGACCCAATTCGGCATTTCACCGAATACGCCGGGTTCCGGCCTTCAATCTTCGCGTAGACGTGCGCTCCGCCCGGCGTGACCACCCGGTTGAGCTTGACTAAGGGAGTGTTCCCAATTGTGAGTGAGTTGTCCTGATAAATCATAAGTCGAGATCCTTCCGTTTAAATGTCCCAGTTAGGAATATACTTTCCGTTTCGCTCTTTCCATCGCAACGCGAGCTCATCCAGTGTCGTCTGGTCGACCACGTCGGAAACCGCCTTATCCACCCGCTCCCACATCGCCGTGAACGGAGTTTCGCCACGCCGTTTCGCCGAACCGATCGCCCCGTTGCGCCCCCCGTCAATATGACGAACCACCTCTCCGATGGTGATCGCGCCCGCCGGCCGGGCCAGCATGTAGCCCCCGTCTGTCCCGCGCCGGGATTCTACGAACCCCCCCTGCTTCAGGCCCGCTAGAATCAACTCCAAAAACTTCTGAGGAATCTTCTGCCGACGCGCAATTTCAGCAATCTTACTCGGGGTGGGGCCGCCGTGGGCGGCTAGGTCATATAAAGCATGCAGGGCGTATTCGCCCTTTACTGAGATGGTCATGAATAGAATGGAGGAGGGAATCCCTATTTCCTACTAGGGATTATACTATTCACCGACCAATCACACACCAGCCGCTCGGCTAGCCCGCAACGGCACCCCGCGCACGGCCAATCCTTCCACCAGCGACGCATGGTACGCCGGATCCAGCAGGAAGCCCCCATCGGCATGAGTTGCCAAACCGCGATTGCTCAACAGCAATAGCAACTGCGTCTCCCCCGCGCTCAGCCCCTCATCCGGAAGCCGTGCCAACCCGCCCGGAGCCACTTGCACCTTCCGTAATAGATCGCGCGCGAACACCTGCCCGTCCAGCGAATCCAACGCCGCCGCCCCTTGTGCCCACTGCGACTCCGGCGCGCCACTGCTCACGAGCGCGATCAGGATAATAATCACGTCAAGGAACGCCGCCAGCGCCAGCGAAAAGACATGCCGACCCGTCGGCGCCGAAAACAGCTCCGTAAACGCCAACATCAGATCCTCCTGCCCCGAGCCCGTCTGGTCGACGAACTCGGCCAACGAAGGAACCGATGGCCGCGCGATCGTTCCGTTGTGTAGCGTCGATGTCACCTCGACCCAGGGAATGCCATCGTAGGCCGCATGGAAGCCCCGTAGCTGCTCCGCACTCGCATCCGTGGGATTGGCCCGGCTACGCCATTGCGCGAGCCCCTGCCGCGCTCCATCAATCTGCGCCTGCGTCTGCTGCGCCAACCGCGCATACCGCGCGAACGCCGAATAGCGCACCCCCTCCCCCGAACCTTCCCTGCCCTGCGCCTCCTGCGCCACCGCCTCCCGCGCTTTCGCCAAATACGGGTCCGCATCCACCGCTTTCGCCAAATATCCAACCCGCTTCTCGGCCTCGGTCATCTCCTCCAGCGCCAC
Organism: Acidobacteriota bacterium; assembly: GCA_026394015.1. Taxonomy (GTDB): domain Bacteria; phylum Acidobacteriota; class Terriglobia; order Bryobacterales; family Bryobacteraceae. The sequence continues at coordinate 7,503 of JAPKZA010000253.1, forward strand.
CACGTGCTTCCGCGCTTCCCCGCTGGCGGCCGTCAGCGTTTCCTCCGCCTGCTGCGCGGCCGCCGCCAGCCGATCAAACAACTGCCGCTGCACCAGCGCCGGCCGTTCCCGCTGCGCGAACCACGTGTACAAACTGACGTATGAAAACGCGACCGACACGAGGGCCGTGATCGAATACACGACGATGATCTGCGTCCGCCGAGCCCGGTGGCTCCCCAACAACCAAGCCGTAAACAACAAAGCACCCTGCACCCCCAGCGAAGCCAGGAGCGCAAACCAACGGGAGAGGTAAAGAGCCATGCCCTCGAAGGTCGTGTACCAACTCACCACCGAAAGCAAAACACTGACGACGAACAGTCCGCGGATCATCTGCTTCAAACAACGCAATCGATCCACGAAAAGTTCAGGCCATTTCTAGTGCCACTGCCAGTTATCCGGCTGCGACTGCCGACGCGGAACCACCCTCGCCATTTTGCAAATGCCCTCCATCTTCGTCATCACGGCCGGATTCTGCGCCGCCACGTCCGACTTTTCCGCCGGATCCTTGCTCAGATCGTACAACTCCAACTTCCCGTTCGCCTGCGGACGCACCGCCTTCCATTTCCCCATCCGCACGGCTTGCATCGGCACTTCATCCAACGGATCACCCTTCATCGAGGTGAATTTGGGCAACTCCCAGTAAAGATACTCCGGCTGCGCCTGCTTTCCCTTGCCGAGCAGAGTAGGCACCACCGACACCCCATCCACGTCCGGCGGCGTCTTCGCCCCGCTCAACTCCGCCAGCGTCGGCAACACATCCTGGAACATCCACGGCTGCGCGCTCGCCGCCCCGGCCTTGACCTTGCCCGGCCACCGGACAATCATCGGCGTCCGAATGCCGCCTTCGTAGAAATTCTGCTTGTGTCCCCGCAATCCGCCGGTCGAGTTGAAGAAGCCGCCATCGTTCCACAACGCCGTCGCCGAACCGTTGTCGCTGCAAAAGAACACGATCGTGTTCTCGACCTGCTTCTCGCTCTCCAGCGTCGCCATTAACTGCCCAACGTAGTCGTCCAGACGCGAAACCATCGCGGCGTACGCCGTCCGCGGCTTCGCCTGGTTCCCATAATGGCGCTTCGGGTCAACAAACGGTTCACCCTCTGGAATCTTCCCGTCGTAAGGCACCATCGAGTCGCCCGGCACCAGGAGCTCAAGGTGCGGAAGCGTAAACGGCACGTAGCAGAAGAACGGAATTTTCTTCCGGGAATACTGTCGTATGAACCCGTTCGCCATCCCCGCAATCACATCGTTCGCAAACTGCTTGCCCTCTCCCCCCGGCGCCGGCTGCAACTCTTCATCGTCGATCAGGTAGCCAGGATACTGATAATGCGCATGCACTTGGTGCAGATAGCCGAAAAACGCATCAAATCCCTGTTTGGTGGGCACCCCGGTAGTATTCACGTCCCCCAAGCCCCATTTACCGAAGCAGCCGCTCTTGTAGCCCACGGTCCGCAACACCTCGGCA
>JAPKZA010000253.1:9104-22552 GCA_026394015.1 Acidobacteriota bacterium
TCGTGTCCTCGGGCAGCAGCGGCACGCCGCCTGTGTTCGCCCGCACCGACGTGTGGCCCGTATGCTTACCGGTCATCAACACGCTACGCGAAGGCGCGCAAACAGTACAACCCGCATAGGCCTCCGTAAACCGCATCCCCTCCGCCGCCAGTTTGTCGATATGCGGCGTCTTGATGTGCTTCTGCCCAAAACATCCCAAATCGCCATAGCCCAAATCATCGGCCATAATGAACAGGATGTTCGGGGGAGCGACCGCCTGTCCACGCGCCGACGCGGCCAAAGCCAGAGAAAGAAACGTACGCCGATTCATTCCCTCTATTCTAGTAGCGTCCGACCATCGGGTCGATCTGTAAACTCCACCGATCAATCCCGCCGGCCATCGAAACGCAGTTGCTCACCCCTTGCGCCCGCAGCCAGTTCACCACATTCATGCTCCGCACCCCGTGGTGGCAGTAAACAACCAACAACTCATCGTCGGCCTTCGCGTCCAACTCCTGCAGCCGCCCCGGCACCGAATTCATCGGCACCAGATTCGCCCCGTCAATCCGGCACAGCTCCCATTCGCCCTGCTCCCGGCAATCGATCAGGCACATCTTCTCGCCAGCTTCCCGCTTGGCCACTACCTGTTGAGGCGTCAGTTCCAGTTCCGTCATAAATATCCTAATGATCCCGGTTGGTCACGAGTTCGGTCACACTCAGCAGCGCCCGCTGAAACGCCGTGTCTGGAAACTGGTGAATCAAAACGCGAGACCGTTCCGTAAACATCGCCGCCCGCTCCATCGCCCGCTGCACCCCCCGATACTTCGCCACCATCGCCAGAATCTCGGCAAAGGGGACGTGCTCATAGCTCCGCTCCCGCAGTACCATCTCCACCCGCAGCCGCTCGGCCGGGGTAGCCTCCTCCAGCGCATAGATCAGCGGCAGCGTCACCTTGCCTTCTTTTAAATCGTTGCCGACGGGCTTACCCAAAATCTTTTCTCGGGAAGTGAAATCCAGCACATCGTCGACCAACTGAAACGCAATTCCCAAATTCCAGGCGAACTCGCCCAACTTCGCCTCATCGGCTTCCCCCGCCGCCCCCGCCATCGCCCCTAGTCGCGCGCAGACATTGAACAAGCTCGCCGTCTTCCGGTCGATCAATTCCATGTAATCGGCTTCCGAGATATTAATCCGCCCCAGCCGCTCCAGTTGCAGCAACTCCCCTTCCACCATCAACTGCGTCAGTCCGATCAGCAAATCCAGCACCCGAAAATTCCGGCTCCGCAGCGCGATCTGAAACGCCTGCATGTACAGCCAATCGCCCGCCAGCACCGATGTCTGGTTCCCGAAAAGAACGTTCACCGACGGATGGCTCCGCCGCGATTTCGCCTCGTCAATCACATCGTCGTGCACCAGCGTCGCCGCGTGAACCATCTCCACCACCGCAGCCATCGCAATCGAGGCCTCGTTCACCTCGCCAAAAAGCTGGCACGACAGCAGCACCAGCGTCGGACGCAGCCGCTTCCCCCCGCTCTTTTGCAGGTGCCGATTGATCGCCGTCACCGCCTCGACTGAGGAGATCGACTCCAAACCCATCTTTTCTTCGACGCGGCGCATGTCCGTCTCGACAAGCTTAAAAATCTCGCGGGCCGTAAACGCTTGGCCTAGCTTGCTCAGTCCCATGGGATCACTCAGTGTATCCTTCCGCCGCCGCTGGGAACAACCGCAGGAAATTCGCCGTCGTCGCCGCCGCCACTTCCTCGAACGGAATTTCTTTCAATTCCGCAATCTTCATCGCCGTCGCCACCACAAACGCCGGCTCATTGCGCTTGCCCCGATGCGCCAGCGGAGCCAGGTACGGCGCATCGGTCTCCACCAACATCCGATCCAGCGGAGTCACCCGCGCCGCCGCCTGCACCTCCGGCGCTTTCGTATAGGTGACAATCCCCGAAAAGCTGATCAAAAAGCCCATGGCCAAGCTCCGCTCCGCCTCGGCCGCGCCCCCCGTGAAGCAGTGCATGATCCCCGGCAACCCCGCCGGCTCCCAGTGTTCGGCCAAAATCGCAAACGTATCGTCCCAGGCTTCCCGCGCGTGGATCACAATCGGCTTCCGCGCTTCCACGGCAACCTGAATCTGTTCCAGAAACACCCGCTGCTGCACATCCCGCGGCGAGAAATCGTAATGATAATCGAGACCAATTTCGCCTAAGCCCACAACTTTTGGATGCCGCATCAGCGCTCGAAGTTGTGGAATACATTCCGGGGTCCATTTCGCCGCGTCATGCGGATGCACCCCCGCCGTTGCGAAAATAAACGGATACCGCTCCGCCAACCGCACCGCCACTTCGAGATCCGGCGGCCCGTCGCCCGTCCCGATCGCGAGCATCATCTTGACGCCGGCGGCCTGCGCCCGCTCGATCACCGCATCGCGATCTTCGGCGAACTTCGCCCCATCCAAGTGGCAATGCGAGTCAATCAGCATCTATTTAAGCCGAGCGCCCACCGGAACGTCCTCAAGAAAACCAGCCAGCGTCGCTTTGCTGTCCAGGCTCGACGCCGCCACAATCATCCCGTGCGACTCAATCCCCTTCAGCTTCCGCGGTGCCAGATTCGCCACAATCACCACCTTCCGGTTCAGCAGCGTCTCCGGTTCATACACCTGAGCAATCCCGGCCACAATCGTCCGCGGCTCCGCTTCGCCAATGTCCACCTTCAGATGCAGGAGCTTATCCGATCCCTTCACCCGCTCGGCAAACTTCACCTGCCCAACCCGCAGATCCACCTTCACAAAATCGTCAATCGTGATCTGCTCCGCCACCGGGATTCCCCCGGGATGTACCACCGCCACCGGCTCTGCCGTCTTGCCCAGCAACACATTCTGCCGGGCTCTTTCGATCTCTTCTAAGTCGTTCATTTTGTCAATCGTAGGTTGCATTTCCAGTCGCGGGAATACCGGCTCAACCGCCGGGACGGCCTGGCCAGCCGGGAGCTGACCCGCTTCCAGCAGCCCGAATCGTTCCTCGCTAATCGAGGTCGAATAACCCAGCAGCCGCCAAATCTTCGCGCAGCTCTCCGGCAGCACCGGCGCGGCCAGCACCGTCGCCACGCGCAGGGCGTCGGCTATGCTATAGAGCACTTCGTTCAGCTTCTCATCGTCCTTGGCCTTGAATAGCTTCCACGGAGCTTGTTCGACGATGTACTTATCGGCCGCCGTGATCAACTGCCAAATCGACTCCAGGCCCTTCGAAAACTCGAACTTCTCGTAGCCATTGATCGCCGCCGCCACCGCCGTCGCAATCGGCAGCTCGAGTGCACCCGGACGCTCCGGAATCACCCCGCCCCGATACTGCTGAATCATGCTCAAGGTGCGGCTCGCCAAATTCCCCAATCCATTCGCCAGGTCCGCGTTGTACCGCGTCACCATCGCGTCATAAGCGAAATTTCCGTCCGCCCCAAACACGATCTCGCGCAAAAGATAGTAGCGCAACGCGTCGGCGCCGATCGCCTGCCGAATCGGCTCCGGCCGCACGATATTGCCCCGCGATTTCGACATTTTGTTGTTATCGAACAACAACCAGCCGTGCGCGAAAATCTTCTTCGGCAGCTCCCAGCCGGCCGCCATCAGGAACGCGGGCCAGTAGACGGCATGAAACCGAACGATCTCTTTTCCAATCAGATGCAAATCAGCCGGCCACCGGTTGTCATCCACAACCGCCGAATAGTACGCCATCAACGCATCAAACCAAACGTAGAAAACATGGCCCGGCTCGTCCGGCACCGCGATGCCCCATTGAATCGTCGTCCGCGTAATCGAAAGGTCCGCCAGATCCTGCTTCAAAAACGCCAGCACCTCGTTCCGGCGAGTCTCCGGCTGCAAAAATTCCGGGTTGTCCTCGTGCAGGGCGATCAACTTCTCGCGAAACGCCGACAACTTAAAGAAGTAGTTCTCCTCGGTGACCAGTTCCAACGGTTGCCCCGTCTCCGGATCCACATCGCCTTCCTTGGCGTCCGGCACAAAGGCTTCATTAACCACCGAATAGTAGCCCGTATAGGAGCCCTTGTAGATGAAACCGTTCGCCAAACAAGCCTTAAAAAGGCGTTGCACGTTGGCCGCATGCTTGGGGTCCGTCGTCCGCTGCTCGTGGTCGAGCGCGAAGCCGAACTTCTTCCAGGTCTCGCTGAACTCGGCCGCCACCGCCGTCGTAAATGCCTCCGGCGTCTGCCCGGCCTTCTCCGCCGAACGTTGGATCTTCAGCCCATGTTCGTCCGTGCCCGTGGTCAGCACGACGTCGAAGCCCTGCATCTGTTTGTAGCGCTTGATGACATCAGCGGCAATCGTCGTATACGTGTGGCCGATGTGCGGAGCCGCGTTAACGTAGTAGATCGGGGTTGTAAGGTAGTACTTGTCCATTGATTAAAACTCTTTCAGGTAAGCGAACTGAGCCTGGGCCAGGACGTCTTTCAGGGGCACGCCCTTGGCTTCGGCCAAGGTGCGGCAATCATCGTATTCAGGGGTAGCGCCCTGCGCGGTCACTTTCATCCGCACGGCGCCCCAAGGGGTATCGACGTGGATGAACCGGCGGGCAGCCACGCGACGTTCCGCGGTCGTGATCCGCAGGCCGATCGTGGTCGTCTCGCGCAGGATGATGGCCGCCAGCGCGTCGGTGTCCTCCGGCTTGGCAATCACGCTGAGGAGCGAACCGGGACGGTTCTTCTTCATTTGGATCGGCTGCAGAGCGACGTCCAGCGCGCCGGCGGCGAAGAGCCGATCCATCGTATAGCCCAGCACTTGCGGCGAAGCGTCATCGATGTTGGCTTCGAGCACGTTGACGGAGGTGGCTTCGGTTGCCGCGGTGCGCTCGCCGATCACCGCGCGCAGCACGTTCGCCTGAACTTTAAAATCGGCCGTCCCGGCGCCGAGCCCGGTCGAGCGGATCGACATCGCGGGCAGGGAGCCGAAGTGGGTGGCCAGGGTCGCGACGATAGCTGCGCCGGTGGGCGTCGTCAACTCCATCGCGGGGCCTTTGGAGTAGATGGGTTTGTTGATCAGGAGTTGGGCGGTGGCGGGAGCGGGGACGGGGAGCGTGCCGTGTTCGGTCTCCACGAGGCCACTACCGACGTTGATCGGGGAGCAGGCGATCTCGTCGACGCCGAGGAGTTCGAAAGCGATGCAGGCTCCGACGATATCGGAGATGGAGTCGGCGGCCCCGACCTCGTGGAAGTGAACGCGGTCCATGGGAATTCCATGAGCATGGGCTTCGGCCTCGCCGAGTTTTATGAAGATGGCGATGGCGTTTTTTTGGGCCAGGGGTGAGATCGCACTAGCGGCTTCGATGATTTTGGCGATGTGGGGGAGGTGACGATGGTCTTTTTGTTGACCGCCATCGACGTGGAACTTGGTGGCGGCCATGCCCCGGCGTTTGGTTTTTTCGTAGCGATAGGTTGCCCCGAGGTTGAGCGAATTTAAGCACTCGATGACGGCGTCGCCGTTGGCGCCCGCGTCGATGAGGGCTCCGACGGTCATATCGCCGGCGATGCCGGAAAAAGCGTCAAAATAGCAGGTCGTCATAGCTTCCTATTTGATGGTACGACGAGGCTCCGCCGCGGTGCGGAACGCACGACACCCAACCCCAACAGAGTCGCCGCCGAATCACCGCGCCCAGCCCCATCCAGTTAGCCATCCCACAATCGATTCCGACGCCCCGTCACCGAACAGACCTGACCTTCTCCGGCACCGCCGCCGCCAGCAATTCCGACACCCCATCCCACAACCGACTTATCCATCCACCCGCACTGTCTCGCCAGCACCGACGTAAAAACCCCAACCCGCCTGCAATTCCGACGCACTACTCCCAAGCTGACTCATCCATCCCCCGCACCCTCTCCCCGACACCGCCGACCACCAGCAAACCCGCCAGCCCCTCCCGCATTCCCAGCCCGACCGCCGCCAACAATTCCAACGCGTCATCCCCAAACAGACTCATCCATCCACTCGCAAAACGCCAGCTCCTCCCGCACTCCCAGCCCCACCGCCGCCAACAATTCCAGCGCTTCATCCCCAGACAGACTCATCCATCCACCCGCACCCTCTCCCCGACACCGCTGCCCACCAGCAAACCGGCCAGCCCCTTCCGCATTCCCAGCCCGAACGCCGCCAACAATTTCAACGCGTCATCCCCAAACAGACTCATCCATCCACCCGCACCCTCTCTCCGACACCGCTGCCAACCAGCAAACCCGCCAGCCCGTCCGGCATGCCTAGTCCGAACGCCGCCAACAATTCCAACGCGTCATCCCCAAGCAGACTCATCCGTCCACCCGCACCGTCTCTTCCGACACCACCGCCCACCAGCAAACCCGCCAGCCCTTTCCACATTCCCAGCCCGACCGCCGCCAGCAATTCCGACTCACCACCACCAAACCGCCTCATCCGTCCACCCGCACCGTCTCTTCCGACACCACCGCCAACCAGCAAACCAGCCAGCCCTTCCCATATCCTCAGCCCGACCACCACCAGCAGACACCCCATCACCAAACCGACTCATCCATCCACCCGCAACGACTCTCCGACACCGACCGCAACCAGCCAGCCAGATCGCCACCTCATGGCAGACAAACCGAAGGATCGCTCCCTCCCAACCTGACCTTTCCGAACTCCCCACCGCACCGCCCACAAGGCGGTCCTCGCCACAACACCTCCCCCCATAACCGCCCCGCCCCTCCACTCCCCGGGCCCCTCCACGGACTCCACCACTTCAGCCGTCAACGATTTCCGAGGAACGATCAAAACCGAGCGAGAGCTCGAAGCAGCGCCGCAATCCCGGCTATAGCGCGGCGCGGGCCGCAAGGACCTGAGCAACCGCATCTTCCACCGTAGGAGCCAAGGCGGTCAGGTGGCCCATCTTCCGCCCGGGCCGGGCCGACAGCTTTCCGTACAAATGGAGCTTAACCGAAGCGAAGGCAGACGCGGCAGCCCAGTTTGGCTCTCCGTCGTGCCAGATGTCGCCGAGCAAGTTCGCCATCGCGGCGGGCCGAAGCAGTTCCGTCGAGCCGAGGGGAAGACCGCACGTCGCCCGCAACTGCTGTTCGAACTGACTCGTCACGCAGGCATCAAACGTAAAGTGGCCCGAATTGTGCGGCCTCGGTGCCAATTCATTGATCAGTAAGCGCCCGTCTTTCGTCAGAAAGAATTCGACACACAACACCCCAACCGCGTCCAACTGCTCCATGACCGTGCGTGCGATCTCAATCGCCTCGCTCCTTACTCGGTCACTGACTCTCCCCGGCGCCCGAGTGACGTCCAGGATATGGTTCTTGTGCTCGTTCTCCACTACGCCGTAATGAACAAATTCTCCGCCCACCCCTCGCGCCGCCACCACCGAAACCTCACAGGCAAAATCAACCAGGGCCTCCAGCACACACTCTTGACCGTTGGCACGCCGCCAAGCTTCCTCCGCCGCCGACGGAGTGTACAGCTTGGTCTGACCTTTACCGTCGTAACCAAATCCAGCGGTCTTTAGAATGCACGGCGTCCCGAGCGCCGCTATCGCCAATTCAAGATCAGAAAGGGAGTTGACCTCTCGAAACGCGGCCAATGGCAGGCCATGCCGCGCAAGAAACCGCTTTTCCCGGATCCGATTTTGGGTCGTGTGGAGGACTTCCCCGCGCGGTCGCACCAGAGAATATTCCGAACAAGCCGCCGCCGTGGCGGCAGGAACATTTTCGAACTCAAACGTTACCGCCCGCACCTGGGACGCAAAGCGGCGAACCGCATCCAGATCTTCATACGGCGCCACTATTTCAAGATCGGCAACTTGTCCAGTCGGCGTATCCGTATCAGGAGAGTACGTATGGACCCGATACCCCATCCGCCGAGCGGCAATGGCGAACATCCGTCCCAACTGGCCGCTTCCAAGGATCCCGACGGTACTTCCCGGCAGTATAGGGCGAGGCGTCATGGCAACGTTTGCTCGCGGACCATGTCAGAAAGGCCGCGTCGATACGCATGCAATTTGGACCGCAGTTCCGGACGTGTCGTCGCCAGAATCTGAATCGCGAGCAGCGCCGCATTAATCGCGCCGGGTTTGCCAATTGCCAGAGTCCCAACCGGAATCCCGCCGGGCATCTGGACGATGGACAGCAAAGAGTCCATCCCCTTCAGCGCGTGGCTCTCAATCGGCACGCCGAGAACAGGCACCGTCGTTTGGGCTGCCACCATCCCGGGAAGATGAGCCGCACCGCCAGCCCCGGCGATGATGACCTGAAGTCCACGATCCTCGGCCGTCCGCGCATACTCGGTGAGCAACTCAGGCGTCCGGTGCGCTGAGACCACCTTGCACTCATGCGCAACTCCGAAATGCGTGAGCATCTCGTCGGCGTGGGTCATGGTATCCCAATCGGATTTGCTTCCCATAATCACGCCGACGAGGAGATGCTCAGTCATGCTGAGTTACTGGCCCTGGCCAAGCGAGAAGTCGGCACGACCGTTGAACGTGCAGAGGCTCTCATACTTGACGAAGTCGTAACCGGCATCCAACAGCGCCTGCAACTGGGCGATGACTTGAGCGTGGGTCACCGGGCCGTTCTCGGTCACCGAGGACATAAACCGGCAGCGCCAAGTGTCACAGGTCAAAGTGTCCGGGAAACCATTCGGCCACACTTTAACGCCGCGATTGGACAGCATCACCAGTTTCACGCCGTCGATCGCGACCTTCGAAAGAGCAGTCCCAAAAGCTTCCGTCGATTCAGGAACGATATTGATGAAGATATCAACGCCGACCTGTTCTTTAACTTCCGGAACATAATGCGAAACCCGGTCGGTCAAATCCTGCATCGCCCCGTTGCTGTAGCGGACGATTTTCAGTTTTTCCGGTTCTTTACCCACGTTGGCGGCGACAGCCTGCGCGAACTCTTTAGTCCCCACTTTCTGGGTCGAAATCCCTTCCGTGTACACATCGTAGGTGTGGATCCCCTCTTCGAGCGTACGCAGCCAGGCGTTATGAACGCGTTCGGCGATATCGGCTTGCCCAATATGCACCAGCATCATCACCGAACCAAGGAGCAATCCAGACGGATTGGCGAGGTTCTGACCCGCGCGCCGCGGCGCCGATCCATGGATCGCCTCAAACATCGCGTACTTCACGCCAATGTTCGCCGAGCCGGCCAAACCAACCGAGCCGGCAATCTGCGCTGCCACGTCCGAAAGGATGTCCCCATAAAGGTTCGGCATCACGATCACGTCGAATATTTCTGGCGTATCGGCAAGCTTGGCGGCACCGATGTCCACAATCCAATGCTCGTTCTCGATCTGCGGATACTCGGGCGCGATCTCATCGAACACCTTGTGGAACAAACCGTCGGTGAGCTTCATGATGTTGTCTTTCGTGAAGCAGGTCACTTTCTTGCGATTGTTCCGTACCGCGTATTCAAAAGCGTAGCGAACGATCCTCTCGCAACCAGGCCGCGACATCAGCTTCAGACATTGGTAGACGTCTTGGCTCTGGCGATGTTCAATCCCGGCGTAGGTGTCCTCTTCATTCTCCCGGACGATCACGACGTCCATTTTGGGATGCAACGTATCCACGTAAGGGTGATAAGCCACGCACGGACGGATGTTGGCATACAGACCAAGCATCTTGCGGGTGGTGACATTGAGACTCTTGAAACCGCCGCCTTGGGGCGTGGTGATCGGAGCCTTCAGGAAAACCTTGGTGCGGCGCAGCGACTCGATCGCGCTGGGTTCAATTCCAGAAGAGTTGCCGCGGAGGTAAACCTTCTCGCCGATTTCAATCGTTTCGATATCGAGGCGGGCACCCGCCTCCTTCAGAATATGGAGGGTGGCCTCCATGATCTCGGGACCGATGCCGTCGCCGTGGGCGACTGTGATGGGAGTATTCGTGGACATAAAGTGAAACGGTTCGTAACTCTCTACGATAAGTCCCCCGGCACTCCAACAGCAACTCCGATCCAAACGCCTCCCAAAAATGGCGCTCGATCAGAACGGAATGTCATCGTCACACACCCCTCCATCCCCTTGCTGAACCGATCCAAGTCTCCGGTTGAAGATGATGTTCGAATCCTCCCCCTTCGACATTTTCGAAATCTCCAACTCCAAACCTCGCAGCGAACCGAGGTGGGAAGGCAGACTGGAAAATTGCGGCAGGTTCAAACCGCAAACGGTCAGGTCCTGCTTCACGTACTCGAGCGTATTCTCGGTAATCGCTCGATACTTCCAAAGCAGTCGGTTGTGAAATGCCGCACCTGTAATGCGAAGTGTCCATTTCAGCATCGGGTTGCCGCTACTCTTGGACTGCGTCAACTCGACCTTATCGACCCTGACCTCGTATCGTCCGTCCGGAATCGCGTTCCAGGTCTCCTGCTCGGTCACCACCTCGTTCTCGTACATCTCGTCAAAAAAACGGAGATCGACCCGCGAATCAACCATCACCCCGTTCATAGCGCTACCATCCGGCGATTGAAGTAGACGTCCGATTTATCACCCTTGGTCACCTTGCTCACCTCCAGCCCAACGCCCTGCAACTCTCCCAAACGCCGTCCGAGGTGGGAAAAACGATCCAGCAAGAGACCGCAGGTCAACAACTCCCGCTTCGTAAAGCGAATTGTATTGACGGTGATCACCCGGCGCTTCCAGATCATTCGACCCTTGAACTCGCCCGTCGCCACCCTCAGACCATATTTCAAGACCGGGTTGCCGGTCGAAGCCAACCCCAATTCCAAATCGGTAATCACTGCGCAGTACCGACCGTCAGGCACTTCCCGAAAGGTCGGAACAGGTGTCGTTTGCGTACTAAAGCTGGGGTTAAACCGGCTCAGATCCATCGGATCATGGACCGGTTCGGGAATAGAATCGAATAGGGAGACGAATTCAGGCATCACAATGACCTCCGCCTAAGACGGAAGCAAGTATCGTGCCAATCCCTAACCTATTGAAAACAATAATCGAAAGTGCGCCAGTACCAATTTGGAACCAAATCGTGTCCCGTTTTAGAACGGAACGTCATCATCGCTAATCCCGGCGTCAAAGGGAGACCCGCCGCCGGAACTCGGCGTCGAAGCCGGACGCGGAGCCGAAGCCCGGGGTCCCGACATCATCCGAGGTTCCTGATTAAACCCGGCATCACCGCCGCCACCCTCGCCGCCACGCCCACCGAGAAGAATCACATCATCGGCCACTACTTCGGTCGAATATTTCTTCTGGCCGTCCTTGTCCTCATAGCTCCGCGTCTGCAGGCGGCCTTCGACGTAAACCTGCTTTCCCTTCGTCAGGTAAGGCGCCAAATTCTCCGCCCGCCAGAAAATCACGTTGGACCAGTCGGTCTCCTCTTTCCACTCGCCAGTCGCCTGGTCCTTGTACCGACGGCCCGTCGCCACCGAAAAACGAGTCATTGATACGCCGGAGGGCGTGAATTTCGTTTCGGCGTCTCGGCCGAGGTTCCCAACCAGAATCACCTTATTGACGCTACGCGATGCCATAATCCTTGAACTCTAGCATAGCCGACACCGTTGCAGCGGTCCGCCCAGAACTCTCCATAGTACTGATCAGAATTTCCAAAAGAGAAATAAGTAAACTCCCCTGTTGCATCGCCATGAATCTGGTACATAATACGGGTTATCCACTGGCTGGCGGTGTGCTAGCTGGCGACTCGGTTGTCACCGTTCGGTTCAGGGAAATCGTGCAGTTGAAATTGTGAGGGAAAGTGCGTCGTTTGTTCATGCTCAAACGCTACCCGCTCCGGCCCCTGCTGCTGGCCAGCTTGCCGCTTGTCCTTTGTCTGCCCGCCGCGGCACAGACCGTAATGAACGGAAACGGCGGTCCTATCCGTCTGTTCGGAACCGACATGGCGGTCTTCGAAATGAAGGAGGCCCGGCACGATCTTCCCTGCCACGTTACCCCGTCAAATAAAGCTCTCGTCGGTTTCGACCTCAAATTTCATGCCGGCTTCGAAGTCACCGTCCCGCTCAAGGAACTGGCCGGACAGGAAAACCTGCTCACCATCATCTTTCGCGTAGCCCCCCTCGAATCCCCCGACAGCCCGGTTTATTTCACGCAGAAAGTCAGAGTACCCGAAATTGAGGAAGAGGCCAAAGGCGAAGCCTCACTTTATGGCGGCTTCGATCTCGGCGAAGGAAAATATCACGTCGATTGGCTCATGCGCGATCGTTCCGAAAGGGTTTGCTCCAACTACTGGGACGTCGACGCCGCCCTCACCAACAAAGAAAGCCAGATGGCGATGGTCATCCCGTCCAGCACGATCCGAGCCTCCGATCACGAGAGCTTCAAAGACGAACCGCCCATCGAGCGCACCTCCAACGACGAACCGATCAACGTCAAGATTCTTCTGAACTACGCGCCCCAAAACCCCCGGAGCACGGTTATGCGCTCGGTCGACACCACGGCGCTCGTCTCCATTCTTCGTTCCATTGTCCGCGAACCAAAAATCGGAAAATTCTCTCTCATCGCCTTTTCGATGGCCAGCCAACAAGTACTCCATCGGCAGGAAAACGTCGATCGCCTCGATTTCCCCGCCCTCGGCGATGCCCTCAACAAGATGAAACTCGGCACCGTTGATCTCAGCAAGTTGGCCATCAAACACAGTGAAACCCAGTTCCTCAGCGAACTGATCCGGGCCGAACTCGGAGGTACGAACAAGGCCGAGGCCATTATTTTCGCCGGCCCCAAAGTAATGCTCGAACAGAATGTCGAAGCCGAGACGCTGAAGGAGGTCGGCTCCCTCGACTACCCGCTCTTCTATTTGAACTACAACCTCTACCCGGCCCAGATCCCTTGGCGCGACTCCATCTCTCACGCCGTAAAATACTTCAAAGGCCAGGAGTACACTATCAGTAAACCGCGCGATCTTTGGTTCGCCACCTCGGAAGTGGTAAACCGCATCGTGAAGACCCGCACCGCCCGTCTCGCCCAGAATTCACCGACCCAGTAGACTTCACGATATTCGCAAACCGCGGAAACGGCTTCCGCTCGCTTACGTCAACCTCAATAGAGGAATTGTTCAGGGAATCATGAAGTTCGCTATTTACTCTCTCCTAGCCCTTTCCGCGCTCCCGTTGGCGGCCCAGCCTTCGGACCCCCAGCGTCTTGCGCCCTACGTCCCCTCGCCGAAGGAAATCATCGAGCAGATGCTCGAGTCGGCCAATGTAAAGCGCGGCGAAGTCGTCGTTGACCTCGGCTGCGGCGATGGCCGGATCCTCATCACCGCCGTCCAAAAATTCGGCGCCAAAGCCGTCGGCGTCGAACTGAACCCCAAACTAGCCAAAGAAGCTACCGAAATGATCGCCCGCCTCGGCCTCCAAAATCACGCCAAAGTCATCCGTGGCGATATCTTCGAGGTCGACCTCACCCAAGCCGACGTCGTCACCCTTTACCTCACAACCAATTTCAACGAACGACTCCGGCCCAAGTTCGAGCAGTCCCTCCACCCCGGAGCCCG
>JAPKZA010000253.1:22604-57839 GCA_026394015.1 Acidobacteriota bacterium
CCCCGGAGCCCGCGTCGTCTCCCACGATTACGGCATCCGCGGCTGGAACCCCATCGACGTCCAGGAAGTCTTCGTCCACAATCGTCGCCACAAAATTTACCTCTATCAAATCGGACCCAGAAAAAAATAGTCGCTTCGCGGTAGCCTGAGAGAATGTCCAAATTTGATGTAGTCGGTGTTGGCCTCAACGCGACCGACACCCTCCTGCTCGTCCCCAAGTTCCCTGCCTATGCCGGCAAAGAACCCTTTGTCGAAGAGATGTTTTCGCCTGGCGGTCAGGTTGCCAGTGCCATGGTCGCCTGCGCCAAGCTCGGCCTCCGCGTCAAATACATCGGAACCATGGGCGACGACGAGCGCGGCCGCATCCAGTGGGACAGCCTCCTCGGCACAGGCATCAACCTCGACGACGTCCAAGTCCGAAAAAATTGCGCCAACCAATCCGCCTACATCGTCATCGATCAATCCACCGGAGAACGCACCGTCCTCTGGCGCCGTCCTGATGGCCTGCGCCTCGAACCCGAAGAGATCCGTCCCGAAATGATCATCGGCGCCCGTCTCCTCCACATCGATGGCCACGACACCCCCGCCGTCGCCCGCGCCGCCGAAATCGCCCGTGCTCACGGCATCCCCGTCACCGTCGACGTCGACACCGTCTACCATGGCTTCGATCGCGTCCTACCCAACATCGATTACCTCATCACCAGCTCTGAGTTCCCGCCCCAGTGGACCAACGAGCGCGACCCCTTCCGCGCCCTCATCATGATCCAGGAAGAGTTCGGCATGAAGGTCGCCGCCATGACCCTCGGAGCCTTCGGGGCCATCGCCCGCATGAACGGCGAATTCGTCTACTCCCCCGCCTTCGTCGTCGACTGCCTCGACACCACCGGCGCCGGTGACGTCTTCCACGGTGCCTTCTGCTACTCCGTCCTCGAAGGCTACAGCCTCCGCGACTCCCTCGACTTCTCCAACGCCATGGCCGCCCTCAACTGCACCGAAATCGGAGCTCGCGGAGGCATAAAAGACGCCGCCGCCGCCCGCGCCCTCCTCGCCTCCGGCCAGCGCCGCAGCAAAAAGGACTTCGTCCAAAGAGCCTCCTCCTAATCATGATCCCCCTCCGCGACACCCAACCGAGCTACTCCTTCCCGCTGGTCACCATCAGCCTGATCGCGCTCAACGTGCTCGCGTTCCTCTACGAATTCTCCCTCGACGAATTCTCCCTCAACCATTTCCTGCTCGAATACGGCTTCGTCCCCCGCCACTTCCAGTGGGTCGATATCATCACCGGCATGTTCCTCCACGGCGGATGGATGCACCTCATCGGCAACATGTGGTTCCTCTGGATCTACGGCGACAACGTCGAAGACATCCTCGGCCACTTCAAATACCTCCTGTTCTATCTCCTCTGCGGGGTCGCCGCCACGCTCCTCCAATACCTGTTCACCCTGGACTCCCGCATCCCTACCATCGGCGCCAGCGGGGCCATCGCAGGCGTCATGGGGGCCTATCTCGTCAAGTTCCCCCACTCCAAGGTCCTCACCCTCGTCCCCATCATCATCTTCTTCACCACCATGGAAATCCCCGCCTGGCTCATCCTCGCCTACTGGTTCGTCCTCCAGTTCTTCAGCGGCGTCGGCTCGGTCGGCCAATCTCATCTCAACCAAAGCGGTGTCGCCTGGTTCGCCCACATCGGCGGCTTCGTGGCCGGCATCCTGCTCATTCGCCTCCTCCGCCCCAAAGCACGTTACGGCTCCCGCCCAGACCTCGCATGGTGACCATCCTCTTCTACACCCGCGCCGGCTGCCACCTCTGCGAAGTCGCCGAAAAAACCCTCCGCCAAGCCCAAGCCGAACTCCACTTCGCCGTCACCGTCATCGACATCGATTCCGACCCCGCCCTCCGCGCTCTCTCCAACGACGACATCCCCGTCACCCTCCTCCCCAACGGCCGTCGCTTCTGTAACTTCTTAGACACAAACGAACTTCGACGACAACACTCCCGCCTCTAATCGCATCCGTTCTCAATAGAACCTAATGCGACCCGCCAACTTTCTCACGGCCTGGGGCAAAATTCTTCGCGGCCGAATCCCCTTACTCTCTATCGAGATCACCCGCGAATGCCCGCTGAGTTGCCCCGGCCGCTACGCCTATGGCGATAGCCACCTCGCCGACGGTGCCAAACTCGTCGATCTTACCGATTCAAAAGGCGACGAACTCGTCGCCAACATCCTCCGCCTCGTCGACCAGCACCAGCCCCTCCAGGTCTCCCTCGTCGGCGGCGAACCCATGATGAGGCATCGCGAACTCGAACGCGTCCTCCCCATCCTCAGCCAACGCGGCATCTACACGATGATCGTTACCAGCGCCGTCATCCCCATCCCCCCCGCCTGGACCAAGCTCCCCTTCGTCACCGTTGCCGTCTCCGTTGACGGTCTGGCGAAGGATCACGACATCCGCCGCAAACCCGCCACCTACGAACGCATCCTCAAGAACATAACCGACTCGCGCGTGAACATCCACTGGACCGTCGTCAACCAGCACAGGCAACAGCCCGGCTACCTCGACGAGTACGTCGCCTTCTGGAACGCCCGCCCCGAGGTCAACAAAATCTGGCTCAGCGTTTATACCCCCCAACGCGGCGAAGTCAGCCCCGAAATCCTACCCCCCGCCAGCCGCGTCAGCCTTGTTGAGCAAATCCCCGCCCTCTCCCGCCGCTACCCCAAACTCCTCGTCCCCGACGGCATGGCCAAAGCCTTCCTCGCCCCGCCCTCCAGCCCCGCCGACTGCATCTTCTCCCGCATGTCCGCCAACTACACCGCCGACTTCAAAACCCAGGTCGAACCCTGCGTCTTCGGCGGAGACCCCGACTGCAGCCAGTGCGGATGTTCCATGTCCGCCGCCCTTCACTGGGTCGGCGGAATCAAAGCCCTCGGCCCCCTCCGCATCAAACACCTCGTCCGCGGCTCCATGGCCGTCGGCTCCCTCGTTAATTCCATCGCCCGCTGGGAACAGAAGCCCCCTGTCCCCACGGACCTCGTCCAAATCAAACAGCCCTAGCTCTCATTCTCCAGCGGAGTCACCGGATCAATAAACGGCCAAGTCAACATCCCCAGCACGTAAACCCCCGCCATTATCGAGATGAACAGGTTCCAATCGTTGTTCGTGTTACGAAGGATCAGCCCCCCCATCACCGGAGCCACAAACCCGGCGATATTGCCCATCATGTTCATCGATCCCGACAACGTCCCGGCGTACTTCCCACCCACGTCCATGCAAGCGCCCCACGCGTTCGGCATCACCAAGTCGTTGCAGAAGCTCGACAGCCCCAGCCCTACCATCGCCCACAGCGGATCCTTTACCTGAATCGCGATAAACATCATCACCGCCGCCCCGCCGAAGCCAAACGTCGAAATCGTCCGCCGCGACTTGCCGATGTTGTTCCACCGCTTCGATAGCTTCGTCGAAAGGAACCCGCACGTCAAAGACCCCACGCCGCCCAGAAACAGCGGCAGAATCGCGTAGTAACCGCTCGTCATCCGGTCCACGCCGTGATACTCCTGCAAGTACGTCGGCAGCCACGTCGGGTAAAAATACCAGGGGAAGCTCAACAGGAAATACTGCAACCACAGCAGCCAAACACTCTTCGAACTCAGCATCTTCCCCCACGGCACATCGCCATGGCCGGACGAAGGGTGCGCCGTCGCCGCAATCAACTTCCGCTCCGCCGCGTTCACTTCCGGATGCTCCTGCGGGTTGTCCCGGAACCAGCGGTAGAAGAAAATCGCCCACACGCTCCCCACCAACCCAAACAACGTAAACGCCATCCGCCAATCCATCACCTTAAAAATCCAGTTCACGAGGGGCGGCGTAAACGCCCCGCCCCACCGCGCCGCCATCCAAAGAATTCCTTGTGCCCGCACCCGCTCTTCCAGCGGCAGCCAAGTCGAAAATGCCTTCGTGATGTTCGGGAAACAACCCGCTTCGCCCGCCCCAAACAAGAACCGCGTCGCCAGCATCGACCAGTAGTTGAACATCCATCCCGTCGCCGCCGTAAAGAAGCTCCACCAAACCACGATCCGCATCAATACCTTCCGCGGACCCATCCAGTCGCCCAACCACCCGCCCGGAATCTCAAACAGCGCGTAGGCCACCGCAAACGCCCCAAACACGTATCCCATCTGAGCCTTGTCCAAACCCAGGTCTTTCGATATCTCGGGCGCGGCCATCGATATGCAAACACGGTCGATATAAGCCAGAATCGCCAGCGTTACCGCAAACCAGATCACCTTCCGTCTGGCGTTGCTCGCGGGCATCGCGGTTTCCCGCGGAGTTTGTGTTGTGGGTTGCATCAATAGCGCCTCAGTTCCTTAATCTCCCCCCTCGCAAAACAAGCGAGAGAAGAACCAGCAGACAAGAGCACAATCTTATCAGTGATCCGGGTAGCTTTTTTAGCAAAAGCAGTTTATAACCAATAGGTAGGTATGGCAGCGCGAAGTTCTCGAGCAGTACAAGTGTATAAGCGGTTCGGCCTCGTCTTGGTTCTAACGGTTTTCGGCGTATACGCGGCGGTGAATCTCACCGGACCGCAAGGCGTCTCCGCGCTCTTCGGCAAGTGGAACGAGCTCGAAAGAATCCAACACGAAAACGCCGCCCTCGCCGGCAAACTCGAAGAACGCAAAGATAAGCTCCGCATTCTCAAAGAAAGCGCCGTCCAGCAGGAACTCGAAATCCGTCGCAAGTTGAAACGCCTCAAAAAAGGCGAAACCATCTACGACGTCCCCGACCCCGAGCCCTTACCCGAACTGAAAAAGTAGCCTAGTTCGTCAACTGCCGCCAGGCGTCGTCAAACAGCGCCTGCGCCGCCTCCGCCGTCCGTGCCTCCACCGCCAACCGCAGCAGCGGCTCCGTGTTCGAACTCCGTACATGCAGCCAGCGGTCCGCCCAGCTCAGCTTTAACCCATCCATCCGGTTCGTCTCCGCATCCGGAAAACCCTCTTCCAGACTCTGCATCAGAGTCCCCAACCGCCCGTGCTCAAACGCCACCTTCCCGCTCAATCGCGTATACCGCGGCAACTCCGCCACCAACTGCGACACCGTCTTCCCTGTCTCCGCCATCAAATCCAGCACCAGCGCCATCGCCGTATAGCTATCCCGACACAAATGCACCGCCGGATAGATAATCCCCCCCGACGAACCCTCCCCCCCGATCGCCGCTCCCACCGCCTGCATCATCTCCACCACGTTCGCCGCCCCCACCGGCGTCCGATAAACCTTCCGCCCATGCGCCATCGCAATGTCATCAATCGCCGCCGATGTCGTCAAGTTCACGACCACATCCCCCGGCGTAAACGCCAGCGCCCGATGCACCGCCAACGCCAGCACATCGTCGTTGTCGAGCACCCGCCCCGTCTCATCGCACACCGCCAACCGGTCCCCGTCCGGGTCCTGCCCAAACCCCACGTCGGACCCGCTCCGCCGCACCAGCTCCGCCAACTCCGTCAACGTGTCCGGCCGCGGCTCCGCAATCCGCGGAAACACCTTCGTCGGGTCCACCGAAATCGCCTCCAACTGCGTCCCTAAAACGCCCTGCAAAAAACGAACCGACAGCTCCGACCCCGCCCCGTTCACCCCATCCAAAGCCACCCGAAATCGCCGCCGCCGAATCGCGTCCGCATCCACCTTGCTCAACACCCGCGCCAGATGCAGCGCCGGCGCCGTCGTCAAATCCTGTCTTACCCCCCGAATCTCGTCGTTCCCCGCCCGCGCGAAATCGCTCTGATGAAACAGGTCCAGCAACTCGGTCCGCTCGTACTGGTTAAAAAACTGCCCCTCCCGGTTGAACAACTTCAGCGCGTTGTACTCCGGCGGATTGTGCGACGCCGTCAACGCCATCCCTCCCCGCGCCCGCGTATGCGCAATGTAAATCTGAATCGTCGGCGTCGGAATCACCCCCAGATCAATCACCTCGCACCCCGCCGCCAACAACCCGCAGTTCACCGCATGCGTCAACATCTCCCCCGACGTCCGCGTATCCCGCCCAATCACCACCCGGCCTTTCCCCACATACGTCCCAAACGCCTGCGCATAACTCGCCCCCAGCGCCGGCGTCAAAAACCCGCCAATCACCCCCCGCACCCCCGAAACCCCCACCTTCAGCAAATGTTGACGCGCCATTAGTTCAAGCTCCTTACCCGCTCCAGCAAGCTCTCAAACAGCTCCCGCGGTTCCGCCCCTCGCTGCTCCGCAATCACCCGAATAATCGGCTCCGTCTGGCTCACCCGGACATGGAACCAACGGTCCGGCCACGAAACCCGCAGCCCGTCGCTCCGGTCCATCTGCCCATCCGGATACAGCCCCTGCAACTCAATCAGCAGCGCTGGAATATTCGAACTCGTCAGCGGAATCTCGGCCTTCAGAATCTGGTGTCGCGGATAACCCGCCAAAATCTCGCTCACAGATTGCCCCCGCTGCCGCATCATCGTCAGAATCGCCAACATGCTCGCAATCCCGTCGTAAACAAACCGGAACTGCGGCATCATCACCGCCCCCATCAATCGCCGCCTGCCGCCCCACCGGCACCCGCAACACCCGCCCCCCATGCCGCGCCACCACGTCCTCTAACAGCGCAGTACTCGACAAATTCGCAATCACCAACTTCCCCGCGCTCAACGGCAGCAAATGGTCCGCCAGCATCGGCAAAATCAGCTCCTCGCTGATCCCCCGCCCCTGCTCGTCCGCCAGCGCCACCCGGTCCGCGTCCATGTCAAACAGAAACCCCGCATCCGCCCCCAGCGGCTTCATCAACGGCCCCAACTGCAACTCCACAATGCTCGCGCTCGTATTCGGCGTATGCGCCACCGTCCGCCCATCCACCCGTTCATTGATCAGAATGAAGCCACACCCAAACCGCTCATTCATCCGCCGCAAAATCAACGCGCTCGTCCCGTTGCAGCAATCCACCACCACCTTCAGCGGCCGCAACGACTCCAAATCAAACACCCGTGCAATTTCGTCCAGATACGCATCAATCGCCGTATCCACCACCTTCAATTTCCCCAACCGGTTCCATTCCTCATACCGGAACCGCCGCAGGTGGTAGATGTCCAGCAACTCCCCCGCCTCCGCCGTATTCAGATAGATCCCGCTCGGCCCAAAGAACCGCAGCGCATTCCAATCAATCGTGTTGTGCGACGCGCTAATCGCAATGCCCCCCGCCGCGTCCAACCGCTGAATCGCGTGCTGCACCACCGGCGTCGACACCACCCCCAAATCGATCACGTCGTGCCCGCAACCCAGCAGCGACGCCACCACCCCTTCCCGAATCATGTTCCCGCTCAACCGCGGATCCCGACCCAGCACCACCGGTCGCCCCGGCTCCAAAAACGTCCCAAACGCCGCGGCAAAATCCATCACATGGGTCGCCGTCAGCCCCTTCCCCACGATGCCGCGCAGACCAACGTGAGAGATCCGAAGTGCGCTATTCACTCGCCTACCAGTCTAATCTTCCCAAACGCTTCCGGCACGTGGTTGTTCAAAATCCCCGTCTTCTGCCAAACAATGTAGTTCCGCTTCGGCCCCGGACCCTGAATCCGAAATAGATTCACCCGCATCTCGTTCCCCGCCTTCGCCGGCCGACTATCGAACGAAGCAATCGGAATCTTAAACTCGCCGTACCAAATCTTCTTGTCCCGATCCAGCCGAGCCTTCACCGTGAACCCGGAATTCCAATCCGCCCCGGCATTCGGCAGCGGCTTCTTCCGATCAATGTCCAAATCGATATACTCCCCCAACGGCGAAATCTGATACTCCCGATACTTCCAAATCGATTCAAAATCCGCCCCGATGAAAATCTCCGCCACGTCGTGGTCCCAAAGCTTCATCGTCTCTGCATTCGTCACCGGAGCCGAGTTCAAATGCAGCTCCTCAAACGGGCAGCTGAACAAAAAGTAGATATGGTCTTTCGTCCACCGAGACCGGATCTCCGTCCGATGCTTAGGCACCGGCTTGCCCCAGTGGTCACCCTCCGCCACCGCCGGAGCGATCTTCTTCCACTGCCCCACGCTCGGATCCGCCGACAAAGCGAACTCGCTCTTCGAGAACGTGCTCGTCATCAAGCCGCCATCGGCCGCCATCGCCGCCGACGCCAGCAGCAACCCCATCATTAGATTCGTTTTCATTTGGATTCTCCCTGTAGTGTACGGCCTCGAACCACATCCGCAATGCGGGCCGTCATCGCCTCATCTCCCATCAACAACCGAAACGGCAGCCAAAACGCGTCCCGCACGCAAGCCTCGGCGTTCGGACACGGCAACACCCTGTGCGGCAACCCGCCCACATACATCGGGTTCTGATAAAGCGTGTGCGGATAAAACGGCGTCACCGGAATCCCACTCGCCTGCAGCCTCGCGCAAAACTCGTCCCGCGTCTCTCCAAGCTCTGCCGCGTCAATCCGCCCCAACAGCAGATACCAAGGGTTCCGATTCACCGCCGCCGGAACCTCCTGCCATCGAATTCCCGGCAGCCCTACCAAAATCGGCGAATTCCGCATCCGCCGTTCAATCTGCTCGTCCAGCCGTTCCAACTGCGCTAACAGAACCGCCGCATGCAACGCCGACATCCGATAGTTATTCCCCGCCTCAAAATGGTGAAAGAACGAGTACCCCGGCCGCCGCCCCTGGTTCATAAAACTCCGCATCCGCTCGGCAAACGCGGCGTCATTCGTCGACACGATTCCCCCCTCCCCCGCCGTCATCACCTTGCCGTTTTGAAAGGAAAAGCTACTCGCCAGCCCAAACGAACCCGCCCGTTTCCCCTTCCACTCCGCCCCGTGCGCATGCGCCGCATCTTCCAGCAGCATCACCCCCGTCTCCGCCGCCAAAGCCATCAAAGCATCCATATCCGCCAACGGCCCCCCGAAGTGGACCGCCATAATCGCCTTCGTCTTCGCCGTCACCGCCCGCCGAGCCTGCTCCGGGTCCATGTTGAACGAGTACGGTTCGATATCCACAAACACCGGCACCGCCCCCACCCGCGACACCGCCGAGGCCGTCGAAACGAACGAGACCGCCGGTACAATCACCTCATCGCCCGGCCCGATCCCCGCGGCCACCAGCATCATCTCCAACGTCACCGTCCCATTCACCGCCGCCACCCCATGCGCGCAATGCTGATAGGCAGCAAACTTCTGTTCAAACTCCCCGATCATCGGGTTGAAGCCACCCCACTGCGGGCTCGCCAAAACTTGATCCAGCAGCTCGCGTTCTCGATCGGTCGACACGGGCCAGGACGGAAGATCTCTCATCCCTCTAGAGTAAAGGAATGGACATTTTTCAGGAACGGCAAGAAGAACTCGAGCGCCTCGAATTTCAAATGGGGCCCGCCCGCGGCAAACTCGCCCTAGCCCTCGACGTCCTCACCGACGCTTTAGTCCTGGTCGGCCAGCACGGCGTCTACTGCACGAGCGTCCGCAACCCCTCCAAGCCAGCCATGGATATTCAAATGGTGCTCGCCGGCTTGGTCGGCGCCAAGGATCTCATCCAGGGCGCCATGCAGGAAATCAAGAAGCCGTAACGAACCAGCATCCCAGCATCTTTTTCTCATCGCTGACGACGGCCGTCTCGATCCGTTCCCGCCGAAACCCGGCCTCGGCCATCGCCGCCGTCAACTCCTCGACCGGAATCAGATGCGGAGCCGCGCGTTCCCGAAACACGTTCATCGTCCCCGGCACGGTCCGCCCCGGCGTGACGGCGCCAGCGATATGCGTCGGATTCTCCTGAATCACCAGCAGCACCCGCTCCGCCCCCCAGCGCACGAGGCTCCGCAGCGCCAACCGCCACTCAACGTGCTCCAGCACCAGCGTAATCGCGACGTTCGAGTAAGGCCCCACCAACCCGGTCTGTTCGATGTTATCGACGACCGTCTCCCCCGGCCTCCGACCCGTCCTCTCCAACCGTCCCCGCAACTCTTCCAGAAACCGAGGATTCCAGTCGGAAAAGACCATCTCTTCCGGCCGAACTTGCTCCGCCCCCAAAAAATCGAACATCTGCCCCGTCCCCGCCCCCGCCACGAGCACGGCCCCCGGGCCAGCCCCCGCCGCCAGCCAAGCGGCCATCAGCCCGGCGTTAGCCTGAGCCTGCCCGATCCCCGCCATATGCTTCTCATAGTCGCCAGGCTCCACCGTCAGCCAGGCCTCGCGCAACAATACACTCATCGCTAAACACCCTCAAAACCGATCAAATTCGTCCGCCTCAACATCAGGCACCTTTGCAAGGACCTCAAGAAACTTCGTCCGATCCGCCCGCCCAGCCCGGCTCTCCAATCGCTCCCAAGCCTCAATATGCTCAATACACGCACTGGCAAACACGTCGCCCACACTCAAATCTTGCGACGCCGCAATCTCAGAAGCTCTTGCAAAAATATCCGCCGGGACTTCCACGTTCACGATCACTGAAAATCTCCAATCTGGTACAAGAATTCGATCGGCCGAAGAACCTGAACGCCATACGCCGACGCGCCAACAAAATCCCGCGTGTTGAACGTAATGATTGCCGCCCCGGCCCGGGCCGCTGCTTCGCTGCCAACTCATAAGATACGATCATCATCCGGATCACGCAACGTCGGCCGTAGCCGAAATCGTACCGCAACAAGATCCGCTACCCCGAACAAGTAGTCCAGCAACACGTCTACGTCGGTTGCACTGATGACCGAGTGCATGAACTCGCGCTTCAAAACATCCTCGGATTCGAGCGCCACCGGCACCGATAAACAGGGTCGCCACCGAGGATCACCCAGAAGCTCCAGGAGCCGAAACGACGCACCCCGGCGAGAACGCAGCCCAGACACTAATACGTTCGTATCGATCACCGCACGATGGACCATCGTCGCCCCCTACAACCCCCGCAAATGCGGATTCCGCTTCGCCTCCCGCCCAATCGTCGTATTCGGCCCATGCCCGCAAATCACTTCCGTATCCTCCGGCAGCACCAACAACTTCGTCTTGATGCTCGTCAAAATCTTCCGCCCATCGCCCCCCGGCAAATCCGTCCGCCCAATACTATCCCGAAACAAAGTATCCCCCGCAATCAACGTCTTCTCCGCCGGAATGTACAAACTCGTGCTCCCCTGCGTATGGCCCGGCGTGTGCAACACATGCACCCGGTAATCCCCGAACCGCAGCGTATCGCCGTCTTTGGCTTCTGTATCAATCGTCGTCTGCTCCGGCGTCTCCATCCCCAACCAGCCCGCCTGCACCGACATCGCGTCGTAAAGCTCCTGGTCTTTTGGATTCATAATCACCGGCGCCTGCGTGATCGCCTTCAGCTTCGCCGCCCCGCCAATATGGTCAATATGAGCATGGGTAATCACGATCATCTTCACCGTCAACTGGTGCTTGGCCAGGATCGCCAGAATGTCCGCGATATCATCGCCCGGGTCCACCACGATCGCCTCCCGCGTCACCTCGTCACCCAAAATCGAGCAGTTGCACTGCAGCGCCCCAACGGGCAAAACCTCGTGGATCATGCCCTTCATTGTAGAGTAGTAGGAGAAATGATCGATCCCATTGCTTATCTCGTCCGCTTCCTCCACATCGGCTCGGCCGTCTCCCTCCTCGGCGGAATCTTTTACGCCTGGAACCTCACGAAGGCCGGCAAGCTCCCCGGCTCCCCTGCCGACGGCTTCCAGCCCTCGATGCTCATCTCCGTCGGCCTCCTCCTCGCCTCCGGCCTCTACCAACTCATGAACCGCATGTCCGGCGGCGTGCCCAAGTTCTACCACATGATCTTCGGCATCAAATTTCTCCTATTCCTCCACATCGCCGCCGTGTCCATCATCTTGGTCAAGCCCCAGACCACCCCCGAAAAACGCGCCCGCCTCCTCACCGGACTCGTCTATTCCGGCCTCGGCGTCCTCCTCCTCGGAACGGCTCTCCGCTCGCTGGGTGCCTAATGGCCGTTCTCTTCGAACTTGAAAACCGCGGCCGCATCCGCGCGAGCGGCGAGGACTGCAAACGCCTCCTCCACGCCATGACCTCGAATCATGTCGAGCAACTAGCCCCCGGCCAAGGCTGCTATGCGTTTTTTCTCAACGCTAACGGCCGCATCCTCTCCGACGTCAACATCCTCGCCGCCCCGAACTCTCTCCTCCTCGACGTCGAGCCCAACAGCCGCGACTTCGTCCTCGCCCATCTCGACAAGTTCATCATCGCCGACGACGTCACCCTCTCTGACGAGACCACCCAGTGGACCACCCTCGCCGTCGAGGGTCCCGACGCCGCCGACATCCTCGCCGCCGCCGAAATCCCCGTCCCCTCTGCCGAACTCGATTCGCTCCCTTGGGCCGGTCGTCTCGTTGTCAAGGCCAGCTACACCGGACAACCCGGCTACTGGATTCTCGTCTCTCCCCTCGATGCGCCCATCGTCCGCGAGGCGCTCCTTCTAGCCGGAGCCGCCGAAATCACCTTCAACCAAGCCGACTCGACCCGTATCATCCACGGCAAACCCCGCTACGGCGTCGACTTCGGCGAGGCCCATCTCGTCCAGGAAACCCAGCTCATGCACGCCGTGCATTTTCAAAAGGGATGCTACCTCGGCCAGGAGATTGTCGAGCGAGTTCGTTCCCGCGGCCAAGTCCACCGCCGTCTAGTTGCGCTCCGCATCACAGGCGAAGCCCCCCTCGCCCCCCACACCAAAATCATGGCCGGAGAAAAAGAAGCCGGCGAAATCACCTCGGCAACGCCACTCGACAACGAGACCGCCGCCATCGGCATCGTCCGCGCCGAACTCTTGTCCGGACCCCTCACCGCCGACACCCGCGCTGTAACTGAGTACAAAGCGATCTGACCCCAGCACCGTCACCGTCCCGCCAACCTGGACCCTTCGTCCTTAACCCTCGGGACGGCCCATATCATTCAGTGCGTGACGGGTGTATACTCCGCCTCGAGGTAGACCGAAAAGTCTACATTCAACTCAAAGGAAACACGTAATGAAACGCTCAACCACGTTCGCGTTGACGGCACTAATTTTGGGGGCCGCGGTGCTTGCCGCCGCTCCCACTCCCGTGGTCAAAGTTGCCTATCCTGGAAACCTACAAGGATGGTTCTTCTATAACGACGTCACCGACGCCGTCGACAACTCCCTCGGGTCGTTTGTCTTCGGCCCCGGCACTCCCCCGCTCGGCTAGGGCGGCGTCCGCATCCAGACAATTCTGAATCAACGCCCCAACCTTGCCACCTATCAGTTCAGCGGCACCAAACTCGCCGACATCACAACGCTGCGCTTCAGCACCTACAACCCCTCGGCGGGGAATGGCGGTTCCGCTAGCCGATCCGGTTACCTCCACTTCAACGTTGACTTCAACGGCTCCGACACCTACCAACGACGCCTCGTCTTCGTACCCGCTCTCAACGGTGCCGTCACCCAGGACAACTGGAAAGAATGGGATGCTATCAACGGCGGCAACGCCCTCTGGCTCTACTCCGGAGCCAACTGGCCGAACAGTGGCGGTCCCGGAACCACCCCGAAAACCTGGGCACAAATCCTCGCCGAGTACCCCGGCGTCCGGGTCCTAGTGACAGATTCCTTCCTGGGGATCCGCGTCGGAGAACCTTAAACTGACGGCTACACCGAAAACATCGACGCCTTCAAATTCGCCACCGCCGCCTCAGCCACAACTTTTGATTTCGAACCCCTCATCGGACCGCCCACCAGCAAGGACGATTGTAAACAGAATGGATGGCAAGTCTTCAACTACCCGCCGTTCAAAAACCAAGGCGATTGCATTCAATTCTTCAATACGGGCAAATAGCTAGTGCTCCAGGGTCCGCTAACGTACTTCCCAAAAAGCCCCAACGGATCAACAGAAACCAAATACCTCGGATCTCCTCCTCCGCCGACTTCATCCTCGGTACTCTTGCCAACGCGGGATCGGCCCGTATCGGTAGAGGAGGAGGGGATCCGAGGCTGACTCTCCGCCGGCGACGCCTAAACCATCCCCTTCACCCCCCGATACCCCCGCAGCCTCTCCAAAAATTCATCCGGAACCCGCACATTCCCCCGCCGTCCCGCCCCCAACTCAATATCCGGTTTATTCCCCCCATGATGATCCGACCCCCCCGTCTCCAGCAACCCGTACTTGTCCGCATAGCCCCGATACCGCTCCACGTCCGTCGTCGAATGGTCCGAATGGATCACCTCAATCCCCGCCAAACCCAGCCCCACCGCCTCCGCAACCAGCGCCTCCTCCTCACTCGCCTTCCGCTTCCCCAACCGAATCGGATGCGCCAACGACGAAATCCCCGCGCTCATCGCCACCCGCTGCAAAGCCTCCGCCAGCGCCACCTCTTCCCGCTGCACAAACGCCCGCCCGTCCTCCGCCAAGTAGGAATCGAACGCCTCCTGCGTCGTCCCCACATAGCCCTTATTCATCAAAACCTTAGCAAAATGCGGCCGACCCGTCATCGTCTTCCCAATCGCCTCGACCTCCGCCAAGGTAATCGCCACCCCCACCTCATTCAACTTCGCAATCAATCGCACGTTCCGATCCCGCCGATACGCCTGCTGCTCCCGCAGCCACTCCCCAAACTCCTCCGTCGGCGCCGCGTTCGGAAAATACGCCAGCAAATGCACCGTCTTGCCATGGAACTTCGTCGACAGCTCGATTCCGCAAACCAGATCAAAACCCAAACTCTCCGCGTATGGCAAAGCCTGCTCATACCCAAAAAGCGTGTCGTGATCCGTAATCGCTAGCGCCCGCAACCCAACCGCCCGCGCCCGATCTATCAACTCGTGAGGGGTATCGGTCCCATCCGAGGCATCCGTATGGCTATGTAAGTCGATCAACCTATAGGTTACTCGATCAGCCCCAACTCTTCTAGCTTCGCCCACACTTTCGCCTCGCTCTCCGCAATCGGCTCGCTCGCCGTATCGCAGCGAACATCCGGGTCAACCGGTGCCTCGTACGGATCCGAAACCCCCGTAAAGTGAGCAATCTCCCCCGCCAGCGCTTTCTTATACAACCCCTTCACGTCCCGCTCGGCCAACACGCTCACCGGCGCATCCATGAAAACTTCCACGAAATTTTCAATCCGCGCCCGCACCTCCCCCCGCGCCTCCCGATACGGCGAAATCGCCGCCGTAATCGCAATCACCCCGTTCCGCGCCAGCAACTGCGCCACAAATCCAATCCGCCGGACGTTCGTATCCCGGTCCTCGCGCGAAAAGCCCAACCCTTTCGAAAGATGCTCCCGCACCTCGTCCCCGTCCAATAGCTCCACCCGCGCCCCCTGCGCCTTCAGCCGATCATAAATTCGCTGCGATAGCGTCGACTTCCCCGCCCCGCTCATCCCCGTAAACCACAACGCAAATCCCTTATGCATGCGCTTGCAACACCTGTTCCAGTAACACGTCCACCGTCCTCATCACCTTCCCCGCCGGCGTAAAGTGCAGCCCGCACTCTTTGTCCGCCGAATCTTCCCACCACCACCGACCCGCCCGCTCCCCCTCGCCCACCTTCGTCGCCCGCGTACACGGCCCACACCCAATCGACGGATAACCCTGCCCGTACAACGAATGCTCCGGCACCGCATTCGCCGCCAGATACTCGCTCACCTGCGCCGAACTCCACTCCGCCAACGGACTCAACTTCACCTTCCCATCCACCTCGCTCACCGCCACCACACTCTCGCGCGTCGCCGATTGCTCCCGCCGCAAACCCACCGCGAAAGCGTCCAACTCCGCCAACTTCCGTTCGAGCGGACGAACCTTCCGAATCTGACAACACAATTTCCGCGACGCTACCCCTTCGTAGAAAAGATTCGGCCCGTGCTGCGTCACCATCGCCTCCACCTCACGCCCCTCCGGCTGAACCATCTCCACCAAAATCTCGTACCGCTCCCGCACACGCTCAATCATCGCGTACGTCTCTTCCGGCAACCGACCCGTATCCAGCGTCAAAACCCGCACCCGACGGTCCAAACGCACCGCCATGTCCAACAAAACCATACCCTCTCGCTGAAACGAGGTCGTGATCGCAAAGCGATCCCCATATTGCGACATCGCCCATCGCAGCAAATCCTGAGGCGGAGTCCCGGGGGCGGGAAAGGAGCTAATCATGGAATCACCTCTAATCCTATCAGATTAGTATGGATTCGCTCTACCGCCGAATTCGCGGCTTCTTGTACACCATCGGTCGATGCTTCTTCGGGTTGTACACCGGCGGCTTGAACTTTTTCGTCCGACTCCGCCGCATCCCAGCCCCTTCTCCCTCCCCCACACTCGCTTCCATCCACCGCTCCCGGCTTCCCATCGCCGCCAAAATGGCTTCCTGCGCCTCCGCCCGGAAATCACCATCCACCGGCGACGAATCCACCGCCCAGGCCACGGAAATGCCATCGACGCCCCGGTACATCCAAGCCAACCCGTGGTCATGCAACGCCCCGCTCTGCGCCCATCCCGCCTCCCCCACGCTGTCGACGAAGCGAACCAAATCCGGCATCGAAGCCGCCAATCCCGCCGCCCCGCCCCACTGCCGTACCGCCGCCGTCGCGCTCAAACTCGCTCCCTTCAGTACATGCTCCCGCACAAACGCCTCATACTCCTGCCCACTCACCTTCTCCACAATCGCCCCAAGCAACAGAGCCCCCACGTTCGAATACACCCGACGCGACCCCGGCGCAAAATCCAACGGCTGCCCCGCGATCTCCCGCAGAATCTGTCCAGTCGAACGACCGGGGCGCATCGCCTCCACAACAATATCCCCGTCCCTCCGATCCCATCCCCCGGAATGCTCCATCAGATCCCGCACGGTAATCAAATCCAACCGACCATCGCGCCGCCAAGGCACCAACTCCGGCACAATCGCCCACGCCGGCTCATCCAACCGGAGCCGACCTTCGCCCACCAAAACCATCGCCGCCGCCGCCGTAATCGCCTTCGTACAGCTCGCAATTGGAAAAACGTCGTCGCTCGAAGCCCCGCCAAATCCGCGACTCACCACCAACTGCCCATCCCGAGCCACCGCCAGAGCCCCACCCGAAACCCCGTATTTCGCCAAAACCCCAGCAAAAGCCCGCTCCACCGCGGCTCCGTCCGGCTTCCCGGCCCAAACCGGCAAAGAAATCATTGCAATAGCGGCCAGATTGCGGAAAATAGGCGAAAGGCTTTTCATGCGTCCCTCAAGTAGCTATCGGCTCGTTGTGGCTTTCACTTTAGGCCTTTGCCTATGGGCCCAGCAACCCCGTCGCGTCATCGTCGATACCGACGCCGGCACCGACGACCTCCTCGCCCTCCTCTTCCTCCTCCAGCGCTCCGATATCCAAATCGAAGCCATCACCACCGTCCACGGCCTCGCCAACCCCGCCGCCGGAGCCGAAACCGTCTCCCGACTCCTCGCCTACTGCAACCGTCCCAAAATCCCCGTCTTCATCGGGGCCACCCGCCCCCTCGAAGGCGCCGCCGCCTTCCCCGCCGACTGGCGCGCCGCCGCCGACCGCCTCCTCCGCCAACTCCCCGTCTCCACTGTCCCCCCCCAAAACGAACCCGCCGCGGCTTTCCTCAAACGACGCCTCCTCCAAGGCCCCCCCGTCGACCTCCTCGCCCTCGGCCCCCTCACCAACTTCGCCCTCGCCCTCCGCGACGAACCCCGCCTCGGCTTTGCCGTCCGCGAACTCACCTGGATGGGTGGCGCCCTCCGCGTCCCCGGCAACGTCCCCGCTGCCCCCGACGCCGAATGGAACGCCCACCTCGACCCCATCGCCCTCGAACGCGTCCTCGCCACCGGCTGGAAACTCCGCTTCGTCGGCCTTGACGCCACCAGCCAAGTCCCCGTCACCATCGCCGACCTCGAACGCATGGAGGCCCTCCGCCTCAATCCCGCCACCTGGCTCGCCGTCGAACTCCTCCGCACCGAAGCCGATTCCATCGCCAAAGGCCAATACTTCGCCTGGGACCCCCTCGCCGCCGCCATTCTCGTCGCCCCCTCCCTCGCCCAATTCGAAAACGTCGCCATCGACGTCCGCAAACGCTCCCGCCAACGCGGACGCCTCATCCGCGTCCCCGCCATCAAACCCAATATCACCTTCGCCACCTCCGCCGACGCCGCTCGATTCAAGCGGCTCTTCTGGTCTGCATTACTTCTGTAACAGAATTGACACGATTGTGGCATCCTATTGTAAACCGCATGGGAGAGACTAGGACCAATATAAACTATTCCAGACTTTGGCAGGGCATCGCTTTAACCCTCCTCGCTGCAACCGGAATCGCCCACGCCCAATCGACTTTGGGCGTGGTCGTCGGAACCGTAAAAGATGCTTCTGGCGCCGTCGTCACCGCCGCCACCATCCGCCTCACCAACTCCGGCGAAGGCACCACCCGCGACGGGAAAGCCACCGCCGATGGCAGCTTCGAATTCCAAAACGTCAAGCCCGGCGTCTACGCCATCAAAGTCTCCGCCCCCGGCTTCCGCGCCTTCGCCGCTTCCGATATCCGCGTCGCCGCCCGCCAAACCGTCCGCTTCGATGCCGACATGCAACTCGGCGACGTCACCCAGGTCGTCGAGGTCTCCTCCTCCGCCGGCGTCATCGCCACCGACTCCCCTATCATCTCCTCCACCCTCTCCGCCGAAAACGTCCTCAACCTCCCCGGCAACGTCCGCGGCGTCAGCACCAGCCCCTACGCCCTCATCGCCACCCTCCCCGGCGTCCAAGCCGACAATGGCGGCGGCTACTCCATCCAGGGCGGCCTCCCCGCGCAGAGCGAGTCCTCTGTCGACGGCATCTCCATCACCGCCGCCACCGGCAACTCTCCCCAACGGAACCTCTTCCCCAGCGTCGAATCCATCGCTGAGATCCGCGTCCAAGGCGTCGGCAACAACGCCGAATTCGGCCAACCCGGCGACGTCACCGCCATCTCAAAAGGTGGCTCCAACCAACTCCACGGCGCCGGCTACTGGTACCACCAGAATCGCGCCCTCGACGCCCGCTCCTTCGGCCAAGCCGCTCTCCCCTCCAAAATTTCCAACGTCTTCGGCTTCACCGTCGGCGGCCCGGTCGTCATCCCCAAACTCTACAACGGCAAGAACCGGACCTTCTTCTTCTTCACTTATGAAGCCCTCCGCCTCCCCCGCCAGTTGACCATCCAAAACACGGTCCCCACCGCCGCCATGAAAGCCGGCAACTTTAACGGCGAACCCGGCGTCATCGTCCGCGACCCCCTCACCGGCCAGCCCTTCCCCAATAACACCATCCCCACCAACCGCATCAACCCCGTCGCCCGGGCCATTCTGCCGTTCTACCCGGACCCCAACCAAGGCAACTCGACCCGCGTCGCCAACGCCAACTACATCAACAACCTCGACGGCACCACCCGCAGTAATCAATTCGATGTCCGCCTCGACCACCAGTTCACCTCCAAGCACATGATCTTCGGTCGCCTGTCGCAGAAGCAGAACCCCTCTCAGTCCACCAACAGCCTCCTGCTCCCGAACGACACCACCTTCAACGACCATCGCCAAGCCGTCGTCAGCTATACCTGGACCATCTCCCCCACGCTCCTCAATGAGTTCCGCGGCGGTATCTCGTTCTCGAAAAGCGGCTCCGAGTTCCTCTTTGACGGCCGTAGCTTTACCAACGCCCTCAACCTCCAGGACATCCAGAAGGACATCTTCTTCAACGCCCTACCCGCCTTCAGCATCCAAAATCTCACCGGCTTCTCGAAGGGTCGCCCCGGCCGCGGAGCCAGTTGGAACACCCAATACATCGATAACCTCACCTGGAGCAAAGGCAAGCACACCGTCAAGTTTGGCTTCGCCATTCGCCAGCTCCGCGCCGAAAGCAACCTCGGCTTCACCACCGGCGACAACTACGGCAACTACAGCTTCTCCGGCAACTTCTCGAACGCCCCGTTCGGCGACTTCCTCCTCGGCGCGCCCATCCAAACCAGCGTCTCCGTCGTCCAGTCCGACAACGATGGCCGCGGCACGCACTACCAGGCCTACGTCCAGGACACCTTCCGCGCCACCTCCCGCCTAACCCTCGACCTCGGCCTCCGCTACGAGTTCCAGCCCGGCTACAGTGACGCTGGCTTCAACATCGCCAACTTCGATCGCACGGTCCCGGTTACGGGTCGCGTCGTCACGATGTCCGATCCGCAAGCCATCAAGCTCGTCGCGCCGGCCACCCTCCTCAGCGTCAACGCCTGCCCCGCCGCCGCCATCGGTGGCGTGCCTTGCACCCCGTTTGTCACCGCCAAGGAAGCCGGCCTCCCCGAAGCCCTCCGCCAAACGTACAAAACCCAGTTCCTCCCCCGCCTCGGTTTCGCCTATCGCCTCGGCGACAAGACCACCGTCCGCGGCAGCTACGGCATCTACAACATGGCCCTCCTCGGCTCCGTCTTCTTCTCCCTCACCGGCACCGTCCAGAGCGACGTACGCCAGTTCAACAACGCCGGCTCCGACGGTCGCCCGCTCTTCTATCTCCCCCAAACCCGCCCCTCCGGCGTCGCCGGCGTCCGCGGCGGTTCCCTCGGCACCTTCGAGTTCCGTACCGCCAACCAGATCGATTTCCGCCCCCCGTACATGATGCAGTGGGGCCTCTCGATCGACCGCCAAGTCACGAACTCCATGGGCCTGCGCGTCTCCTACATCGCCAACAAATCCACCAACCTTCCCTGGGCCCCGGACTTGAACCAAGCCCAGCCGTCCACCAACTTCTTCACCCAGCGTCCTTTGACCGATCGGCCCTTCCCGAACTGGGGCCTCATCTACAGCCGCGATGCCGGTGCCAATTCCATCTATCAGGCCTTCCAAACCGAACTCAGCCGCCGCTTTTCGAAGGGTCTCACCTTCAACGCCGCGTATACTCTAGCCAAGCACCTCGGCGACAACGCCGGCCCCGCCAACACCAGCTTTGCCGGCGAAACCGGCGGCGGTCGCGTCACCGATTCCTACAACCGCCGCGGCGACCGCGGCGACGTCTACGCCACCC
Organism: Acidobacteriota bacterium; assembly: GCA_026394015.1. GTDB lineage: Bacteria > Acidobacteriota > Terriglobia > Bryobacterales > Bryobacteraceae. The sequence continues at coordinate 43,578 of JAPKZA010000253.1, forward strand.
GCCGCCACCGCAGCATCAACACCCTCGTCTACGAACTCCCCTTCGGGAAAGGCCGTCAGTTCATGGCCTCCGCCAACCGCGCCGTCGACGCCGTCCTCGGCGGCTGGCAGATCTCCTCCATCCTCAGCCTCCAAAGCGGACCGTTCCTCACCCCGATCTTTAGCGGTGGCGATCCCTCCGGCACCAACGCCCCCGCCCGCGGCACCCAACGCCCCGACCGTCTCGGCGATGGCTCGGTCGCTAACCCGGACCGCAACGTTTGGCTCGACCGCAACGCCTTCGTCTGCCCCGGCCGCACCGTCGGAGCCACCCAGTTCAACTGCGCCGTCGGCGCCGTTCCCAACCGCGACCCCAACCCCATCGGCCGCTTCGGCAACTCCGGCGTCGGCATCATCACCGGACCCGGAACCTTCGGCTGGAACATGGGCATGGCCAAGACCTTCTCGCTCATCGAACGGGTCACCCTCCGCATGGAGGCCTCCTTCACCAACGTACCGAACGCCGTCAACCTCGGCGACCCGGATACCAACATCACCAACAACAACTTCGGCCGCAGCACCGGCACCCGCGGTGTCGATTTCGGCGGCGGCCGCACCGGTCAGGTTGGTCTCCGCCTCCAGTTCTAAGTCCCCCCCACCGACGGCGCGACCCACTGCAACCGCGCCGTCAGTACTATCCAACCTTCCGCACACCCCCTCCGGGCTGAGTCACCCCTCGCCTTGCCGTTTACGCCGCGAATCAATGCCTCATCACTGCCCTATCGCCTCCACCAAGTGGTGCCTCCAGTGCCATCTGTAGCCGCGGCCGTGTTACCTTGCTCTAGGGAGCCGTCGCTTTGAAAATAGCCGTTTGTGGCCTCTGGCATCTGGGCACCGTCACCGCGGCCTGCCTCGCCTCCGCCGGACATACAGTAGTGGGCCTGGATGACGATCCAGCCTTAATCGATCAACTCTCGGCCGCCGTCCTACGGGTGGCCGAGCCCGGCCTCGCCGATCTCTCCGCCGCCCAGCTCGCCGCCGGCCGATTGCGCTTCTCGACCGACTTTGCCGAGACCGCCGACGTCGACCTCGTCTGGATCGCCTACGACACCCCCGTCGACGAAGCCGACCGCGCCGACACCCAATTCGTCCAGGACCGCGCCCTCCGCGCCATCGCCGCGATGCGACCCGGCGCAGTCCTCCTCGTCAGCTCCCAAATGCCCGTCGGCTCTGTCGCCCGCATCGCCGCCGCCGCCGATCGCCCCGATATCCACTACGCCTGCTCTCCGGAAAACCTCCGCCTCGGTAAAGCCATCAGCGTCTTCCTCCAGCCCGACCGCTTCGTCATCGGCGTCCGCAACCAAGCCACCCGCGACATCCTCACCGCCGTCTTCGCCCCCATCACCGACCGCCTCGAATGGATGTCCGTCGAATCCGCCGAGATGACCAAACACGCCATCAACGCCTTCCTCGCCACCTCCATCTGCTTCATCAACGAGATCGCGACTTTGTGCGAAAGCTCCGGTGCCGACGCCCTCGAAGTCGAGCGCGGCCTGAAGTCGGAGCAGCGCATCGGACCCCAATCCTACCTCCATGCCGGCGGCGCGTTTTCCGGCGGCACCCTCGCCCGCGATATCGCCTTTCTCCGCACCCTCGCCACCCAAACCGGCGTCGGCATTCCCCTCGTCGAAGGCGTCTTTGCCAGCAACGAGTTTCACAAAACCTGGCTCCCGCGCTGCATCGCCGGGGTCTTCCCCTCGCTCGTCGGCCGCCGCGTCACCGTCCTCGGCCTCACGTACAAACCCGGCACCGACACCCTCCGCCGCTCCGCCGCCGTCGAAGCCGCCCAATGGCTCCACGCCCAAGGCGCGGAAGTCCACGCCTTTGATCCTCAGGTCCACACCCTCCCACCCGGACTCGCCAGCCAAATCACCCTCCACGATTCGCTCGCCTCCGCCCTCGCCGATACCGAAGCCATGGTCGTCATGACCCCCTGGCCCGAGTTCCTCGTCATGGATCCCGCGCTCGCACCTTCGGTTGTCTTCGACGCCGCCCGGTTCCTCGAACCGGTGTTGCTCAGCCAACCCCGCCTACGTTATTTTTCCATTGGGAGAGCTCTTTGAAACTGCAAGGGAAACGAGCCGTCGTCACCGGCTCCAGCCAAGGCCTCGGCCTCGCCATCGCCCGCCAACTTTTGGCCGACGGAGCCAGCGTACTCATCTGTGCGCGCAGCGCAGCCGACCTCTCGGCCGCTCACGCCGACCTCAACGCGGCCTACCCCGGCCGAGTCTTCGCCGCCCCCTGCGATATCGCCCAGGAAGCCGCCGTCGAAGCCCTCGCCGCCAGCGCCTCGAGCCTTCTCGGCGGCGTCGATATCCTCGTCTGCAACGCCGGGGTCTACGGCCCGAAGGGCGCCATCGACTCGCTCGATTGGGGGGCCTGGGTATACGCTTTGCAGGTGAATCTGATCGGCACCGTCTACTGTTGCAGGGTTTTCCTCCCCCTCCTCCGCCAAGCCAAGCGCGGCAAAGTTCTCATCATCTCCGGAGGCGGAGCGACCAAACCCCTACCCTTCCTCAGCGCCTACGCCGCGTCGAAAGCCGGAGTCGTCCGCTTCGCCGAAACCCTCGCCGAAGAGTTGAAAACCGAAGGCATCGACGTCAACGCTATCGCCCCCGGCGCGCTCAACACCCGCCTTCTCGACGAAGTCCTCGCCGCCGGACCGCAAATCTTCGGCGACGCCTTCTACCAAGGATTGATCAAACAGCGCGATAACGGAGGCACCCCGTTATCCGTCGGGGCCGAACTCTGTTCTTACCTCGCCTCCGCCGAAAGTGACGGGGTGACCGGCAAGCTGATCAGCGCCCAGTGGGACCCCTGGCGCCGCATCGCCGACTTCCAGAACGAGCTGATGGCCAGCGACATCTGGACCCTGCGACGAATCATCCCCGCCGAGCGCGGCCAGGACTGGGACCAGTCCTAACTCTTCGCAAAATAAAGCGCCGTCGCGCGCTCCAAATCCGGCTTCGTCATCTGAATCGTCCGGTTCTCATACTGCGAAATCGACGACAGAATATTGCAAATGTCGCTCGGGTAGCACGCCCGTAGCTCCGTCCGGCCCTCCCGCAGGCAAAGCTTGCGCAGGTACTCCGCGCTGTCGGCTTCGGTCGGAACCCGCCGACTCGCCACCACCCGATCAAAAATCTGATCGAACACTTGGCTCGTCACACTCTCCACATAAATCTTGTTCGGAATTCGTCGCAAAAACGCTTCATCCGCCAGATCGCTAGGATCCAGGTTCGTCGAAAAAACGACCAGAAGCTCAAACGGAATCTGGAACTTCACCCCATACCGAAGCGTGAGGTAGTCAACCCGACGGTCCAGCGGGACGATCCAACGGTTCAGCAGGTCGCGAGGCGACATCAGCTGCCGACCAAAGTCGTCAACGATGAACAAACCATTGTTCGCCTTCATCTGCAACGGAGCGGAGTAGATGCCACTCGCCTCGTCCAGGCGCAGTTCCAGCATGGAAGGGATCAATTCGCCACCGACCACAATGCAGGGACGGCGGCAGAGCACCCAACGCGGATCCATTTCACCGTCCTCGGTGTGGATCGCGTCATGCACGACCGGGTCGTAGATACTGATGATCTGGTTATCCACTTCCACCGCGTACGGGATCATCACCGCATCCTGGTAAACGCGGAGCATCCGTTCGGCGATGCTGGTCTTGCCGTTTCCGGACGGACCATAGATGAAAATCGAGCTTTGGGCGATCAGCGCCGGGCCCAGTTGGTCCAGCAACCGGTCCGGAACCACCAGATCGCCGAAGGCACCCCGCAGAGCGCGACGGTCGATCTGAATCTTGGCCGCCTGCGCCCGAACCGCCGCGTGATAGTCGGACAACGAGACCGGGCAAGCGCCCGCGTACTGGCTGATTTGGAAGCGTTCGGTCGCGGTTTGCCGACCCGCCGCGGACAGGACAAAATTGTAGTCGTTACCCGTCATGCCCTTCACTTCCACCATCTGCTGGGAGCGCATGTGGCGGAAAATGTGGTCAATAATCGGGATCGAAACCCGCAGCTTTTGCGCCATCGACGAAAGACTGGTCGTCCCTTCCAGCATCAGCCGCCGAAGGACGAGGTCGAGAACCAGGTTCTCCCGAATCCCCAACGCAGCGAAATTTGTCGGGGTCGGTGGAGCGAAGCCCGTAGGCACAGCCGCACCCGTGGAAAGCGGTTGCATCGACATGTACCAAATCTATCGGGCCTCGCGAACAGAAACTTTAGTCCACGAAATACGCATCGATCGCGTCAGTAACTATTTGGCCGTGCTGCGTTTACTTTTAGTCGCGTTGAGTCTGGCCCTCGGAGGGTTATCCGCCGAGGAATCCGCCCGCAGTTTTGGCCGACGCGCCGCCCAGGCGGAGAAGGCCGGCCACATCGCCGAGGCGATCTTACTCTACAACCAAGCCAGCGCGAAAGCCCCCCGCAATCCCACCTACGCGTTCAAGAGCCGGAGCCTCACCGATAAAGCCCTGCGCCAGAACCTGGCCCCCGCCTCAGTAGAACAAACCCCGCCCCCGCCAGCTACCAACAGCGTCATCCTCGATAAAGACCTGCGCGAGGCAGAATCCTTTCGCCCCCCTCCCGAGCTAGCGTTTGGCCCGGGCCCGTTCTCCTTCCGCCTCCGCGGCGAGCCACGCGAGGTCATCGAGAAAGCCGCGCGGGCTTTAGGAATCGAGGTGCAGTTCGATAATGATTTCCCCACCGGCGCGGCGGCGGTCCGTTTTGAACTCGCCGACGCATCCGGAGTCGAAGCGATTGAAGCCTTAGGTGCCGCCACTGGAACCTTCTTTGTCTCCCTCCAGCCCAAACGGATGATGGTCGCTAAGGACACTGCCCAGAAGCGGCAGGAGTTCGAACCCAACGTCGCCGTGATCCTCTCCCTACCCGAACCAACATCGGTTCAGGAAATCCAGGAATTGGGGCGCGCGGTGCAGCAGACGATGGAGCTGCAAAAGTTCTCCATCGACAACGGACGGCGCCTCGTGCTCATCCGCGACAAAATCTCCAAAGTCCGCCCCGCCCAGCAGATGTTCGAACAGATGATGGGAGCCCGACCAGCCGTCGCCATTGAGATCGAAGTGTACGAACTGCGGCGCAACCGCACCCTCGCCGCCGGGCTCCGCCTGCCCACCTCCACCGAGCTATTCGCCTTAGCGCGCAACCCCATCACCGGGGCCGACGTCCGGCTCCCCGCCCTGCCCCTCTCCTCCGCGCGCATCGGGACGCCACAATTGGGCATCACCCTCGGAGACGCCCAGCTTGTGGCCAGCCTCTTAAACACCCTCGGCAGTCGAGTCCAGCGCGCCGAAATCCGCACCATGCACGGCATGCCCGCCCAGTTCGTCGTCGGCGAGCGCTATCCCATCCTCACCGCCGGCTTCTTCGGCGGAAATGCCAGCCCCGACGGCACCACCTATCGCCCCCCCCCGACGTTCCAATTCGAGAACCTCGGACTCACCTTGAAAGCCACCCCTTACACCCATTCGATCAACGAAATGACCGTCGAGATCGAAGCCGAATTCAAGGTACTCACCGGAGCCCAAATCAACGGCATCCCCATTCTCGCCAACCGAAAGTTCAACTCCACCGTCCGCCTCACGAACGGCGAATGGGCCATGATGGCCGGCGTCGGCAGCTCCAGCCAAACGTTGACCAAAGCCGGCCCGGCTGGCCTCATTCAGATCCCCTGGATCGGAGCGCTCTTCCGCCGAAATGCCGTCGAACTCGACGAGTCCGAAACCATCGTCATGCTCCGGCCCCGCGCCCTCGCCCTACCCCCGTCCGAAGTGGTCACCCATGCCATCCGCCTCGGCAGCGAAACCCATCCCCGCATCCCCCACTAAGCGCCCATCCGGCACTCCGCATGGATCGCCTTCACGGCTTTTTCGATGCCATGACGAGGCACCACGAGGTTGATCGTCAGTTCGCTCGACCCCTGCGCAATCGCGATGATATTCACTTGCTCCCGGCTCACCGCCGTGAACACCCTTCCCGCCAACCCCGCGCTACCCCGCATCCCTTCCCCCACCACCGCGATCAGCCCCACGTTGTCATCCACCTCGATCGGCCGCAAATAGCCGTGCTCAATCTCCAGCGTCAGCGTCTCCCGCAGCGCCTGCAGCACCAGCGCGAGTTCATCCTGCCGGATCAGAAAACAAAAACTCTGCCGATAACTCGAGCTCGAAAACGTCAGCACCTCCGCGCCCACCATCGCCAGCGCGTCCAGCGCGCGAGCCATAATCCGCGTCCCGGTCACCTCAGCGCTCGCCGGTTCCAGCGAAACCATCGCCACGTTCGCCATCGAGGTCACCGCCCGCGCCCCCTGGCCCGGCGAGGTCAGCGCCGGCGCGATGTACGTACCCGGAGCGGCCGTATTAAAGGAGTTCTTGCTCCAAACCGGAATCTTCTTTTCTACCAGCGGTGCCAGCGTCCGCGGATGCAGCACCTTCGCCCCGTTGTAAGCCAGTTCGGCGGCCTCGGCATAGGTCACCTCCGCCAGCACCTTGGCGTCATGCACCAGCCGCGGGTCCGCCGACATGATGCCGTCCACATCGGTCCAGATCCACAGCTCTGACGCGTCCAGCGCGTACGCGAAAATCGAAGCGGAAAAATCGCTCCCCCCGCGGCCCAGCGTCGTCGGCTTCCCGTTCGCCGTCGCCCCGTTGAAGCCCGTCAGCACCGGAACCACCCCGTCGGCCAGCAACGGTGCAAGGTGCTCAGCAGCCTTCTGCCGCGTCAGGTCGAGCAGCGGCGTGGCGTTGCCGAACACCGCATCGGTCACAATCACCCGCGCGGAGTTCACCGCCGCCGCCGCCGTGCCCTGGCTATTCAGATACGCCGCCAGCAGCAGCGCCGACAGCCGCTCCCCCACCGCGATCGCCTCATCCACCGAGCGGGCCGGCCGATCGCCCAGCAACTGCATCCCCTTCGCGATCCGTTCAAACTCCGCCAGAATCGAGTCAACTTCCACCAGAACACCATTAAGGAGCCCGGCCGGAAGCAACTCCTCAGCCGTCGTCTGGTGCCGCACACGCAGCGTGGCCACGTTCCGGCCCACGGCCTCGGAGTCGTTATTCTCGGCGTGCCGCAGCGTATCCAGCAGCAAGTCGGTCACCTTGCTCATCGCCGAAACCACCACCGCCGTCGGGCGCTGGCACTGCTGCTCCGCCGTCAATTTGGCGGCCACACGGATACGATCAGCCGACCCCATACTGGAGCCGCCGAATTTCATCACAAGAAGGGTATTCAACTGGTAACAGCCTTTCCGTTCGAAGTGCGAGCGCGGACGATCTGCAGGATCGCCTCCACCACTTCATCGGACGAGAGATTGGAGGAATCTAGGTAGATCGCGTCGGGGGCCTGCAGCAGCGGGGCCTCCGCGCGGGTCCGGTCGCGATGATCGCGGACTTGGATCTCTTGGGTGACGGCAGCCAGATCCCCGCCCAGTTGGTCCACCCGCCGCGCCGCCCGCACATCCGCCGCCGCATCCAGGAAAATCTTCACCTGCGCGTCCGGGAATACGTGCGTCGCGATATCCCGCCCTTCCATCACCACGCTGAGCCGAGCCCCCAGGGCCCGCTGCTTTTCCACCAAAGCACGCCGTACCCCGGCCACAACCGACACCTGAGACGCGCTACTGGCAATTTCCGGAGTCCGGATCGCCGCGGACACATCTTCACCGTTCAGAAACACCTGGTCCGGACCCAGTTCAATCTCGGCGGCCAGCGCCAATTGGGTGAGATTCAAGTGGTCATCGAACGAGGTCCCTTGCCGGGACGCCCACAGGGCCACCGCTCGATACATTGCGCCCGTATCAATATAAAGAAATCCCATGCGTTCAGCCACTTGCCGGGCAACCGTGCTTTTGCCCGCACCGGCTGGACCATCTATGGCCACGACGATTCGTTTTTCCATGCTGTAACCCTCTATTTTGACAGAGGTCGCTAGTCTCCTGCTCAGACCGCCGCCGGCTCCCCCACCTGCTGCCGCCACATCGCATAGTAAAGCCCCTTCCGCCTTAGCAACTCCTCATGCGAACCCTGCTCCACAATCCGCCCCCGCTCCAGCACGTAAATCCGGTCCGCATGCATCACCGTCGATAGCCGATGCGCAATCAAAATCGAAATCGCCTCCCGCCGCTCCGCCACCTCCCGAATCGTCGCGCTCACCTCCTCTTCGGTAATCGAATCCAGCGACGACGTCGCCTCGTCAAACACCATCAAATCCGGCTGCCGCAACAAACTCCGCGCAATCGAAAGCCGCTGCTTCTCCCCGCCCGAAACCTTCACCCCGCCCTCCCCAATCCGCGTCCCCAACCCCTTATCCGCCCGTTCCAGCAGCGTCAGCGCCGACGCCTGCTGGAGCACTTGCAAGCACTCGGCATCGGTCGCCCCCGGCCGCACAAACCGTAGATTCTCCGCGATCGTCCCCGAAAACAGTTGCGTATCTTGCGTCACAAAACCAATCCGTTCCCGAAAGGTCTCCAAATCAATCTCGGTATTCGGAATCCCGTTCAGCAACACCCGCCCCTCGCGAGGAGGATACAGCCCGACCAGTAGCTTAACCAAAGTCGACTTCCCCGCCCCCGAAGGCCCCACAAAAGCCACCGTCTCTCCCCGCCTCACCGTAAACGCGATATCGGACAGCGCCGCCTTCGTCGCGCTCTGGTGTTGAAACGTCACCCCATCAAACGCCAACGATTCCAGCTTCCCCACCGCCCGCGGATTCTCCGGCGCTTGATCCGGCCGCATGGCCAGAATATCGGCAAAATTCTTCAGCGAAACCTCCGTCTCCCGATAGACGTTGATCACATTCCCCAACTCCTGCAACGGCCCAAAGATAAAGAAGGAGTAAATCAACAAACTAAAGAACTGCCCCACCGTAATCTGCTGCGCGAAAATCAGATACAGCATAAAGAACAGAATGCTCGTCCGCAGAAAGTTCACGCACGTGCCCTGAATAAAGCTAAGGCTCCGCAGATACTTCACCTTCTTCAGCTCCAGTTTCAAGATCGACCCCGTCGTCGCATTCAGCCGCGCCACCTCCTGCTTAGCCAGCCCCAGGCTCTTCACGAGTTCAATATTCCGCAGGCTCTCGGTCGTCGACCCCGCCAGCGCCGTCGTCTCTTTCACGATCTCAGTTTGAATCTTCTTGATCCGTTTGCTGAGCACGGAACTCAAAGTCCCCAAAACCGGAATCGTCAGAAAGAACGCCGGCGCAATCGCCCAATGCACGTTAAACGCGTAGATCATCACGAACACCACCCCCACCAAGGTGCTGAACAGAATGTTGATCGCCACCTGGATAAACTTCTCGACGTCCGTCCGAACTTTCTGCAATTTGCCCAGCGTCTCGCCGCTCCGCTGGTCTTCAAAAACCTGATACGGCAAGCTCAGCGAATGGCGAATCCCGTCCGAGTACATCTGCGCGCCCACCTGTTGGGTGATCAAACTGATGACGTAATCCTGGAAATTCTTAGCGACCCGCGAAACGAACGCGACCCCCACGGTAGCCCCCAAAAGCAGCGCCACCCCACGAAAGAACTGCTCGGTCGTATACTGCTGATACTTCGTCGCGTAGTTGTCGATCACATGCCGAAAGATCAGCGGATCCAGCAACGAAAACACTTGATTAATCGTCGCCAGCAGCAGCGCGAGCAGCACGAGAGGCAGGAATTTCTTCAAATAGCCGTAGAGGATGGGCATCCCTCAATTGTCGACTAGTTTGCTCAGACGAGCGACTGGCCGTGCCCTGTATCTGTATCAACCCGACCACCGCGTCATGCTCCAGCAAACATCCCAGAACCGGGGCCCCGGACGCCCTGCGACCACGGGTTCCCCACCGTCCCGCAAAAGAGCACCGGCCACTTTGACTCGAGTGCGCCGTCGCCTCCTTGCTTGAACCGCTCGAAAAGCATGGACGGCGGGCGATACGACCAGCAAGGGCCGGCTGCCGCTCTGCTCACGCCCCGCGGTCGGGTCCAATTAAACCAGAAAGGTGTCGCCGTGCCTCAAAGCAACTCGCTACCTACGGCGGGAGCGTCCACCCATTCGCGTTCCTCCGCCGGCTGCGGCCGCGAATAGTCCGACACGGCCAACAACTCGGCGAGCGTGTAGCGCAGCCGAGGTTTGGGCTCTACCACCAAGCGACCGTCATCGACCGTCAAACCGACAGTTGCCCCGGCTTCCAGGTGCGGCTGATCTAGAAACGCGGGCGGGACCGCCAACACGACCGAGCCGCCCAATTTGTGCAGCTTGGCTGTATGCATGGAGGAAGAGCCAACAGACATTTCTCTCCAACGGTAGCGCAACTGCCTGCGGGCCGGGAATGGGTGATGTGGACCCACCGAACGAACAACCAGGCTCATCGCGTCGCCCCCGTTCTTCGCGAGTTCTCTCCCGTGGCCCCGATCCTGCCCGCAATCTCCTTCGTGGATTTCGCGGTCACGCCCGCCGCCGCGGCATGTTGCCGCCAACGGGAAACGGCCTCTTGTACCTTCGCCAAAATGCCCGGAGCGTTCTTTAGAATATGTTCCTTACCCAGCGCCTTCAGTTGCTCAACGCCGGGATTCCTTCCTTCGCCCATCACCATCGAACTCTGCTCCCCGCCGGGACCGTCCGAGAACGTCAGGTCGTACGCCGGAGCAAACGCCCACGCAACGGCGTCATACAACACGAAAGAAAAATTCTTGGCATGATCATCACGATTGTGCGCCAGCACATTAAAACACGCCAAAGCGTAGGCCTTTTCCACCTCCGCGATGTTCTTCGTCAACACCCAAACCACCCGCAAGATAAGGTTGTAGTCAAGGGCGGGGACGCGGTGATCAGCATGAATCAAGCCAGACAGACTGTGCATGTGGATGCGTTGGCCGCCCCGCCGGTCAAAACGCTTCACCCCGAAATAACCGCGCTTTCGAGTCCGAAAAAGATGGGTCTCCGGAACTTCTACTCCGGCCTCCCTTGCCATCAGGCTGTAAGCGTACTCGATCGGGCCGATGTCACGCGGATCCTGCGATGAGCCAAACTTGATCATCCAGTGCTCGAAGCCGGGTCTCAGGTCCGAATGTCCGTGAACAATCCGTGCCTTGTTGGCACTCACCTGAGCCACAATCTTCGGCCGCGCGCCCGCCGATGAGCCGTTGAGCCGCAGCAGGTCTTCAAAGACATCTTCGGTCTCCCCAGCCAGCACGATCGCCGATTCCTCGGCCAGCCGGTCGAGCGCCAGCGGCGCGTCATCGCCAGCCTCAAGGCTCCGGTCTGGTTCATAGCTCAACGCGCCCATGCCGCTCCGGCCCACATAGGCCAAGCGATCCAAGGCGTTCAACTGGCCCCGGCGGACCCCATGCTTCTCGACGGTTCGTTCCAGCAGCAGACGTCCCCATCCATCCGGCAGGCTGTCATTGAAGACACCATGGAGACCGTCGAAGATCGTGTCCGGGGCGGTGAACACGCCCGCCTGCAGGGGTAATTGAAACGGTGAAATCTCGAAGCCGGAGGCAAGAAACCCGGGGTCGTATTCGAACAGGATCCGCCGCTGCCGGAGCGCCAGACGCCCCACCTTCCGGCGCTCCCCGGCCTCCCAGTAGACGCTTAGCAGATCGGTTGCGGAAAACGTCACTTGATCCGTCCCTTCTGGCGAACCTTCGGCTCTCGCAGGATCTCGTCGAGCGATTTCCTGCCCAAGCCGGGTCCGTCATCGGCGGCCACCCGGTCGAAATCTCTCAGGCAACCCAGAACCAGCGCCAGCCTGAGCAACGCCTCCAGCGCAATCAAGCCGGTGTGTTCAAACCGCTTGAGCGAGCTCCAACTCACTCCCGCTCGCGCCGCCAGCCCCTCTTGCGTCAGGTTCAAGGCCAAACGCCGCGTCTTGAAACGCCTAGCCAAATCACGCTGCAATTCCCGGGGTGTCCGCAGCTCAAAAGACATCCTATTGTCCACTCTCGCTCCGATTCACATTGTACAGCTAATATATTGTCCACTGCAAAACAGGACGATGCTGAAGAAACCATCCGGCACCCTCGCGCCCGGTCCATCAGCGAGTCTCCTCGACCATCAGAACAGATACGGCGAAACGGCGAGAAGTCCATCCGCTCGGAACGACCGGGCGTCCCCCTGGACAAACTTGCTTTGCAGCGCGTTCGAACTCACCGGCAGGTCCGGCGACAACGTGCTGCCCACCATCCGAATCCGTCCGTCACTTCCCAAGTGAACGGCCAAAGCAAGCTCCCCCGCCGCCGCCCCGAGCCATGTCGCTTGCAGAACTTGGCTAAGATCCGGCGCAATCGTCATCCAAAGCGCATCGCTGGTGCCGCCCGCAAACCTGCCGCGAACCGGCGCCACTCCTTCCGCCAGATTCGAAGGGCTCGCCGGGGCCGCGAAGCCCGTCACAATCGCGCGTCCCCGCAAATCCACCTGAATTCCCGAGAACCCTCCCCCACCCGCACCTCCGAGCAACATGCTCCACTTGATCTCGGGTCTCGCCATCCACCGAGCGTCGTCTTCGCCCGGACCGCCAATGTAAGTCAAGTACGGCCAAGTCTCCTGCGCTCGAGTGAGTCCGGCCACCAGCAACAGCGGAACGCCCCGTCGGATACCCAGAATCGTCGCTTAGATCGAAGGACAACCCCTCGTTTGCCGGTTTTTCACCTCTCCGGCCAACGCGTTCACAGATCATTCAGATTTATTTTCGACCACCTAAGCCTCTTGTTTACAACACACGATACCCGCCAAGCCCCCCACCGGCCGCCCAATTCCTTGACACCCCTGTGCTAGATTTTTACTGCGAAAGGCGCTCTTCCCCATCGGCTGCTCAACACCGATTCGGATCAGCGCCTTTTCCATTTCCAACGGAGAAATCTCATGTCGAACCAACCAACGGATGAACAAAAACAGCGTCGTGCCGAAGCCTCTCGGCAGAATGGCCGGAAGAGTAAAGGCCCCGTCTCGCTCGCAGGTAAGTACCGCAGCTCCATGAATGCGATCACGACCGGCCAACATGTCGAGTTACACAAAGAAGACCTTCCGTCTTTCTATAACTTGCTTTCCCTCGATGATCGGGAAGACTACGTCCGCAGCATCCAAGCGCACTACCGAAAATTCAAGCCGGATTCGGAAGTCGAGCAAGGTTACGTCCGCCGCATGGTCTCGGAAATGTTCAGCTTCGATCGCAACACGTCGCTATATACTCGAGCCATGCAGGAAGAAATCGATACCGTCCTCCGCGAGTATCCGGATATCGACGTCGACACCCTGTTTCTCAATGGCAACAAACGGTCGATCACCCAAAAGGAACTCCTCCGAACGATCGAGCGGAACAAAAAGGCCCATCTCGCGGCCTACGAAAAATTGATGAAGCTGCTGGCGCAATCACGAAAGTTGTTCCCGTTACAGCCGCCGGAGCCTGTGGATATCTCAGCCGACACGAAGACGTTGGAGGACCCCGGTCCCACGCCGGAAGTCGTCGCCGAACTGCTCGCCTTGGCCGACCAAGCCAAAAAGGAACCTAGCTTTGTGCCGCCGGCCTATGTCCTCAACTTCTTGGAGGATAAGGACTTTATGCAACGCTTGGCCCCAAATTACGATGTTGAGGATTTGCTCGTCCGCTTCGGTCGGGTCAAGCCCCCAATTGCGGCTTAAACGCGGTTTAAACAATGTCGTCTCCGTCTCCAAATCGAAAAACAGTCCCTCGGGTACTCGCCCAATGCCGTTCCACGGCCGCGAGTACACTCGATCTCTGCCTATCGGTCGACCCGGTAGTCTGGGCCAAACAGGCACTCCACTTCATCGCCGATCCCAAGCAAGCCGAAATACTCAGTTGCGCCGCCGCCCGGGTCATAGTCGTCACCTCGCGCCAGGTCGGCAAGAGTACCATCGCGGCCTTACGAGCGCTCTACCTAGCGCTGCATCAAGCCAATTCGCTCATTCTCATGATCGGCCCCGTCGGCTCTCAAGCTGGCGAAATCCTCGGCAAAGCCACGCATTTTGCCGCCGAACTGGGTCTGCCCATCCGCGGCGACGGTATCAACGAACGGTCGCTCCAGTTACCCAATGGCTCTCGCCTCGTAGCCCGGCCCGCCGTGCCCCAGTCGCTCCGCGGTTACTCCCAAGCCCGGCTCATCATCGTCGATGAAGCCGCCTACGTCCCCGAAGCGACTTACCGCGCCATGTCGCCCATCTTAGCCACCGGCGACGGAGCCCTCTGGGTCATCTCCACAC
>JAPKZA010000408.1:0-11278 GCA_026394015.1 Acidobacteriota bacterium
AACTGCTCAAAGGCATCAACGGCTCCATGCCCGATCTCGAGAAGGCGCTCAACGCCTCCGCCGTCGACGAATACTACGCCAAAGCCTACGACTTAGTCCTCTCCGGCAAGGCCCGCGACGCGATGGACTTGACTAAGGAATCGGCCAAGATGCGCGAGCGCTATGGCCTGCATACTTTCGGCCAGAGCACGCTGATGGCCCGCCGCTTGATCGAAGCCGGTACGAAATTCGTCCAGGTCAACTGGCCCTCGGTCGCCAACGGAGACCCCGAAAAGACGGCCTGGGACACGCACGCCGCCAACTTCGCTCCCCTCAAAAATCTCCACTGCCCCAAGCTTGACCGCAGCCTCTCGGCCCTGCTTGACGACATGGACCAGCGCGGCCTCCTCAAGGAAACGTTGGTTGTCGCGGTCGGTGAATTCGGCCGCAGCCCCCGCATGGGCGTCTCGACGAGCGGCAACAGCAACAGCCCGGACGGCCGCGATCATTGGCCGTATTGCTACAGCGCCGTCGTCGCCGGAGCGGGCATCGCCAGAGGCATGCAGTACGGAGAAAGCGACGCGACCGCCTCCAGCCCGAAGGAGAAGCCGGTCCACCCGAACGACCTCCTCGCGACGATTTATTACGCTCTTGGCATCGACCCCGATATGGAAATCCGAAACCACCTCAACCAGCCCCGCGAACTCGTCAAGGGCAAGGTGGTCACCGACCTGTTCGCCTAGCGCCGTATAATCAAACCATGGCCAGCGTTAAAGAAGAAATCCACGCTCTCATCGATCGCCTCCCCGACGATGCCACCTACGAAGACGTTGAATATGCACTCTACGTCCGCCGCGAGATCGAACTCGGATTGCAGGAGGTCGAATCCGGTCAACTGCTTACGCAAGAAGAGGCCGAGGCAAGGATCTTAGGTTGGCGTATCGACTAGTCTGGTCGGAGAGCGCCTCCGGTGCGCTAGTCCGTGCGACTGAATTCATTGCACAGGACTCACCTCGCCATGCCGAAGCGTTCCGGCTGGAAGCGGTTTCGGCGTCCCGCTCCTTGGCTCATTCGCCCCTGCGCGGTCGCCTCGTCCCCGAGATGTACGGTAGCGCCATTCGAGAGGTTTTCGTCCGAAGCTATCGACTCATCTACCGCGTCGAAGCTGATCGAGTCGTCATCCTCCGTTTTATTCATGGTGCTCGAGATCTGGCGACTGACTCCACGATATACTCGCAGTCGTGAAACCGTTCTCCATCTTCCTCCTCCTCGCCACCGCCGCCTTCCCCCAAGCCAACCCACCAGCCGATAAAAAAGACTGGCTCCCCCTCTTCAACGGCAAGGACCTCACCGGCTGGACCCCCAAGATCACCGGCTACCCCGTCGGCGAAAACTTCGCCAACACCTTCCGCGTCGAAAACGGCCTCCTCACCGTCCGCTACGACGGCTACGACAAATTCTCCAGCCGCTTCGGCCACCTCTTCTACAACACCCCCTTCTCCTACTACATCATCGCCGTCGAATACCGCTTCGTCGCCGACCAAGCCGTCGAAGGCCCCGGCTGGGCCACCCGCAACAGCGGCATCATGGTCCACGGCCAACCCGCCGCCACCATGCAAAAAGACCAGGATTTCCCCATCTCCATCGAAGTCCAACTCCTCGGTGGTCTCGGCAAAGGCCCCCGCACAACGGGCAACCTCTGCACCCCCGGCACCAACGTCGAACGCGACGGTAAGCTCTTCACCCCCCACTGCCTCACCTCCACCTCCCCCACCTTCGACGGCGACCAATGGGTCCGCGCCGAAGTCATCGTCCACGGCTCCGAGTCCATCGAACACATCATCAACGGCCAGTCCGTCCTCAAATACGAACACCCCCAAATCGGCGGCGGCAACGTCTCGAAGCACGACCCCGCGCAGAAGACCGACGGCAAACTCCTCGACTCCGGCTCCATCTCCCTCCAAAGCGAAAGCCATCCCGTCCAATTCCGCAAAGTCGAACTCCTCAACCTAGTCGGCTGCATGGACAAAAAAGCCAAAAACTTCCGCGCTTACTTCCTCAAGCCGGATCCGGCCTCCTGCCGCTTCTAACCAAGGCGACCAGCGCCCCCACCGCCACCAGCGGGCAAGCCCCCGCCACCAAAATCGCCGTCGTATAGTTCTGCCCCGTCCCCAGCAGCACCCCCGTCGCCAGCGGAGCCAACGCCCCCGCCAACTGCGCCACCATATTCTGAAAGCCCAACGCCCGGCCCACCAGCGCCCTTGGCACCGCCGCCTGCGACATCGCCCAGTAATTGCCCGCCCCAATCCCCACGCCCATTAACGACGCCAGCAGCACCCAAATCACCGGCCCCCCCTTCTCCACAAACACCAATCCCATCAAAATCGAAGCCAGCGAAAACCCCGTGCACACAAACATCTTCCGCAATGCCAAGGGCTCCGCCGCCCCCCGCAACACCCGGTCCGCCCACACCCCGCCCGCCAGGTTCACGAGCGCCATCCCCCCTAACGGAATCGCCATCGTGTACCCCATCTTCAAGTTCGGAAACCCGTGTACCTGCATCAGGTAAGCCGGCACCCACGTCACCACAAAAAACCAAAAATACGAATAAAAGAACACGCTCAACGCCAGCCCCCAGGCCACCGGAGCCTGCAGAAACTGCCCTAGCGTCGCCACCTCCCCCGTGCTCTCCTTCGCCACCGCCTTTCCCTCCGGAGCCCACAGCCACCACGGCACCAACCACAAACACCCGCCCAATCCCGTCACCACAAACATCGCCCGCCAGCCCAACGACTCAATCAAACTCGACCCCAGCAGCGCCCCAATCGCCGGACCCATCGTCAACCCCGCCACGTAAATCGCCGTCGGCAACCCCTGCTCCCGTTCATCAAAATTCTGCTTGATAAACGACATGCTCGCCAGCGGCGCAATCGCCTCCCCCATCCCTAACACGAGCCGCAACCCGAAAACCACCTCAAAACTCCGCGCCCATCCCGTCGCCGCCGACGCCAAACACCACACCAAAAACGCCCCCGCATACAGCTTCCGAATCCCAAATCGATCCAGCAGCGCCCCGCCCGGCACCTGAAACAGCGCGTACGTCCAAAAGAAACTCGACAGCAACAGCCCCATCTGCGTCGACGTCAAATGGAACTCCGCCATAATCGGCACCGCCGCAATGCTCAGGTTGCCCCGGTCCATGTAGCTGACCACGACCCCGAGGAACAACAATCCCAGCACCACCCAGCGGCGTTCCATAGCCTCCCTTTTTAGCACATATACTAGGGGATTGATGATTCGCGCGATCCTTCCCCTCCTCGCCCTCTATAGCTTCGTCCCGTTTGCTTACTCGGCGACGACTTACTTCGAACAACACCGCGACCCTGCCGCCCCCCAGGTCCACTTCGTCCATCGCACCTCGCAAGGTCTCCTCGGCCTCGGCCTTAGCCGAGCCTACATCGCCCCGTCCGCCGCCGCCACAGCCCCCGCCATCGAACTCTCCTTCCCCGGTTCCCGCTCCGTCCTTCCCCAGCAGGAACAAATCGCTACCGCCCGCACCAACATCCTTCGCGGCAACGATCCCACCAAATGGACCCGCAATCTCGCCAACTCCGAATCCGTCCGCTACCCCCAGCTCTATCCCGGCATCGACCTTATCTTCCACGCCCGCACCCAACTCCTCGAATACGATTTCGAACTCGCCCCCCACGCCGATCCCTCCCTCATCCGCCTCCACTTCGCCCACGCCAAGCCCCGCCTCACCGCCACCGGCGATCTCGTCCTCGGCAAAGTTCACCAACGTTCCCCCGTCGCCTTCCAAACCATCGCCGGCCGCCGCGTCGCCGTTCCCGCCCGTTGGGTCCTCCATGGCCAAACCGCCACCTTCTCTCTCGGCACTTACAACCCGGCTTACGCCCTCACCATCGATCCCGTCATCACTTACTCCACTTACTTCGGCGGCGACCGCCTCGACTCGCCCACCTCCGCCGCCGTCGATTCCGCCCGCAATCTCTACATCGCCGGCGGCACCAACTCCGCCAACTTCCGCACCACCGCCGGCGTCGTCCAAGCCACCAACCGCGGCAGTACCGACGCCTACATCGCCAAGTTCTCCCCCACCGGCCAACTCCTCTTCTCCACCCTCATCGGCGGCGGCGGTGCCGACACCATCACCGACATCGCCATCACCCCCCAAGGTGCCGTCGCCTTCGGCGGGCTCACCACCTCGCCGGACTTTCCCCTCCGCAACCCCCGCCAAACCGAGTTCAAAGGCGGCCCCCCGCTCGGCTCCGACGCCATCATCGGCATTCTCGATCCCACCGGCGCCACCCTTCAGTTCTCCACCCTCTGGGGCGGCTCGCTCGAAGACCGAGTAACGAAGATCGCCCTCGACCCCACCGGTAACATCTACGTCGCCGGCATCACTTACTCCCTCGATTTCTTCACGAACGCCGGCCAGCGTACCAACCGCGGCGGTAACTTCACCGGCTTTATCTCGAAGTTCACCCCCACCGGCTCGAACATCCTCTACTCCACCTACCTCGGCGGTACCGCCGCCGACAGCCTCTTCGCCATCGCCGTCGATGCCACCGGCGCAATGTATGTCGCCGGAACCACCGCCTCCTTCGATTACCCGGTTACCCAAGGCGCTATCCAAACGAACTACAAAGGCGCCATCTTCTCCGGCGAAGCCTTTCTCACTAAACTTACTCCCGATGGCGAAAGCATTTTTTATTCCACCTTTTTCGGCGGTACCGGTGTCGACTCCATCCGCGCCATCACCGTCGATCCCGAAGGCAACGTCTACGCCGTCGGCGATTCCACCTCCGGCGACCTCCCCGTCACTGCCAACGCCATCCAACGCGAACGCGGCGGCAACCAGGACGGCTTCTTCATCAAGGTAAATCCCACCGGCACCCAACTCCTCACCGCCACCTATATCGGCGGTGCCGGCCTCGACGCTCTCGAACAAGTCCGCCTCGCTCCCGACGGCTCGGTCTACATCATCGGTCGCACCGAATCGCCCAACATCACGACCCGCAACCCCATCCAGCCCGGCGGCTACGGTGGAGCCCGCGATGGCTACTTCGCCCAACTCAACCCCGCCGGAACGTCCCTCATCCAAGCCAGCTACCTCGGCGGCTCCGGCCTCGATGAGTTCGTCGCCTGTCCCGTCGATTCCACCGCCACCGCCTATCTCGTCGGCAACACCGCCTCCACCAACTTCCCCGTCACGGCCGGCGCCGCCCAGCCCACCTTCGGCGGCGGCCAGTTCGACGCCGTCATCGTCGCCGTCGCCGACCCGGACGCCGTCGGCCCCCTCCTCGTCACTCCCGACCGCCTCACCTTCGCCTCCGGCCCCGGCGGCCCCGCCCAACGCCAAACCATCTCCCTCCGCACGAACCTCGGCCAACCCGCCTGGACCGTCACCGCCTCCCCCGCCTGGCTCACTGTTGACCCCGCCAGCGGCCGTGGCGCGGGCACCATCAACGTCACCGTCACCCCCGGTTCTCTCACCATCGGCGACTACCCCGGCACCATCACCATCACCAACACGAGCCTCGGCCTCACCACCCGCATCCCCGTCTCGCTCTCCATCGCCGCCCTCACCCCTCTCGTGCAGTCCACCGGCGTCGTCCACGCCGCCAGCTACCAAACCGGCGCCGTCTCCCCCGGCCAGATCATCACCATCTTCGGCGCCAACCTCGGCCCCACCGCCCTCGTCGGTGCCCAACTCGATAGCCGAGGCCGCCTTGCGAACCAACTCGCCGGCGTCCGCGTCCTGTTCGACTTCGACCCCGTGCCCCTCATTTACGTCTCCGCCAACCAAGTCAGCGCCATCGTCCCCTACGCCGTCGCCAACCGCGCCACCACCCGCGTCGAAGTCGAATTCAACAACGGCCGCTCCATCCCCGTCAACCTACCGGTCGTCCCCGCCAAGCCCGCCTTCTTCACCGCCGATTCCAGCGGCCGCGGCCTCGCCGCCGCCCTCAACCAATCCGGCAGCGTCAACACCGCCGCCAACCCCGCCAACCCCGGCGACATCGTCGTCTTCTATGGCTCGGGCGAAGGGCTCACCAACCCCGCCCTCCCCGACGGTGCCATCGCCGCCGCCGTCAACGCCCTGCGCCTCCCCGCCACCGTTCGCATCGGCGGCCGCTCGGCGGAAGTCATCTACGCCGGCTCCGCTCCCGGTCTAGTCGCCGGAGTCTTCCAACTCAACGTCCGCTTGCCCGACGATCTCCCCGCTGGCAATCAACCCGTCGAACTGACCGTCGGCAGCGCCACCAGTCCGGCCGGCGTCACCGTCGCCGTAGCGCGTGCCCCTGAGTGATAGCGTGAATTTGATGGCCGTTCCGATGCCGATAATCGTGGGTGCGCCGCGCTCGGGAACTACGCTGCTGCGGTTTATGCTGGATGCTCATCCAGAGCTGGCAATCCCTCCAGAAACTGGCTTCGTTCCGTCGTCGGTCGGACTTGGGCGCGCGGAGTTCTTTGACCACCTCACCCGCTTCCCTCCGGATGCGCCGAACTGGTCGGACTTCGGTCTGGATACTCTGGAATTTCGCGCCGCGCTCGACCAAGTCAATCCCTTCACTTGTTCTCAAGGCCTACGAACTTTCTACCGGTTGTACGCCGACAAGCACAACAAGCCTCGCTACGGCGACAAGACCCCGCGCTACTGCGAACATATCCCCACTATTGAGAACTTGCTCCCGGAGGCGCACTTCATCCACATCATCCGCGACGGCCGGGACGTGGCGCTCTCCTTGCGTCCCCTCTGGTTCGCCCCGGGACGGGACCTAGCCACCCTGGCGCTCCATTGGCGAACGCTGGTGGAACAAGGCCGCGCCTGCGGCGCACAGGCCAAACATTACCTCGAAATCCGCTACGAAGATCTGGTTCGCGCTCCCGAAGCCACTCTGTCCCGAGTCTGTGCCTTCCTCCAGTTGGACTTCCGTCCAGAGATGCTTCGCTACTGGGAGCACACATCGGAACGTCTCGTTGAACACGGCCCACGGCTAAGCTCCAATGGCGTCGTCCTCGTCTCGCGCGAGCAAAGGCTCCACCAGCAGGAATTGACCATGCAGCCCCCGCAACCCGCCCGCATTTTCGCTTGGCGGCAGCACCTCTCCGCCGCCGAGCACGCCGAGTTCCTTTTCCACGCCGGCGATACCTTGGCCAATCTCGACTATTGCGTACCCTCCCAAAGCCCGCTACCCTGAAGGGATCGTGGGTTTAGTACTTTCAGAACTTATAGAACGTCAGAGTCCGTCATCATCGAGCGTTACCTCGCTCGAACAACCGCCACTGATCTACGGTCGACTCGCAGAACAAATTGCCTACTCAGTCGCCGCCCTAAACCGTCACGGCTATGGCTGCTGTGACCGCGTGGCGCTGGTGCTGCCGAATGGTCCGCATCTCGCGGTCGCCTTCCTGGGAATCTCGGCAGGCGCCCAGTGCGCTCCGTTGAATCCCGCCTACTCTGCCCAGGAATTCACGTTCTTTCTTAAGGATCTCGCCGCCTCGGTCCTGGTAACCCAACCCGGTTTCTGCCCCGCGGCAGAGGCCGCCGCCCGTCAACTCGGCCTTCCCCTCATGGCCTTGCAACCCTCTGGCGAGTGCAGCGGTCTGTTCACTCTCGAAGGCGAAATCTCAACCCAATTGTCTGGCAGAACGGGCTTCTCGGGGCCCGAAGATGTCGCCCTCCTGCTGCACTCCTCCGGCACG
This sequence comes from Acidobacteriota bacterium, assembly GCA_026394015.1. GTDB lineage: Bacteria > Acidobacteriota > Terriglobia > Bryobacterales > Bryobacteraceae. Next base: position 7,711 of record JAPKZA010000408.1, read on the forward strand.
ACAGCCCGCCCCAAGCTGATCCCGCTCACCCATCGGAACCTCACCAGTTCCGCCCGTCAGATTCATGCGACCCTCTCGCTGACGCCCGCGGACCACAGCCTCAACCTGATGCCCCTGTTCCACGTCCACGGTCTTATCGGCGCCCTGCTCTCCACGCTTTCCGCCGGCGGTTCCATCTGCTGCACCACCGGGTTTAACGCTCTTCGCTTCTACCGTTGGCTCGATCAAGTGCAACCAACTTGGTACACCGCTGTACCCACCATGCACCAGGCCATTCTGGCCCGCGTCCCAACCAGTGGCTTTCGCCATCGCCTTCGCTTCATTCGTTCCTCCTCCGCGCACCTCCATACGTCGGTCTGGGATCAGCTGGAGAACGTGTTCGGCTGCCCGGCGCTGAATAGCTACGGCATGACCGAGGGCGCACACCAGATCGCCAGCAATCCGCTGCCTCCGGGCCAGCGCAAGCGAGGCACCGTCGGCCCGGCCACCGGCCCTCGTTTGTGCATCCTCGATCCCGCCGGCAATTTGCTGCCCGCTGGTCGAACCGGGGAAGTGGCCCTGCGCGGAGAGACGATCACCGCCGGCTATATCGCGCCGGAATCGGCTAACCAAACGGCATTTACGAACGGCTGGCTCCGCACCGGAGACCTCGGCGTACAGGACGATGACGGCTACCTATCCCTCACCGGCCGCTTAAAAGAGATCATCAACTGTGGTGGCGAAAAAGTCTCGCCCGCCGAGGTCGACGCCGTTCTCTTGGATCATCCCTCCGTCGGCATGGCTCTCACGTTCCCTCTCCAATGCGCGATGTTGGGCGAAAAGATCGGGGCCGTTGTTGTCGCGAAGATCGGTTGCACGGTGGCCGAAGCCGAGCTAAAGCTCTACGTCGGCGAGCGCTTGGCGCGTTTCAAAGTGCCCCGGCAGATCGTCTTTCGGGACGACATTCCGAAAGGACCCACCGGCAAAATGCAGCGCCTTGGCATGGCCGCCCGTCTGGGCCTGGAGTAAGGACTAGCCGCGCTTCGCCGCGCGGCGCAACGCTTCCCGGTGGGGCACCGCGATCGCCCCCGTAACGTGCTCTCCATCCAACACCGTGCGGATCACGGTAGCCCCCAAGCTCACCCGCGCCCCCGCGCCCACGGCAATGTCATTAGCAAGGGTGGCCCCAGGGCCAATCCAGGCGTCGTCGCCCACCACGACGTTGCCGTTGATCACCGCACCATGGCCGACAAACGCGCGCCTCCCAATGTGGGCATGGTGAGAGACAAACGCTTGGTTCCCAATCCGAGCTTGGGCACCGATGCGCGTAGCCGTTTTGAACACCCCCCGGGCCACCACCGCGTTCGCCATTACGATTGCTCCCTCGCCGATGTGTACCGTCCCGGCGTGGGCCATTTCCAAAAGCTCACCGTCCAGCCGTGTGGTCTGAAATCCGCACGCTCCAATCACCGCCCCCGCCTGAATCACCGCGCCAGCGGCAATCACTGAGCCTTCCAGGATCGTGGCACGGGCTCCGATCGTCGCACCCGGCCCAATGCGCACGTCCCACTCCGCAACGTACGCCTGCGGATGGACGGCAGCGCCGATCGCCACCTCCTTCGCAAACGGATCCCCATAGAAGTTGGTGCGCGCGGCAAGGTAATTGTGCAGCTTCGCGAAATCGTGGCGCGGAGCCCGGCTCGTCGCTAAACCCAAATGGCCAGGTACGCTCGCGGCCAGTTCTGGCGTCGTGAGCACGGCGCCAATCCTTTCCTCCCGCAGCAACGCGGGAAGATAGCGGGCGTCTTCGAGAAACGTCAGCATGCCGGGACGCGCGGCGGTTACAAATCCCAGCTCCGTCAGCGGTGCATTGCGTTCGACGGTAATCGGTACCCACTCGGCGGCACGGTGAAGGTCGATCCTCTCTTCGCCACTTTCGGTCACGGTAACCGAGAGGCGGTGCACGAGCGGTTCGGCGGTGGCATCCATCCAAAACAGTCCTTCCTGAACCAAAGTCAATTCCACTTCGTAGCGGCCCGGCAGCGCTGGTGCCACAAGCGTCACTCCCTGCCGGTGCACCGCTCCGGGCAGAATGGGTTGCGTCAACCTCGTGCGATCGCCTTCGTATTCCGCCCCGCGCCAGTGGTAGGAAAATAGCACCGGATACGGAGGCCCGCTCCAAAGCCGTTCCCGCGAGTGGTTTTCGAGCGTCACCGCGATCGTCCTTGACTCGCGACAGGCCATCGACAACGGGGGGCGCTCCGCACGCAGCCGCAACAGCCCGGTCACCTGTTGCGGCAACGGCGCCATGAATAGGGGCGGATCCGCATGACGCAACTGGCCCTCCAACTGCCCCACCCGATGCGCCATCGCCTCGATCACCGGCTCCGCGCCCGATGGCAAGTTAGCCGGCATCTTTTCCGCGATCACTCTCTCGTAAAGCGCCGTGTAGGAGTCGAGCGCTGCATCGAGCGAACAGTGACGCCGCACCCATGCGGTCGCCAGCGCTGCATCCGCCGAACTGTAACGTTCGATCTCCTGGCTGATCCGTTCCTGAGTCGGTTCCCCCTGCAGACACCGGGCGCCCAGGTTCCAACGCGCCATATCCGGTAGAGTCGCCGAGTGCACCATGCCACCCAAGCCCGCTACATCGAAAAGGATGACGGAGGCCCCCGCCGCCAGCGCCTCCAGGGCGCAACGCGCTTTGGCGAATACAAGGTCGTAGTGGCTCAGTAGCCGCCCCGTATCCTTCGCTTGCGCGCCCATCGCGGCCCCTGCGACATCAACGGCCACACCATGGTGCGCGCAAGCCGCAAAGACCGCATCCAGCGCCGGCCCCGGCCTTGCATAGTTGCTAAAGACAAGCGCTCGCCGTGGCCTGGCGGGAAGCACCCGTGGCATCGGCATACGGGCCAGATCCACCGCATTAAGAATCACCAGAAGCGACGATTCCGGTAAGCCCGCCTCCACCCGCAACCGCTCCAGGCAATTGTGGTCCACGGCGACGTACCGGCGAACCTGCGGGTGGAGTGGAGGGGTGTCATGCCACGCGTTCCGGTCGTGACAAACAAAAATGGCCGGAACGCCGGGAAAATGCAAGGTTGCGAGCGTGGTCTCCGTGTGGTGGTGCCCATGAATCACGTCGGGCCGATGCGGCAGATCCTGCAGCCGCGCTACCACCGGGATTCCAACCTCCCGCAACTCGTCCGCCAGGGCTCCTGGCTGGGGCGAAAACACGGATACGGCATGCCCTCGCGCCGTCAAGCCGACAGCAAAGTCCCGGGTGCATATCTCAGTTCCAGTGCGCCTGTTGAGCACTCGGTTCGTCAGCAGAACGCGCATGTCTGAGGTTAACAAACCGCGAAGGCACACTCCCCCCTGCCCCCTCGCCGTAGCGCTTAGCTCGCCGATTTGATATGAATAAGCAAGCGTGGACACCCTTCGCAAGCTTCTCGTACTCATAGCCCTGCCCCTCACGGCCCAGCCCCCCAACGTGGCTCCCATTCTGGAAGCCGCCCAATGCCCCGCCTGCCACGCTGAAAACGGCGTCGCCTCCCCCACCCGTCTCCTCTTCCCCCCCGAACGCACG
>JAPKZA010000408.1:11287-11973 GCA_026394015.1 Acidobacteriota bacterium
GGCACGGACCTCACCCGCACCCTCCAACCCCTCGCCGCCGCCGACCTCCTCTGGCGCAAACCCACCAATCGCCTCCCCCACGCCGGCGGCGAGCGCATCAAGCAAGGCAGCCCCGAAGACGAATCCCTCCGCCGCTTCACCGCCTGGCTCAACGCGCTCCCCCCGCCCACCACCACCGCCCAAGCCCCTCTCCTCCCCCTCCCCACCGCCCTCCGCCGCCTCACCCACTCCCAGTACAACAACACCGTCGCCGATCTCCTGCAAGATCGCACCCGACCCGCCAACCAGTTTCCCCCCGAAGACTTCATCAACGGCTTTACCAATCAAGCCGCCGGCCAAAACATCTCGCCCCTCATGGCCGAAGATTACGCCCGCGCCGCCGCCAAACTCACCCGTACCGCCGTCCGCTCCGGAGCCCTCGCCAAGCTCGTCCCCTGCGAAAAATCCGCCCCCGCCTGCCCCGAACAGTTCGTCCGCTCCTTCGGCGAACTCGCCTTCCGCCGCCCCCTGTCCCCCGCCGAAGTCACCACTTTCAAGAAACTCCTCGGCCCCAGCTTCGACGCCCCCCTCGTCGTCGAAACCATGCTCCAATCCCCCGGTTTCCTCTTCCATACCAGCCCCGGCCCCGCCGCCCGCCTCTCTTACCTCCTCTGGGACACCGCCCCCGACCCCACCCTCCGCTCGGC
>JAPKZA010000092.1:0-1186 GCA_026394015.1 Acidobacteriota bacterium
AACGGGACGCCGCGTACTCTTGCTCGGTTTCTGATCGACCGCCACACCGTTACAGAAGCCCGATCGCGCGGTTGGGCGGAGTTGGAAAAGGGAGACCTGATTGCCGCCGCAGAAGCCGCTGGCTTCGAAGTTCTCGTAACGACCGACAAAAACATCACCTACCAACAGAAACTCTCAGGCAGGAAAATCGCGATCGTGGTTCTCGGAAAAGGTCGCTGGAGCCTGATCGAGTCTCAAATTTCACACTTCGTCGCCGCCGTTAACGCCGCAACGCCCGGCAGCTACACCGAAGTTGATATCCCGTACTTGTAGCGAGGCACGGCGCATGCCTGTCGGGACGACGCGCCACCGACCGCTCATTCGTCCTGGCCACCCTCCGGGATCTTCCCCCAGCCGTACACAAACGAACACCAGGTCGTGATCCTTCCCCGCCGCCACCTCGACGCCCTGTATCGCGTCACCATTGGCCCCCAGCCTCCGACTCGTGCGATGAGTCACGGGTTAGGTCCAACTCTTCCGCCAGCCCCCGCATCCTGGCACAGACATCTGCAAATGTACGCTTTCCGGTACTGTTCGTCTTCTTCGGCTGGAACTCCTGCAACGCACGAAAGATAACCTCTTCCGTGCTGTCAAAACCGCTCGCGCCGAGCTGCTGATAGATCAATGCCTCGACTTCCGGCCTGGTGATTTCAATGGTCACAGCGGATTCCCCCCTTAGCTTTCCACAGTAGCGGACACAGGGCCACATGTCACGAAGTGCAAGGTCACCCTCTTCGTCTCTCCCATTTGTCTCCCCCGTGACCGGAGAGCTCCCGTCCAGCCCGGCGTACCGCCACGATGGAACCCGGGCACCGGCCAAATCATCGAGACGCCGGGGACTACAATTCGTTGGATTAAGGACGGTCCTCGCCGACCAACCGTCTTGACTCAGGGAGGTAGCGTCACGCCAACATCGGATGCTTGAGCCCGCAACTTCTCCATCATCAACTCGGGCTCCCGATCAAATAGGACACCAAGAAATCGGGAAGGAGACAACACCCCCGGTGCCGCGTCCCGCCCGCGCCAACCGTGGGAACTCCCCTTCGACCTCTCCCTCGCCGCCCTCGGCCCCCTCCTGACACCCTTCTTCATCGGGGTACCGATGTTCACCCTCAGCGTCCTCTTCCTCGCCCTCCCGCTGGTCCAT
>JAPKZA010000092.1:1205-15084 GCA_026394015.1 Acidobacteriota bacterium
TCCAGTGCCGCCCCCAAATCTCCGATCCCGGTTTCGATCCCGTTTCAGTTCCCTTCCCGCGTGGCGCGTTCCAGCCCCTCGTGAACGATCATCTTCAGCAAGGTTTGATAGCCGATTCCTTTGCGCGCGGCGATTTCACGGGCCTTGGCCAAGTCTGGCGACGGCAGCCGCGGAGCGATCTGGACGCGATTCCCTTTGGCGTTTCGCCACCAACTTCGAACCCGGCGTTTTTCCCCGCCGGCGGGTCGCGTCGCCCAGCGGAAACCGCTTCCTCGTCGCCGTCGGCCCTCCGCTCGAACGCGGCCTTCCTTCCTTGCCCAACCCGCCCTCCCCCGCCCCCTCCTCCCAAACCGCGGCTAACTTATTTTCGGAGGGCTGTCCCAAAATGGCCCGCCGTTACGCTTACCTCCGTGACAAGGAAACTATGACCCCCCTTCCATCCCTGCTCTTTGCCCTATCGGTCTCAGCTGCCGCCCCCAAAGCCCGCATCGTCCCTCCCCGGCGGACCCAGCAACGCCTCGCCTCCGCCGCGCTCCTGCTCGGCCTCAGCGCCTCCATCGCCTTCGCCCAGACCGCTGCCGGCGACGTCCGCGCCCAATTCAATCTCATCGACCCCGCCGTCGGCCCCTTCCCCGCCGACCAGTTCACCCTCCCGGACAACAGCCAGCGCACCGGTCTCCGCATCGCTCTACCCAAACCCGATTGCACCCGGCAACCCACCGACTGCGAAGACATCGACCTCCTCAATACCCTCGACGGCTTCAACCTCCAGCCCCGCATCGCCATCTCCTTCGATGGAGCCATCAATCCCTACTCCGTCTCGAGCAAAACCGTTCTCCTCGTCGAATTTGGCGGCACCAATAAGCCCCGCCTCGTCGGCATCAACCAAGTCTTCTGGGACACCCTCTCCAACACCCTCTTCGTCACCTCCGATGAGTCCCTGCCCCAGTCCACTCAGTTCGCCCTCATCGCCACCAAAGGCCTCTTAGACCCCCGCGGAAACCCCGTCCAGCCCGCGCCGGAATTCACCCGCTATCTAGCCTCCGGCTCCGGCGATTACCGCGACCGCCTCCGCGCCGGCCTCGACGCCGCCGTCTCCGCCGGCATCCCCCGCGATTCCATCATCACCGCCAGCGCCTTCACCACCCTCACCGCCACCGCCATGCTCGAAAAAATCCGCGATCAAATTCACGCCGGCCAACCCGAACCCGCGTCGTTCATCACGAACGGCCAGCGCACCGTCTTCCCGCGCAGCGCCATCGCCTCCATCGTCGTCCATCGCCATACCCGCGTCGAACCCACCGGCTTCACCGACCAAACCTACCTGCTCGCCGGGCTCGACCAAATCCCTGGCTCGGTCGGCACCGTCGCCTTCGGCACCTTCTCCTCCCCCAATTATCAGAACGCCCAAGGCATCATCCCCGAAGTCGGCACCCGCTCCGGCACTCCTCCCGTCCAGGGCACAAACTCCCTCGTCTTCTCCCTCATCCTCCCCTCCGGACCCAAACCGGCCAAAGGCTGGCCCGTCGCCATCATGGGGCACTATAACAGCGGCTCCAAGGAAGACATCTACCTCTTTGCCTCCAGACTCGCCAACCGCGGCCTCGCCACCATCGCCATCAATGGCCCCGGACACGGTTTCGGCCCCCTCGGCACCGCCGACGTCCGGTTAACCAACGGAGACATCGTCACCACCTCCGCCGGAGGCCGTGGCGTCGATGTCGACCGTAACAATACCATCGGCAACAACGAGGGCTTCATCCCCATCGGCTCACCCTACGCCCTCATCGGCTATCGCGACATGATCCGCCAAACCATCGCCGATCTCATGCAGATGGTTCGCGTCATACAAATCGGCATGGACATGGATGGCGACGGCACCGCCGACCTCGACCCCGCCCGCATCACCTATCTCGGAAGCTCGCTGGGCGGCAATTATGGCGTCTCCTTCCACGCCATCGAACCCGCCATTCGAGCCAGCGCCTTCTCCTTCGCCGGCGGCTCCCGCGCCGATGTCTGGCGGCTCGGCGCCAACCGGTTCCAGGAAAACCTCGCCTTGCAAGCCAGAATCCCCTCCCTCATCAACTCCCCCGGCATCACCCGCATCGCCGGACTAGCCTTGGCCGCGCCCTACTTCAATGAAAACAAGCCGCTCCGGAACCAGGCCCCCGTCATCAACGATGTCGTCGGCGCCGTCGACATTCAGCGCGTCCTCGACCACCAAAACTGGACCGGCCACTCCGCCGACCCCGTCTCCTTCGCCCCCTACATCCGCAAAAAACCCTTCGCCGGGAATCCCCCCAGGCCCATCCTCATCCAAATGGCCAAAGGCGACCAAACCGTTCCCGTTCCCGGCCAAACCGCCATCGTCCGCTCCGGCGATCTCGCCGACCTCACCTCCTATCTCCGCTTCGATCTCGTCTACACCCAGAATCCCGGCTTCCCGTCCACCAACCCCCACATCATCAACACCGGCACCAACGCCGCCAACGGTCCGTTGATCGTCTCCATCGCTACCGGCATGCAGGAACAAGTCGCCGCCTTCCTCGCAACCGACGGAGCCCGCATCCCCGCGCCCCCCCCCGCCGAGGACTACGAATTCCCCATCAAATTGCCCCTGCCCGAGAACCTGGAGTACGTCAATTCCGGCAAGGCGCTCCCCCCCGTCGATTCCGCCATCTCCGAACCCGCCCTCTCTCCCGGCAGTCTCTTTACCCTGTTCGGACCCACCTATTCCCTCACCGGGGAACAAAGCGCCGGACCCGGCGGCTTACCCACCAACCTCGGCGGAGTCACCGTCAGCATCAACGGGCGACTCGCGCCCCTCTCCTACGTCGGACCCAATCAAATCAACGGGCAGATTCCCTACGAAACCGTCCCCGCCGCCGCGGTGGCGCAAGTCATCACCAACGGCTTGGGCGCCGCGGAAGTTCCCTTCCCCGTCACCCCGGTCGCGCCGAAACTCTTCCTCGGCCAAGCCGGTTTGTGTCTGGCGCGGAACCACGATGGTTCGGCTCACTCCATCACCAATCGCGCACAATCCGGCCGCTACCTGGGCGCCTATCTTACGGGGATTGGGGCCGTCGCCCCCGGTCTGGCCTCCGGTGCCCCGGCCCGCGGCGATGTCTGGTCCATCCCGCCCGGCCCGGTCACCGCCTCCCTCGCCGGCCGCACGGTCCTGCCCACCTTTCTCGGCCTGGTTCCCGGGTTAGTGGGAGTCGCCGAAGTGGACTTAGTCCTCCCGTCCGACCTGCCGGGCGGCCTTCACAGTCTCTCCATCACCTTCGGCAACGCCACCAGCAACACCTGTCAAATTGCGGTCAGCCAATAAGTCTCTCCTTCCATCAACACCCGACGACTACGAATCAGGAGCCCGATGCCACACCACCCACCCGCACCGCCCCCCGTCCGCCGGGCACGGCACCGAGCAGCCGTCCTCGGCACCAGCCGACCGAAAAACTCGCGTTACTTCTCGCCGAGTAGCCCGCATGACAAAGGATTCTTGACCAAGCGCCAATCACGGCTATCCCTGCGAAACGATTGTATTTCTAATCTCGGATCGCTCCACCAAACCTCCTCCGATCGGGACACTTGTGCCTCGAACATTTGACTGAGTTGGATTGCGCTGCACCGTTCACGCCACTTCTCCGTTACCGAGCCGCGACCACCGGGAAGCGCCTTCTGCGGTCACGGCAACTGAAACCTAACATAGGGCACCGCTCGTGCCTTGGAGATCTTTATGAAACGCTTTTTCGCGGGCCCTCGCTCCCTGTGCCAGGCTTCCCTCTGGATCACACTTGCTGTACTCGGACCCTCCGCCTCCGCTCTCGCGCAGAGCCAGGAAGCCGTCGAGTCCAAAGCCAGACTTACCGGTAACATCCAGACAACCGACTATCTAGTCCCCCATATCTCCACCGTGCCGGCCACCGTCGGCAAGCGGGTTTCATTGTTCGTGCGGGAAAAGGTGCAAACCCGCAAAATCGGCAAAGCGCCCGTGGTTTTGATGATTGCCGGAACGACGGTATCCGCCTTGCCCGCCTTCGATGTTCCGTTTGAAAACTATAGTTGGATGGAGTATCTGGCCAACGCTGGTTTTGACGCCTTTACCCTCGATCTCACGGGTTATGGCCTGAGCCCGAGGCCGATGATGGAAAATGCCTGTAACGCTGCCGCCGCTGACCAGCAAACGCTCCTCGTCCCCAAAACCCTCGCCCAACCCTGTCCCCCGGCCTACCCTTTTCGCCTCACGACGAGTCAGTCCGATTGGGACGAGATCGACGCCGTCGTCGACTATCTCCGCCAGCGTCGAGGCGTCGACAAAGTCCACCTGATCGGCTGGTCTCTCGGAGGTCCCCGCGCGGGTGGCTATGCGGCGCGCCACCCGGAAAAGGTGGATAAATTGTTCATCTATGCTCCTCTCTACGACCGACTGGAGCCCTCCGGCCCGCCCGCCGTGCTTCCGGAAGCGGGAGTTCCCATTGCGATCCGGACCATCTCCGCTTTCTACACCACCATGAACAGCACGGTGAAGTGTGCCAATCAATTCAACCCCGGTATCCGCGATGTCATCCGCACCACCATGCTCACTTTCGATCCACTCGGCAGCACTTGGGGGTCGGAAGAGTTGTGGCGGTCTCCTGCCCAAAATACCCGCTGGGGTTGGAATCCTCCGTCTGTCCGCCAAGTCAAGGCCCCCACGTTGGTCATCTCGGGCGACCTGGACGCCACCGCACCTCAGGTGCAGGCGACCAACCTCTTTGCTGACCTTGTCTCGGTCCCCCAAAAAGTGTTCGTCCACGTTGCCTGCACGGGACACACAACAGTGTGGGAAAACCAGCACATGGTCCTGCTCGACGCCTCGGTCGAGTGGCTGAAACAAGGTACCTATCGCGGTAACTTCAACGGCTCATTTGCCGTCGATGCCGCCGGACAGGTTCGTCAAGAGCAGTAACCGTTCCCCACCGCACCAGGGGCGGACTTCGCCACGGCCGGAAACCGCGTCCGGCCATCCCCCCGTTAACCCCTTATCTAACATTGGAGGTAATTATGAAACGCATTCCACAGTGTATCTTCGTCACGCCCATTGCTCTCATTGGCTTAGCCCTCGGCCCTTCCACCTTCGCGCAGGACCAAGCTGAGCTCGTTAGTGCAAGCAAAGCAGCCAAGTTAAACAACATCCAGACCACCGACTATCTGGTTCCCCATATCTCCACCGTCCCGGCCAACGCCGGCAAACGAGTCGGGTTGTTCGTTCGGGAAAAGATCAACAAGCAGGGCCGGGCTGGCCGGCCCGTCGTCCTGATGGTCGGCGGCGCAACCATCTCGGCCGTCCCGGTATTTGATCCCCGGTTTGAAAACTATAGCTGGATGGATCATCTGGCCGCCGCCGGGTTTGACGTCTTCGCCATGGACTTCACGGGCTATGGCTTAAGCCCCCGGCCCATGATGGACGACCCCTGCAATATGACCCCCGCCATGCAGCAGCTGCTCATTCCCACGCGCTTGGCCCAGCCCTGTCCCCCTTCCTACCCGTTCCAACTGACCTCCATCCAGTCCGATTGGGATGAGATCGACCGCGTGGTCGATTACCTCCGCCGGGTTCGCAACGTCGACAAGGTGAGTATTATTGGGTACTCCCGGGGTGGCCCGCGCGCCGGCGGTTACACCGCCCAGCACCCGGAAAAGGTCTCGCGCCTCTTCCTGCTGGCGCCAAACTATGAGCGGTTATCCCCCAACGGCCCGCCCACCACGCCGCCATTGCCGGGAGTCCCCACCGCCATCCTCGCCAGCGCTGACTTTCACACGGGTTGGGATACCCAAGTGGGCTGCGCCAGCCAATTTAGTCCGCCCATTCGCCGTGTCGTCACGCAGACGATGCTGGACTTCGACCCGGTTGGCAGTACCTGGGGAGCCGCCGGAATGAGAAGAGCGCCCGTTTGGAACAAACCGGCGGATTTTATTACTTGGGGCTGGAACGCCCGGCTCGCCAGTCAGATTAGAGTTCCCACCCTCGTCATCCGGGGTGACCTCGACAACCAAGTACCGCTCTCGACCCAAGTGCAGCCGCTCCTGGACGACCTCGTAGCGGCGCCCCAAAAAGTCTTCGTTCACGTCGCCTGCGCGTCGCACCTACTGATGTGGGAAACCCAGCACCTAAGCCTTTTGGACGCCTCGGTCGAATGGTTCACCGACGGGACTTATTTCGGTCGATTCAACGGCACCTTCGCCGTGGATGCCGGCGGCAACATCCGTCAGGAGCCATAGCCCGCGATTCCCCTGCCAGCACGGACTGCAAGATGAACTTCTCCCAGGAGTTCGATGACCTATTGGCCGTCAACGCAGATCGCTCTGAACGCTTCCTTTGCGCGCTGGTGGTGGCGTCTAGAAGACGAAGCCAAACCGGATCAAGGATTCATCATGGCCAAGTCGGCGGGCCACTACGGGGCTCCAAACCGGTCAAACCGCCCCTTCCGCAACGTCTCGCGATTCCATTTCCGTGGATCTCCACGGCCCCGTTTCCCTAACTCCGGCGGGTAGTGCCCACTCAGCCCTACCCGTCGGTACTCATGTCAAACTCAGGGAAACCGATCACTTCGATCCTTCAACCGCCACCCATCCGGCACCCAGTCGACCGTCCTCCCCGTCGAAGGCAGCCGAGAATTCGTCCCCTCCAACTTCCCGCCATAAGCCACCCGCGTCCCGTCCAGCGACCAACCGACCCCTCCGTGCCTTCGGAAAGTGCGACAGTCGCCCCGCCCGCCAGCACACCCGCAACTCCGGTCCATGTCGCCGCACCAGCGGAGAAGAACGAGAGCGGTTATCCTGATAAGAGGATATACGACTATCCGCCGAGGGAAACCATGTCTGAATCAGCCGTCACTCGTCTCACCATCAGTTGGTCCAAGGACACGGACCTCGCGTTGCGCTCTTATCTCGGCTCTCAGGGGCTGAAGAAGGGAGCCCTTTCCCTGTTCATTGAAGACGCCGTCAAGTGGCGCTTATTCAGTCAGACCGTGGGAGAGGCTCGCGCGGGATTCGCTGGAGTAGACGCTGCCGAACTCGACGGCATCCTCAACGAAGCGGTGAAGAGCGTCCGCCAGCCGAAGCATCCGGACCGTCCAGGCCGCACCCGGAAATGATCCGGCTGGTGCTCGATACCAATGTCCTGCTCAGCGCGCTGTTGTCTCCGGCGTCTCCGTCCGCCGAAATCCTGTCTCTTTGGCGCGATCGCAAGGTCGCTGTTCTCACCGCCGCGGAACAGATCGATGAAATCACGAGGGTAACCCGCTACCCGAAGCTGCGCGCCCGGCTCCCTTCGGCCCTTGCCGGACGACTGGTCAACCGACTTCGGGACGTAGCCCTTATGGTGGAAGAACTGCCCATTGTCGACCGGTCGCCCGATCCTGACGACAATTACCTCCTTGCGCTCGCCGAAGCCGGCGAAGCGCAGTTTCTCGTCACCGGCGACAAGCCGCTCCTTGGCCTTAAGCGTCATAGGTCCACTCGTATCGTCACGCCCGCCACGCTGCTCGAGTTGCTCAGGCGGGGAAAATGACCCGGTATGTTACTTACTCGTGCCCAGACCCTCCGCCCCGGGTGCCGTCCGAAAAGTCACGACTCCCGGCCCCCGCGGACGCACCGTATCCCCCGGCGAAAGCCGCGGAGCGGGAGTCCCCAACTCCGCCAGTGTTTCACTTACCGAAGCCCGCAGTTCCGGGAAGCACGGATAGAGAACTGGGGCGACAAACAACCCCGAAGCGCACAGGCCGCGAAGGCACGGCACCAACCGGGCCGAAGCGAGTCCGTTGTGCGCGGTTTCATCAAGAGCGCACAGGCCGCGAACCGGGCCGAAGCGAGTCCGTTGTGCGCGGTTTCATCAAGAGCGCACAGGCCGCGAAGGCACGGCACCAACCGGGCCGAAGCGAGTCCGTTGTGCGCGGTTTCATCAAGAGCGCACAGGCCGCGCAGGCACGGCTCGAGCGGGCGAGGTACTCGCCCATCCAACCGGGCCGAAGCGAGTCCGTTGTGCGCGGTTCCTCAAAAAACAAAAAAATGGACCTGATCCAGCGCCGCCCCCAACTCTCCGATTCCCATCCCGCTTCAGTTGACTTCCCGCGCGGCGCGCTCTAGCCCCTCATGAACGATCATCTTCAGCAACGTTTGATAGCCGATTCCTTTCCGCCCGGCGATTTCACGGGCCTTGGCCAGGTCTGGCGACGGTAGCCGCAGAGCAATCTGGACGCTATTCGCCTTGGCGAGCTTCGCCACCAACTTCGAACCCGGCGTTTTTTCCCGCTGGCGAGTCGCTTCCGCCTTCAAAAACTGGCGGCCGTCCTCGCTCGCCCACCAATTCGCCTCGTCCCCTTCGTTCGCAAACTTCGGTACCTGCGCCGTCTTCGCCCTTCGCTTTTCCATTTCGTCACTCTCCTTTCAGTCGGCGTTCCAAGCGCACAGGCCGTGCAGGCACGGCTCGAGCGGGCGAGGAACTCGCCCATCCTGCCGTGCCGAAGCGAGTCCGTTGTGCGCGTGTTCCACAGAAGTAGTCCCGCTTCTGCCCAGCATCGAGCTCGTAGGCGGTGATGACCCTGATCTTGCCATCGCGCTCCGTCAGAACCACTGCCAGGAGCCGAAGGCCCGCCGTCTCCCCGTAGTAAACGTACCGCGACTCTCCATCGGCCTCCTGCTCATAAATCAGAATCGGGCTAATCGACAAAGCCTCTTCTACAGCGGCGGCATCAAGACCATGCGCCTTAATCTTCTTCAGATTATCTCGGTCCCAGTCGAACACAACGCCTAATTGTATATGCAATGCATATCAAATGGCAACGTTACGCCGCGTGCGAAAACGAACCGATCTCGGTGCCCCTACTGCTGGAATCACCCGGCCCCCAACTAAGTCACGCTCACAGGGCCACGTCCCACTCAACCGCGCCGCGGGCGAATCTGCAACGTCACCCCTTCCTGCCCTTGCAAGTGCGACAACACTCCGAACAAATTCTTCGCCGAAGGGTTGCCCTTCGGCCCAAACATCCGCATAAGACTTGCCGCTGGAATGGACGTCGCCGCTTCTAATTGCTGAAATCCCAGCGTGGCGTTAATGTAGTTCCGCAGAATCGCCCGGTCGGTCTTTTCGTCGCCGGCCAGCATCAGTTCAATCGCCTCGCAAAGCAGCGCGGCACGGAACTGCGGTTCTCGCTGCGCCCGTTCACGGATCGTTTCCCGAAAGTCTTTCGTCAGTGCCATTCCAATTTCCCCCTACGTCTTTCTTCTCCGCTACTCTTCCCAATTTTCTTGGGCATGCCGGACGTCTTCTTGCTGGCGTTATTTCGTCCCGCCGGCCAAGAGAAGAATGAGTCGGTTCCCCTCGCGCCCGAAGGAAATCCGATATCCTGGGCCAAAATCAATTCGATACGCAAGCACTCCGTTCCCCACCGACTTGACGTTGGATAAGTTGCCATCGGAAATACGTTCCAGTGCGGTGGTCACTTTCGCCGCCACTTGCGCCGTAAGCCCATTAAGCCACTTCGAAAACGGGCTTCGTCCTGTGCTGTCTAGGAATTCTCGAACGTCAAGCACTCCTCGATCATCACACATACGTTAGCATCAGAATCCGCTCATTACGAAGTAGCGCACACCGACCAAGGTCACCTCGCTTCCCTCGGCTGCATCACAGAGCCCCCTCCCAGCTCCGCCCAGCCACGTCCCGGAGAATCGTCTCCTCGCGGTCCTCCATCCCTCTCCCCAACCGTAAACAAAGAAACACCAGGTCGTGATCCTTCCCCACCACCACCACGACACCCCGTATCGCGTCATCGTTTGCCCTTAGCCTTCGACTCGTGCCCAGCCCTTCCGCCCCGGGTGGTGTCCGAAAAGTCACGACTCCCGGCCCCAGCGAGCGCACCGTATCCCCCGGCGAAAGCGGCGGAGCGGGAGTCCCCAACTCCGCCAGTGTTTCACTTACCGAAGCGCGCAGCTCCGGGAAGCACGGATAGAGAACTGGGGCGACAAAGAACCGCCCCGAAGCGCACAGGCCGCGCAGGCACGGCTCGAGCGGGCGAGGAACTCGCCCATCCTGCCGGGCCGAAGCGAGTCCGTTGTGCGCGGTTCCTAAAAAGTGCCCGAGTAAACAAAGGAGGCCGTCACGGTCGGCCCCGTAAATCGAAAATCGTTCTCGCCGAAAAACTTGCGCAAATCGATCGGCTTAGGCACAACAACGGTGTAGGCCCCGCTCGAACCATACGTTCCATCGCAGTACCATCCGCGCGGAGCCAGCGCCCCGGGGCCCAACTCCGTCTTGTAGTAAGCCAACCGCCGCGCCTCCTGAGCGTCGACCGCCACCCACTGAGCCGCCCCCATTGGAGCCGCCTTCGGCCCCACCGCTGAACCAAACCACGATCGCCCATCCCCAACGACTCGTCATTACCCAAGTATGCCAAACCAAAGCCAGATACAAGATTCGCTGGAAATCCAACTCCGCCCCCTCCGCAGCGTCTCCTCTACCCCCGAACGCCCCACCGCCAGCAACCAACCGGGAAGCCACGTTGTAATATTACATGCTACTCTCAGAAGGTGGCGCATCCGGCGGATCCATTGCGATGGCGAAAGCGAAACGGCCTCACGCAGGTGGATGCGGCATCTCTGCTCGGCGTCTCCCAGCCCTACCTTTCGCTGCTGGAAAAGGGAGCGCGGCCCTTAACCTTGGAATTGCGGAATCGGATGAAGACTTCCGCCGGCATGGATCCGCGAAAGTCGTCGGACGATCTCTTCCGTGCCCAACTGAGCGCGCTCGCCTATCCAGGATTTGCTCATGTCCCTCGGTGCCGGTCACGCCCCCGGCCGGACACCCTCCTCCTGACGGTCCTGGCCCGACCGGACGCCGATGCCCGCGTTGTGGAGGCTCTGCCGTGGCTGGTGGCAACCTTCCACCGCCAGTTCGATTTCGGCTCACTGGTCCGCCAAGCGAAGCTTCAGAACCTGCAAAACCGGCTGGGTTTTGTTCTTCAGCTCGCTGCCATAGATACGCCCAACGGCCTGCTGGCCATCCGCGAATTGGAGCGCGCGCGCCTGCTGCGGGAAGATACCCTATGTTGGGATTCCATGCCCGCGGCAACCCGCGCATGGATGCGCGCGAATCGAACTCATTCCGCTGAGCACTGGAACGTCCTGACCCGACTCCGTGCCGAGGATATCCACCATGCCGCCTAATCGCCCGGCCGAACCGTGGCTATCGTTCCTGACCGAGTTGGACGCCGCCCTCGATGCCCCGGCGGACTTCCACTGCATTGGCGGCTTCGTCGTCAGCCAGCACTATGGGTTCGCCCGGGAAACGGCGGACCTCGATGTGCTCACGGTGATTCCGCCGGAAGCCGCGGCGCGTGTTGCCGAGTTGGCAGGCAAGGGTTCACCGCTCCAGCGGAAGCATAGGGTTTACATTGACCACGTCGGCGTCGCCAACTATCCGGATGACTACGAGAGCCGCTTGATAAGGGCCTTCCCCATTTGGCCGAAAGTTCGGTTGTGGGCGCTCGAACCGCACGATCTGGCTTTGACCAAGTTGGAACGAACCAACGACCGCGACATCCGCGACGTAGTGTATCTGGCGAAGGCTGGCCTGATCACGCGGGACACTCTGATCTCACGATTCGAAACCGAGTTGGAACCGCACCACGCTCAAGATGTGGGTCGAAGCCTGCTGGCCGCCTTCGCACTAGCCGAGCCGCGCGCGATTGGCACACAACGCCACCGGCCGGCCCTGGTCGAATGGACGCAAGTGCCTGAAACACCAAGTCCCGGCTGAACCGGAGGGCGGCACACCCTGGTTCCTCGACCGCTTGAATCAGTTCGCATGCGCTGCAGCGTTTGTCCGCATTCCTCACTACCGAAGCGGTAGCGTACGGGGGAACCCCTATTGATTTTGAAACGGCGAAGGAGGCCTTCAAGAAGTCCGACTATGAGATACCCCGACTAACAACATTCGCCCGCCCACGAAAACCCTCTGCCGCAAGTATGCCAGCCCGACGCCACAAGCAAGATACACTCGAAATTCGTCTCCAGCGCAAAGCCACTCCCCCATGAACCTCCAACTCCGCCCCCTCCGCTTCACCTTCCTCGCCCGCCAACCTGTTCATTTCCCACCCGGCAAAGCCGCTAACGTCATTCGCGGCGCCCTCGGCCACACCCTCCGCTCCTCCTCCTGCACCCCCGAGTGCCCCGGTGCCGCCACCTGCCCGTTCCGTTCTGATTGCGCCTACGCCCGTCTCTTCGAACCCACGACCCCCGGCCAAGGCCCCAGCGGCCTCACCGACTGGCCCCGCCCCTTTGTCCTCCGCGCCGCCCATCTCGACGGCCTAACGGTCCCCCCCGGAACTAACTTTTCGCTCGACATCAACCTCTTCGACCTCCATCCCCACGCCCCTCTCCACCTCATCCGCGCCCTCTCCCAACTCGCCGACACCGGCCTCGGCCCCGGTCGCGGCTCCGTCCTCCTCACCTCCGTCGCCGTCCTCTCCGCCGATTCCCATCCCTCCCAAACTCTCTATCAGGCCAACCAATTCCTCCCCCTCACCGAAATGGAAACCCTAACCCTCTCCCTCCTGCCTCCCGTCGAGCCCTTCACCTCCCTCCAAATCAAATTCGCCTCCCCGACTGAACTCAAAGGCGTCCCCCACCATCCCACCACCATCCCGTTCGCCCCGCTCTTCGCCCGCGTCCGCGACCGCCTCAGCAATCTCCGCCGCCTCTACGGCGACGGTCCCCTCGATATCGATTACCGTCAACTCGGCGACCTCGCCACCTCCGTTACCTGCACCTCCACCGTCCTCCACCACGCCTCCGTCGACCGCTTCAGCTCGCGCCGCCAAACCACTCACTCCCTCAGCGGCTTCCTCGGTCACGCGACTTATCAGGGAAATATGACCCCGTTTATCCCCTATCTCCAAGCCGCCTTCTGGTCCGGCGTTGGAAAACATACCGTTTGGGGCAATGGAAAAATCGAACTATTCGTGAATAATACCTAATCTAGGCTATTTACTTACGATCCAAACCGACTTATCATCAATTTGCACTATCCAATCTGCTTCACGTCTTAATGTTCGCCGCGCCCTAGGAAACCCTTGCCCGAACTGCCTCTGCTGCACTGGACCGGTCACCCCCTCGTCGACGTCGGCATCGCCGCCCTCTGCGCCATGGCGGAGCAGGACGACCCCGCACAACTCACCCTCGACGACCTCGCCTCCTGCGCCACCCGCATGGAGCAACTCTACTTCGAAGGCCCCCTCTCGACGTTCTTAACCTGCGTATTCCCCAACTCAGAGTACGTCCAGCCCCAACCCAAACCCAAACCCAATGAGGACCCCCAGAAAACGATCAACGCGAGACAAGCCAAGGTCGCCAAACGAAAAGCATACGCAACCGATATCCTCTTCGCCTTCCGCGCCACTTCAAGCCCTCCTGAATACCCACCATGCGCCTTCTCGGGCGAACCCGCCACGCACTGCATTAATCGCATCCACATGCCGCTACTCACCGGCGAAGCCGTATTGAATTTCTTCCCGAACGGCCAAGGCGGCCTCTATATCGCCGGTCCTTACCTTACCGCCCTCCAAGCCCTCCCCCTCGGCGGCCGACGTTGCGAAGGCCGTCTGCTCATCGCTCACGCCGACCACCCCGCCCTCACCCTCGCTTTCGCCAAGCGCTATTGGCAAGACAACCAACGCCTCCTCAATCTCGCCACCGCCAACCAACTCCCCCTCGGCAAGGGGCCAGATCCTACCCTCTCCCGCGAAAACTCGGCCGAAGGCAAATATCCCGACGCCAAATCCCCCCGCACACTCATTCTTCACGATCTCCAGGAACTCTTTCGCGAAACCGCCCTCGCCAA
>JAPKZA010000099.1 GCA_026394015.1 Acidobacteriota bacterium
ACCTCTCATCGGGGCATTCGGCATCGGCCTCGGGTACGGAATCCGACGGTGGTGGTTCGGGTGTCCGGGGACTTCAGTACCCGGGGGACGGTTGCGGCGGGGTGGTTGGCGAAGCTGCTACTTCGCAGGACGACGCATCGAGGGGCTTTCATCATAGGAGAGCTTTACGCCTTTCTGGGAGGTTCGGAACCCGAGGTAGAGGCTCTGGACCAGGGTGGTTGCGTTATTGACGGCGATGAGGGCGTTTGCGTTTGCGTTCCGGTAGCTCCAAGCACCGCCCCGGAGACGTTGGCGGACTAGGGGTGGGGTCACGGTGGGGTTAGTCCTTTCAGTGGTTGGATACAGCCCCGCTGCGCGCAACGAAAACCGAGGTTGTCGTACCTGAACGCGGGCGCGCCCGCGTTGCGGGCAGCCGCGCGGACCCAGGCGGCAAAGCAGTCGTCCCACGCGCCGCCACGGACGACTAGGTAAAGGTTGTCGGTGGGGAGCTTGGTGGGGAGCTTGGTAGGTGGGGTCATCGGGGTTTCCGTATCCCGCTCTGGGCGGTGCGGAACCCGATCGTCGTACCGTAGGTCCCTTGCCGGGAGAGGGCGGTGTAGTTGGATTGAAGGAGTCGCGGGTCGGTGTTGACCCGCGTACCTCCTCGAATGACGACCTTGGGGGCGGGGGGGTTCATGGGTTTCGACTCCGGGGGGCTTCGGTCTAGGAACAGTCTTCCCGGGAGGCGTTCGCCACCTTGAGGTAGGCGGCGAGGATGTTGCCCGAGGATTGCGCGAAGTCCGCGCACTTGCAGAGGCAGTCCTCGACCTCCTGGGAGTCCTCGGAACCGGCGGCGGCGTCCAGGGCCGACAGGGCCGACTCGGCCATCCGCCGCGCGGCGAAGGCGTGGAACCCGGTTCCCCGGTCCAGGCCGTTGAGCAGGACGAAGCACTGAAGGCTGAAGGAAGCGGCGCGGGTGGCGTTGGTGTGTGTGCGGGTGTGGGGTGTGAGATTGGCCCCGCCCCCCGGAGTCGAACCGGGGGTAGCGCCTATATCGCGCGGGGGAGGGGGGTCACTTGTGGATCGTCGAGGTCCACTCCCAGACGTTGCCGCTCATGTCGAGCAGCCCGTAGGGGGACGCGCCCTTGGGTCGGGCCGGGGTGCCGTCGGGGTTGAGAACCGCCGCCGTGCGCTCCTTCTGCGTGGTGACGGACGACCAGCAAAGGTCATCCGTCGGGGTCTCGTTGCCCCACGGGAACTTGCGCCCGTCGTTCCCGCGCGCCGCCCTCTCCCACTCCTCCTCGGAGGGGAGTCCCACGCCCGCCCACTCGGCGAACTCGCAGGAGTCCCAGTAGGACACCTCCACCACCGGGTGGTCGGTGAGGTCCACCGTCGCGCCCTCCTTGTCGGTGGCGGTGGTGGGCTTGAGATCCTTGCCCTTCGCCGCCGCGAACCAGTTCCACTGGCGAACGGTGGTGGGGGTGCGGGCAAGGAACTGCCCGGGGACGGCGACCTTGCGCCGGGACGGGGACTCGTCGTCGCCCATCTCGAAGCTCAGTGCGGGCTCGACGTACATCATCGGGAGGGAGTTCCCGTCCGGGAGGATGTGCCCCACCTCCCAGGTGCCTCCAACCTCCCGGTTGGTCGGCCATACCTCACGGACCTCTCCGCCGTCGTCCTCCAGCCGGGGGACGATCCCGTAGGACGGGTGAACGCGGAACGTCCACACGTCCTTCGTGGTGAGAACCCGCAGCCCCGAGATGCCCGGGGGGAGCTTCTCGCGGACG
>JAPKZA010000185.1 GCA_026394015.1 Acidobacteriota bacterium
CATCGGCACGCCACACTCCTCTCCAACTTTCGTCCTCTACGCGGCGCGAAAGTCCCAAGCGCGTGGCATCCCCACCTTCGCCCTGGCCCGATATCCGCCGCTCCTCGCCGCTTGACCGCAAACCGTGTAAGACGGTATCTTACTCCTATGAAGACCGTCGTCTCCTCCAAAGGCCAAATCGTCCTACCCGCCGAATTCCGCCAGATGGACGAAGTCGAGCAGGGCCAGGAGTTTGATGTCGAGCGTCTCGACCGAGGCGATTACCGTCTCGTCCGCCGGGCGATACCCCAAAACGAGGGTGTGCTCGACTGGCTGCTTGCCTGTCCCCAAAAAGATTTTTTCGTGGCAATCGACTCTGAATCTACCGATACTCTATGAAGTACTTGGTTGACGCGAACGTCCTCAGCGAACCGACAAAGCCATCTCCCGACCCTCTCGTCGTAACTTGGCTTCGCGCCCACGAACGAAGGATTGTCGTCGATCCGGTGATTCTCGGGGAACTTAGGTTCGGGATCCTCATCCTCCCCATTGGAAGAAAGCGCGCCGCCCTGGAACGGTGGTTTGACGCCGGAATCCACCGAATCGATTGCCTGGCCTGGGACGCCGCTACCGGTCTGCGATGGGCCGAATTACTCGCGCGCCTCCGCACATCCGGAAGAGCGATGCCGCTCAAGGATAGCTTAATCGCCGCCACCGCCCTCGCTCACAGTTTGACCATCGTCACGAGGAACCACGCCGATTTCGCTCACGCGGGTGTGCCCACCCTCAATCCCTTCAAAAGCTGACAACGCCCTTGGCAAAACTCCTCGACCCGGCTTCTTGGCGAGCCGAGCGCCACTTCCCCTAATCGCTCAACGATCACACCCCTCTGAACCGTGAGGGTGTCTTGTACGGTCACGGCACGAAATCAATGCAGCGTAACCGTCTCGCGGGCGACTGTAGCGGTCCACAAACTGAACCTGACTTTCGCAGTTCGCGCGCAAAAACGGCAAATTTTCGACCCGTTTGGGGCCAAACCCTTTAGGTTCTACTTTAACCGTTAAGGCTTAGGCTTCCACGCCCTAGATAACCTTTGGCCTTCGGCAATTTGGGCTGGGGTCATTATTTGTTCCAGAACTTCTCTTGCTTCCTTGGCGAAAGCATTACCTTGAGCCGCCGCCAGGTTCCGCCACATATAAGCAATAACCAAATCTTTTGGGACACCTTTTCCGGTGGCATACATAGCCCCCAGGTTCGATTGCGCCGGAGCATTACCCTGATCTGCACTTTTGCGATACCAAAACGCTGCCTGGGCTAAATCTTTTGGCACACCGTCGCCTTTGGAATACATCTGGCCCAGGTTCAATTGCCCTGAAGCATCGCCCTGATTTGCACTTTTGCGATACCAAAACACGGCCTGAACTGCGTCTTTGGGCACACCGGTGCCGTTGGAATACATAAAGCCTAGGGCCGTTTGCGCCGCAGTATCGCCCTTGTTTCCAAGAGCTTTGAGTTGAGCAAGCTCAGCTGGATCGCCTTTGGAAGCAGCCTGGTAAAGGAAGTACCGAGCTTAGTTACGGTGCCGCCGGACCAATGAGGGGAAAGGCGGGAATCGGGGAAACGGCCCAACAGCAGAGTTGACACCCCTCCCGCGGTTCGACCCATAATAGGCACATAGACGCTTAAGCGTTTACCGACTCTCCAGAAGTCGGTGCAATAGGAGGAGGTGCCAAATGCAAGAAGAAGCCGTCCGCTGGAGTCTCAAGGTCTCCAAGGATACCGATCTGAGCCTGCGCACTTTCCTGGGCTCGCAGGGTATGAAAAAGGGTGACCTCTCAAAGTTCGTCGAAGAGGCCGTGAACCGGCGCCTGCTGCAATGTACGGTGCAGGAACTCTGGACGCGCAACGCCAGTGCCGATGCGGATGAAGTCGAACGTATCGTCGAAGAGGCTGTGAACGAGGTCCGCACGGAGCGCCGCCTCCAACGGAAGGCCCAACCAGCCTGATGCGTGTGGTGCTCGATACCAACATCATAGTGTCCGCACTTCTTGCTCCGACAGGAACCCCCGCCACCGTTATCAGAATATGGCTGGATGGCAACTTTACGCTCCTCACTTGCGCGGAGCATCTCGACGAACTGCGCGCCACTCTGCAAAAACCCCGCATCTCCGAACGCATCAAGCCGTACCAAGCGGGCCGGCTGGTCAACCGTATTAGACAGGTCGCCGAGGACATCCATCCCCTGCCCCGGGTAGAACGCTCTCCCGACGCAACCGACGATTTCCTTCTCGCCTTGTCCGAAGGCGGCAAAGCTGATTACCTCGTCACGGGCGACAAAAGTGGCCTCTTGGCACTCGGCCGTCACAAAATAACCCGAATTGTTCCCGCGAAACATTTCGTCGGGCTCTTCGCATAAATTTCGTCGTCACAACCCGGTGCGACGGACGTCGCCGCAGTCAACCCCGGGTCGCGCCCCCCAGCCTATGCATTGGGCCGCGGCCCTCGCCTTTACGAATACTGCAGCTGTCGCCCGAAACCACCCAAGCCGCGAACTACGGCCGTCGCTGAGAACCGTGGAGAATACGGACCACCTCTACCTCATCTCTGCATACTCTGTAAATGATCACGAAGGGGAGGCCCCCGATCATGAGTTCACGGGTACCCGGTCTCCGGCCCACAGGCCCGCGGAGCGGCATGGAGTGCAAGGAGTCAACACCGTCATAGAGCGCAAGGGCAGCTCGTTGGGCTTGCCCGGCACCAAATCGTTTCTCCGTGTAATCACAAATAGGGCTGAGGTCGTCCGCCGCTAGCCGGGTCCAACGAACGGCCATTTACGCCGGATACCGGGATTCGATCATCTTGCGAACGGCGTCGTGCGCAACGAGTTCACCTTGATCCGCCGCGGCCAATCCCTTTTCGACTTCGAAGGCGAACCACTCGTCATAGCTGAAAAGCCGATCAACCGCTTCTAGCACCAGTGCTTCCACCGCGCGGCCTTGCTCCGTAGCCAAGCGGGAAAGTTTGGCTTGCTGGTCAGACGTGAAGTGCACTTCCATGGGCGTCGCTCCTGTTCAAACAATACAGCTTCCTCATTCCAGAATACAATTCTATGCGGGTGGTAGTCACGATGAGCCGTCGCATCAGGCGCGTTTGCGGTGGGCGGCGATGGCCAATAAGGGAGAGGGCCTGCGGCACCGGGAGGAGAGTGATTGTTTCTTCCGGAGCGCGGACTGGGCGGTGGCGTTTGCCCGGGCGTTGGCGATTAGACGAGACCGGCAAGGGGGTCACGACGTGGATGCGCAGTATGTTCCGAAACTCGCGCTCGCCGCCGCCCTAAAGGAACTGAGAGAAAAGGGTGGACTCTCACAAACTGCGCTCGCCGCTCGGCTAGGATCGAGCCAATCGCGGGTCGGCAAGATGGAGGCAGGAGACAACTCGGTTTCCCTTGACCTTCTCATCAAGTCTCTATTGACCATCGGCGCCGGTTCGGCGGATATCGCCAGGTGGATTAGGCGCGCAGAGACGAGTCGCGCCGCGTAGCCATAGATCGGCGCCGACTGGATCGAACACAGCACCACGTCCCCGTGAAGAACCTCGTTCACAAGGTGAACAAATAACTCTTTCCTCCGCATCTCTTTAGTAATAAACCACTTCTCAATTCCGGCCAAACGATCATGGTTCGAATCCGCACTCTCACCGTCGTAGATTAAAACTGAGGAAGCGCTTGCTGTTCTGACTCGCCTCCAAGGTCGGCAAAGCCGATCCGCTTTTCCTGCCACTATTCTGGTTAGCTTTGCTGTTTGTTAGCCATTCGCTGCCCCGTCCACCGCTACGCATCCCTCGACGCCTGAGAGCGCGAATTCACCGATCATCATCCCGCGTATCCGCGACTCCGGCCCATTCGCCGCCTAGCTCGGGCCGATCTGGAACCAACGGAATCAGTTTGCGCCCCAGACATCGCTACCAAGTCGTACCAATGGAGGCCAACTTCGCCCTAAACCGGTTGAGGCCATCGCGAGCCTTAAGCCTTCCACGAAACTATGACCAGCTCATCGAGCCAAACGTTCGCGGGTTGCGCCCAGCCCAGATTTCGCGTACGTTCAAGGTATGGCCGTTGAACTCAAGCCCGAAACGGAGCGGCTCGTGCAGGAAGAACTACACCGTGGCAACTTCCATTCTCTGGACGAGTTAATCGTCCAAGGGGTTCAAGCTTGGCGGGAAAAGAATCAGGCGATGCCGGTCATCTCCAAACCGCCCAAGCGAATTTACGACCTTTTGACGCAGCCGCCTTTTGCGGGTTCGAAAGTAATCACCGAGCGTCCAAAAGAGTACCCCCGTCTCGTTGATCTGGGTTAACTTGTGGCTGGTTTCTTCCTCGACACCAACGTCCTGTCAGAATTCGCCCGCGCTTTACCAGCAGATCCACGAGTTGATGCTTGGTTGAAGGCGACCCCGGATGAGTTTCTCTTCGCGAGTGTACTGACCTTTGCCGAAATTCGCCGCGGACTGGAGCTCTTGCCGGTTGGTAAACGACGCACTCATCTAGAAGAATGGCATGCGGATCTCGAAATCGCGTTTCAACCCCGATTGCTTCCGGTGACGAAAGCGATTGGAGACCGATGGGCGATCTTATCCGCGCAGGCGCAACGAAGGGGAACACCTCTCGCCATGATCGATGGCTTGATCGCCGCCACCGCCCTCGAATACGATCTAACCGTCGTAACCCGAAATGGGAAAGACTTCGCTGGTTTGGGCATCGTACTCTTCAATCCGTGGGAGTCGTGAACAACATCGACCGGCTCGATCGGCTCGATCGCTCCGCCGTTTTACGTCCGGCGAACCTCGCCACGCCCACAGCCCAACGAACGACGACATCGCGCGCCTTGATCTCGCCATGCGACTCCGATTGCCTCTCGCCATCGCCTCTCGCAAGCTGTGCGGATCGGATCGTCCAGGAGGTTTTAGAAAATGGAATGGAATAATCTACACCGTCACCGCTTGGCCGTCATAGCGGATCTTGTCTCAAAAGTCCCCGCCGGCCAAATGGGGCGAACTATGCTAATGAACATGTGTTACTTTCTTCAGGAACTCAGAGGAATGCCGCTCGGCTACCGGTTCACCATCTACTCCTACGGTCCCTTTGACTCGGAGGTACTGTCTGATCTCGCATCAGCCGTGAATCTCGAAGCAGTGAAGTCGAAGGTGATTCCAAACAGCGTTGGCTACGGATACCAATTGGAACCCGGCCCCAATGCTCCCGAGCTAATCTCCGACGGAAAGGAATTCCTGCATGATCACCAAGCGGACCTGACTTGGGTGGTTGCCGAGTTTGCATCCAAGTCTGCTGCTGACTTGGAACTAGAGAGTACCGCCGTTTTTGTAGACCGCGAAGCCTTCGAAAAGAAAGAGTCAATCTCACTCGATACGCTCGTCAACCGGGTCAACGGACTCAAACCCCATTTCACGAAGGAATACATTCGGAGTCGGGCCCAAGATTTAGTCGAAAAACAGTTGCTCAGAATCGAAACATTCGCCACCACGCCCAGGTGGATCTATTCGTTCACAAGGTAAAAAAATAAATCTGCTAGCCGCGTCTATTTGATTGTAGGTCACTTGTCGATTCCGGCGAACTGACCATGGTTCGAATCTGTACTTCGAAACCCTCTTCCCACCGTCGTAGATTAAAACTGCGGAAGCGCTTGTGTCCCCTTGCGGAAACAAGCGCTTTTTGCATTTCCAAATCTCGCACGGAGAATTCATCATGACCGAAGAGCAAAAAGCCCGGCGCGCCGCAGTCGCCCGCCAAAATGGCGCCAAGAGCCGTGGTCCCGTCTCGGACCTCGGCAAGTACATCGCTTCGCTCAATAGCATCGCGACCGGAGAACATCTCGAAATATTGAAGGAGGAACTGCCCGAGTGCATCGCTCTGCTTTCGAGCGATTGCTGGATCAGCTACCTCCGGCTCTACCAGAAGCATTTGCGGCAGTTACAGCCCGCCTCGGAGTGTGAACAGACGCTCGTCCGGCACATGTGCGTCGAACTCTTCCAATTGGAGCGCACGATCTCGCTGGAAACTTACGCTCGCCAGTGTCTTCTCGATGCAAGTTTGCGCGCGTACTCCGAGATGCCGAGCGAAATGCGCGATCTGACGAGTTACGAAAAAGGGCTCGAGAAAGAAAAACTGTGGCGATCCCTCCAGCGGGATAAGAAATCCCATCAGTCCGCCTACGCCAGCCATTACAAGATGTTCAAACAGATCCGTCGGGATTTTCCGTTGGTTCCCCCGGAGCCCATTAGTACCGACGCGGATCAGAATGGTGCTGCACCGGCGTTGCCGACTCCGGAAGTGGTCAAGGAGATGCTCGATCACGCCGACCGCGCCAAAAACGAACCCAACTACCAATTACCCCGTTGGGTGGCCAATATGCTGCTCGACGACGAAATGATGGCCGAAATCGCCCCGAGCTATGACGTCACCGCGCTGCTCGAAAAGCTGACCGTCACCCCGGTTCCCCTGGCCGCCTAAAAACAGCGGCTAAACCAAAAACGAACCCAAACAAAGAGCCGTTAGAAGCGTCACTAACTGCTTTTGCTTCTGATGGTTACCGGAGTTCGACCCTCTCGTTCAACGGAACGGTCTAAAGAGGAAGTACGCTCAGCCCGGGGATCATCTTGAAATGGCGAACGTTGCGAGTTCCAATGGCGTAACCGTAATGCAGTGCTGTAATGCCAATGAGCAAATCAGCGGTTGCGATCACTAACCCAACTTTCTTCAGATCAGAGTCAATCTTGGCGGCCAGAACTCCCATCTCGCGGGTAAACGGTTCGACCGGAAGAATTGTCAATACTTCGTCGATGTACCGGCGACGCTTGGCCCCGGTTTCGGGCGTGTTGGCGCGGTGCCATCCATGCTCCAGTTCCATTACCGAGATCGAAGACAACATGAATTCGGTTACGAAGTATGCAGCGGAAAGCGAACCGAGAACCTGACTGACGGGGCGCATGCCCCGCTCCGCCGCAATAAGGACACTGGAGTCGAGGACTATTCCCCTGCGGCCGGCTCAAACGCGTCACGGTGGGCGTCGATTCCTGCCTCCACATCCTTGGCGAAGTCGTCATCCGGGATCGGTGCGGTACCGAGCTTCGCCTCATAGGCCATCGCCAGCGCAATGCACTCACTCAGCTTACGGCCCGGTCTCCTGGAATCGGACTGGCCGGGATCGGAAGCTTTCAACACCGCGATCGGCCGATGGTTTTCCTCGATGATCACCTCAACGCCGTCCCGCACTTGGACCAGCACAGCATGAAGATCTCGCGCCACTTCCGCCTCGCTCATATGGACCGTTGCCATGGAATCTATTATGGCGCGTTCCCAGCCTAATCGTCTTGGCTCCTTGCTCAAGCGAAAACGAACCCAGCGAAAGAGACTCGAAAAAGAACCTAACTCTTTTGCAAACATAGACTTAGAGGACTATACCGCGATTTTGGAAATCGAAGATCGGGTGGCCAAACCCAAGCCGAACTCGAAAACTAAACCGATTCCGGGCTGCGGAGCGCCGGGGGATCGAACCCCGGCGCTCCGCTAAAGCGAAAACGAACCCAGCGGAAGCAACCCGGAAACAGACCCTAACTCGTTTGCAAACAAAGACTTAGAAGACTAGATCGCAATTTCCGATATCGACAATGATACGGCCCGAACCAAGGTAGCTGGAAATACGAACCCATCCGAAATAACCCGAACAATGCCATAAGTCTCTCCTTATCATCACGATAGAGAGCGCTTTAGTTATTCCGGAAGTTCGCCGACTTGGCCTCCCAAGCCCCATACATAACCCGTAACTTCGGCCGCGCCGCCCGTAGCGCCGCTAACCCCTTTTCCGTCACCGCCGTACCCTTCAAATCCACCTCTTCCAGCTTCGGAAACGTCGCCAGAATCGCCACCGCCTCGTCATCAATCCGGTCGCAACCCTCCAGCCGCAGCTTCTGCAACTGTCCCAACCCCTTCATCTTCTCGAGCCGCCGCGGCGTCACACTCATCGCGCTCACCGTCGCAAACCGCGTCCCTTCGCTCCCTACCCCCAACGACGAACATCCAAACCGCAACTCCCGCAACTGCCCCAAAGTCAGAATCGCCTCCAACCCCACATCCGACATATTCACCGCCCACACGTTCGAATCCGTCCCCTGCCGCCCACTCAGGTCCAAATAGGTAATCCCTCGCATCTGCCGCAAGGCCTGCAAGCCCGCATCCCCCAACTCGTTCCCCCCAATCGTCAGCGCCTTCAAATTCGGCAACACCGTCAGCCGTTCCAGGCCCACATCCGTCAACATCACGGACCCCACATCCAGCGTCTCGAGCGTCGTAATCCCTGCAATATGGTCCAGCGCCGTATCACTCGCCTTCGTCCCGTGAATGTCCAACCGCCGCAACTTCTTCCAGCCCTTCAGCGCCGCCAACCCCTCATCGGTCACGTACTCGGCAAACCGCAGATCCAGCTCCACCAACCCCGTCAGCCCCTTCAACTCCTGCATCCCCTGATCCGTCACCCGGGTCAACCCCAGGTTCAACGACGTCAGCCCCGGCAGCCCCGCCACCCGACGCAAGTCCGCGTCCGTCACCCAACTGGCCCGAAAATCCAGCCCGGTAATCCGGCCCGCCGCGTCCCGCACCGCCGTCCCACCGGCGTCTTCGATCCACTTCGAATCGTCCGCGCCCCAAGCCGCCGCCACAGCCAAAACCAGCACCCAGATGCCTTTCATCTAACGCGTCCTCCGGTTCGGCAACGCCGAGTCTCGATCAAACACAATGGCACAACCGGCCAGCGCGGCCTTCAACTCGTCGTACCCCTTCTCGGACACCAACGTATGGTACAGGTTCAAATTCCGCAGCCCCGCCATCGTCTTCAGCGTCGCAATCCCCTTGTCCGTCACGTTCGTATTATCCATGCTCAACCGGTTCATCGCCGGCAGCCCCTGCAGCGCCACCAAGCCCTTATCGTCCACGTTCGTGTAGTCCAGGTTCACCACCTGCAACTTCTTCAGCGTCGCCAATGACTCCGCCCCGGCGTTGCCCGCCCGCGTCCGAAACATCTCAATCCGCTCCAGGTTAACCAGCGGCTTCAGCGCCGCCAAGCCCTTATCGCTGAAACGCGTCTGGTTCAGAATCAGCTCCCGCAGCCCCGTAAACTTGGCGATCCGCTCCATCGAGTTGTCCCCAATGTCGGTCCCCGCCAACTGCAGCGATTCGAGCTTCTCCAAGCCCTCGACCCCGTTCAGCCCCTTGTCCGTAATCTCGGTATAACTCAGCCGCAGCGACGTTAGCCCCGCCAGCTTACCCAGCCCCGGCAGCCCCTTATCGTCGAACTTCGTCGCGCCCAAATCCAGCTCCCGCAACTGCGGCAAGGCCGCCAATTGCCCCACTTCCGGCCCTTCGACCAGCGACCCGGCCAACCGCAACACCTGCAGGCTCCCGATCTTCGCCACACTCGCCAAGCCTGCGTCCGACACCGTCGTGTTGCTCAAGTCCAACGCCCGCAGCCGCGGCAATCCCACCAGAGCCGCGACGCCCAAATCACCCACCTGCGTAGCCTGCAAATGCAGCTCTTCCAACTCGCTCAACCGCCCCAGAAACTGCAACTGCGCATCGCTCACCGGCGTCGTCGCCAGGTCGATCCGTCGTACCTTCCCGGCTACCACGGTCGCCTTCCCGCCAATCGCCTTCACCCAGGCTGCCACGTCTTCGTCGGACTCCGTCGTCGGCCGTGCCGCGCCCGCGTTCTTTACCTTGATGCTCGCCGCGCCCACATACTGCACCTTCGCCTGTGGCAGCGCCGCCCGCAGCGCATCCACGCCGTTGCTCGTCGCCCGGCTGTAGCGCAGGTCCACGTCCACTAACTGCTTCAAACCCTGCAACCGCGCCACCCCGGCGTTGGTAACCCGCGTCCGGTACAGGTCCAGCGCCCGCAAGTTCGGCATCCCCGCAAACACGTCCAAACTCGCGTCCGTCGCCGAAGCCCCGCGCAGGTTCAACACCCGCATCGCCGTCAGCTTCCGCAGTGGCTCGATCCCCTTATCCGAAAGCTTCACCCCCGAAAGGTCGAGCTCCTCCAGCTGCGTCAACTCAGCCAGGTGCCGCATCCCCTCGTCGGTCACCAGCGTATCCCGCAGAAACAGCCGCCGCAGTCCCTTCAAGTTCGCCAAGCCCGCCAACCCCGCATCGGTGAACCGGGTATTGTTCAGGTCCAGGCTCCGCAGGTTCGTGAAGCTCGCCAAACTCACCTTGCTCAACTGGCACTGCGAGCAGCGGATCTCCCGCAGCTTCGTCAACCCCGTCAGCGCCTCGAAACCCTTGTCCTTGATGTTGATCGTGGTCGCAAAGTGCCACCCCACGTAGATCCGCTCCAGGTTCTTCAGCGTCGCCAGCGTCTTAAACACGTCGTTGGCGTCCTCGTTCCCGCCGCCCGGGTTCCACACCGGACCCGGCAGAAAGAGGTCTCGCAAATGCGCCAATCCAGCGATCTTTACAAGCTCCGTCGGCGGCATCACCGACCCTGTCAGGTCGATCCCGACGATCCTGATCTCGCCCGCCGGCAGTTGGGTCACGTCGCGGATCGGCTGCGCCTTCCCCTCCACCGTAACCGAACCTTCAAAGCGGATCACCCACTCGGCCACGTCCCGCTCCGCCGCCAAAGCCAGAGCGGGAACTACGCACAACAATAAGGTTCGCAACATCCCGCGCCTACGCCAGCAAGCTGCTGATCTTCTTGCTCGCCGTCGGGAACTTCCCGATGCCAGCCTGGACAATGTCATCCGCCACGGTCAGATACACGTCGCCGGAGGTGCCCGTCACGCGCGTATGCCGCCCTTTGGCCATCTTGCCTACGCCGCCCGCCACCAGCATCGCCAAGCCGCTGTTCTTGTGCGGATTCGCCTCGGCATGCTCATGCACGAAGATCAACGCCGTCCGGTCGAACACGCTGCCGTCGCCCTCGGGGATCGACTTCAGCTTCGCCACCAGGTACGCAAACTCCTCCACGTGCCACTTGCAGATGTCCCGCAGCACGCGCTGCCCTTCGGCCCCGTCCGCCCCGCTCACGCGGCCTTCGGCGTGGGTGTAATCGTGGTGCCGCGCCGAGGTATAACCCAGCCACGGGAACCGCGAAATGCTCTGGCACTTGGTTAGCATGTAGGACGCTACCCGCGTCTGCCGCGTCGCCAGCGCCTGAACCAACAAATCGCTCTGGAGCTTGGCAATCCGCGGCCAATCCTTCATGTCCCCATCGAAATCCGGAGCATCCACCTTCCGGTACTCTTCCGGCAGCGCCGCGATCGACCGTTCCAGGTCGCGAATGCCCGACAGATGTTCTTCCACCCGGTTCTGATCGTCGCCCGGCAACTTCTTCTTGAGCGCCGTAGCGTCGGTCGAAACCGCGTCCAGAATGCTCCGCTTCCGGTTCACCCAGCCCTCTTCCCGCGCCCCAAACAACCGGTCAAACAGCCGATGCGGAATCATCTCCGGCGGCAGCGCCCGCTCAAATCCAGCCCAGCTCATGTTCCGCTGCATGCTCTCGCCGAAGGACTCCTGCGCCACCCCAATCTGCAGAGACCGAAAGCGCGAATCCCCGCCAATCTTGTTCGCAATCACCTGGTCCACTGAAGGCCCCGACGGCCCGCGACCCGTGAAGTTCGTCCCCGTCATCAACCCGCTCATCGAGTTCGTATGGCCATTTCCCTGCCCCGCCGAGGCCGCGTTGTCGACCCCGCTCAGCACATGGAAATCCTGACGGAACGCCGCCAGCGGAGATAGGCACGGCGTCATCTTGTAGTCGCTGCCCTCCTCGGCCGGGATCCAATACCGCTCCGGAATCCCGTTGCCGTTGAACCAAAGCACAAACCGGGTCTCGATCGGCTTGGCCCCGGCGGCATACGCGGTGCCGTGCGAGTTGTACATCGATACCAGCGGCGGCAAGCCGACCAGTACGGCATTTCCGGCGGCCGTCAACCCCTTAAGCAAGGCGCGGCGCGAAAGTCTAACGCGATTCGTGATTACGTGCGGCATGGACAGCTCCCCCTGGATTCTCTCGAGATAGCATTATCGAGGCAATAAGTGCTTTGAACCGATACTGCGACCGCCGGAAGTCTTCGGTCAACTGGCGGATCACTGGCCGATCAGCCGCCGTTTCCGTGCGACCGAACGTATAGCGGAAATACTGCTTCACCAAACATTCCTGGCATTGCGCGCTCTCTCCGAGCACCGCGCCTAAAGCCGACGGCGAAGCAAACGCCGACTTGGCGACTCCGGCAACGAAGCCGGTCGAATCGATCTCTAAAGTCCACGCCTTCGCGGGCGCCTTCTGGCCCCGCCCCGGCGTTGTGAACTCAAACTTATCCCGTCTTGCCCCAATCGCATCGAACTTCTCAAACCCAAACCCGATCGGGTCAATCAAGCTATGGCACGAAGCACAACCAGGGTTAATGACGTGCGCCGACAAACGTTCCCGGTTCGTCTCCGGCCGTTCGGCCGAAAAAGGCGGCAAATTCGTATTCACGCCCGCCGGCGGATCCGGCACGTGCTGACACAAAAACTGCTCCCGCACAAACAGCCCGCGCGCCGTCGGCGACGACTCGTCCGGCTTCGCCGTGCTCGCCAGAAACAGCGCTTGGCCCAGAATCCCCGCCCGCTCGGAAGCTGCCGGAAACGTTACCTTCCCGAACTCCTGCGCCGGAGCCGGGACGCCGTAAATGCCCGCAAGCTCACCGTTGACGTAGCCATAAGGGGCCGTAAACAGTTCCATAAAATTGCGGTCGTTCCAGACGAGGTCGCTCACAAACAGCCGCGCCTCTTCGGTCATCGCGACCGCCGTCTCCCGGGTGAATTGCGGATGCTTCCGCCGATCCTTACTGGCCGTCAAAATCCGGTCAAAACGCAGCCATTGGCCGACAAACTCGTTCAGCGCCACCTTGGCCCGCGGGTTGTCCAGCATCCGGTTCACTTGTGCTCGAACGTCGACCGAGCCCTGCGCCGCGGCCGCAAAGAGCGACGCGTCGGGCATCGTGTCCCACAGCGCATACGACAGCCGGCTGGCCGTCACGTAGGGCTTCAACTTGGGGTCGGAGGTCTCTTCGAGCCGAAATAGGAAGTTGGTCGATTGCAGCATCGCCTCAATCACCAACTGCGCACCCTTGACGAACTCTTTCTCAGTCGCAAACAGCGCCTCGTAGCGCTTCTGCTCCCCGTTTTCGACCGGCCGGCGGAACGCCTTCAATCCGAACTCGCGGACGAACTTCGCCCGGCAAGCCAGCGATGGTTTGCAGCCGATCAGACCCCGCGTATCGCCGCCCCGCATCGCGCTCTGCGCAATCCGTTCGGCCGCCTCGCTGTAGGATTCGATCAGCAACGGCGAAAGGCTCTGACCCTGAATCTGGTTCCGAAAGCCGTTCACAAAATCTTCGGGTGGGAATCGATCGGCGGGCTTGGAGACGTCGCCAACTAGATCGCGGACGGTCTGGTTGTACTGGCTATGGGTCAAGCGCCGGAGTTCGACGCGGGGAGCAACCTGCCCTCCCCCGCCCTCTTCCTCTTCCCGGTACCGGAGCGCCTTGGCGAGCGCATCACCGTTGAGCTTGGCCAACTGCCCAATCCAGGAGCGTAGCGTTGCTTCCTCCGGGCTGCCCTGCTTGATCCTCTCCCCGCCGACGTGCGACGTCCGCTTGGTGGGCTTTTCGAGCAAAACCGACTTCGCCGGATCCAACCGGTCAACAAGGGTGACCAACGAGAGCAGGAAGGCTTCCTTCTTTTCGGCCGAAACAATGCCTTCGGGGAAAAGCAAACGGGTCCCGGCCGCAACGCCGTCCCGGTTGTGGCAGGAGTGGCAATCTGCCTTCTCGAACACCGCATAGACTGGCTCCTGCGCGAAGGCAGAGGCCGAAAGGAGAAGAAGAAGGAGGAAGATGTGCATCAGACCCTGTAGAAATCCGGACGCCAGTTCTTGACGAGCGCCTTAATATCTTTCTGCGACAAACCCTTCTCCGCGGCCTGTTGGGCCAGCGCGGGGAACTCGGCGTCGGAAGCGAACCGGAGACCAACGATCTGCAACGGTTCCAGCCGCGAGTCGAGCAGTTTGCCCGTTAGCACAAAATGGCGAAGATTCTCTTCCGCACGGATCGCCCGATCCTGCGCCTTCAGCGCGAAGGTCCGCGCAAAGAACGCGGTCATAAAAACACAGATCGTCAAAACGAGCAAGAGAGACGCGCTGTAGATCCGTTGATGGTCGCCAATCGAGTTGTAGAGGTTGACCCCACAGCCGATGATCGTCACCATCAGCGTCACTCCAACGGCTAGAAACGCCGGGACTCGTTGGGCATGATTCTCGATGTTTTGTGTGGGCATCAAGATTACTATATCTTAAAGAAGTGAGGCCTGCCACTTCGCCGCTAAAGTGGCCAATTCATCGGCCAATCCGGGGTGCTGAGACCGCAAGTTTCGCGATTCTCCCGGGTCCTCGGAGAGGTTCGACAAGAAGACCGCATCGTTCCCGGTCAGCGATTGATTGCCCTCGGGCCGACGATCAAAATCCTTCCCCTTCAGGACGGGCTTCCACTGATCGCGACGAATGGCGACTTGGCCTTGATTGGCCCAGTAAAGTTCCCGGTGCGGGGAAGCAGCGTCGTTGGTGAGTACCTCCCAAATGGAGAGGCCATCGAGCCCGGCGGGAATGGGCAAGCCGGCCGCGGTGAGAAGCGTCGGCAGAATATCCATTGCTTGGGCGATCTGGGGCAGGACGCGAGGACGAATGCGGGACGGGTAATGAACGAACCCGGGGATGTGAATGCCGCCATCAAAGGCCGAGAACTTGAACCCGCGATAGACGCCGTTGTCCCCGGCGGTCGCGTATTGGCCGCCCAACCCAGCGCGCTTCTCCGTAGTGGCGCAATTTCGCCCGTGAAGAAAAAGATCGTGTTGTCCCACTGGCCGGATTTCTCGAGACTCTCTCGGATGCGACCAATCCCATCGTCGACCGCGGCCACCATCGCGGCATAGGTTTAGCGCTCCAGCGGTAGACCGCTGAATCGCTCCATATAACGCTCCGGGGCGTGCATCGGATAGTGGGGCGCGTTGAACGCCACGTAGGCGCAGAAGGGCGTGGCGGGAGACGCTTCGAGGAAAGCGACGGTTTCGTCGGCGATCCGATCGGTGAAGTATCGACCGTCTTCGAAGATCTCTTTGCGGTTGCGCCAGAGGTCGTGAAAATTAGGCCGACCCGGCTCTCCCCAATAAAACCGATGGGAGTAGAAATCGATGCAACCGTTCAGGAAGCCATAGTACGTATCGAAGCCGTGAGAGTTCGGGTGGGTCTCTGGCTTCAGGCCCAGATGCCACTTACCAATGGCCGCGGTGCGATAGCCGGCGGCTTTGAAAGAGGAACCAAGCGTGGGAAGCCCGGGGGTGAGTTCGCCCCCATTGGACGCCACGCCAGCGCGGGCCGGAAAGCGCCCGGAAAGGATGGAAGCACGGGCCGGGGCGCATACCGGGGCGTTGGAATACCAGTTGGACAGCACCGCTGACTTCGCCGCGATCGCGTCCAAATGGGGCGTTTTCAAATCCTTCGCCCCGAGGAAGCCGAGATCGCGGCAACCCAGATCGTCGAGAACCACCACAATCACGTTCGGACGGCGGTCGGCCTGCTGAGCGAACAAAACCGGCGAAACGAGAAGCTCGCGACGGGTCATCGGCGCTTTAGAAATCGTCGCTGAAGGCGACTTCGCCCGAAATCGCTGTCTGGTACGACGAAACGCGACGTTCGAAGAAGTTCGTCAGTTCCTGCACGTCCTGCAGTTCCATGAAGTCAAACGGGTTCTTCGCGCCGAAGATAGGCTGGATGCCAAGCGAGACCAGGCGGCGGTCGCCGATATATTGCAGATACTGGCGCATAGCCGTGATCGACATCCCCGAAATGCCCCCACCGAGAGTATCCTCGGCGAAGAGCGCCTCGCACTCGACGGCGTCCCGAATCATATCTTTGCAGCGGGTTTCGTAGTCGGCATCGAACAAATGGGGCCGTTCGCGACGAACCGTATTGATCACTTCCAGCGCAAATTCAATGTGGGCACTTTCATCTCTGAAAACCCAATTGGTGCCGGTCGCCAAGCCCTGGAGTAAGCCGCGGGAGCGGAGAAAATAGACGTAGGCAAATGCGGCAAAAAAGAACATCCCCTCGATGCAACAGGCAAAGCAGACCAGGTTCAACAGGAAATTCTTCATGTCCGCTTCGGTCTGGACGGACTCGAGATCGTTGATCGAATCAATCCATTTGAAGCAGAAATCGGCCTTGGCCTTGATCGAAGGAATGTTTTCGACGGCCGAAAAAGCTCCCGCGCGCTCGTTCGGATCCGTAATATAGGTATCGAGCAGAGTTAGATAGAACTGGACGTGAACGGCTTCTTCATAAAGCTGCCGGGAAAGATACATTCGCGCTTCCGGCGAATTGATGTGCTTGTAGAGATTCAGTACAAGGTTGTTCCCCACGATCGAGTCGCCGGTGGCGAAAAAAGCCACCAAACGCTTGATCAAATGCTGCTCGGCCGGGTTCATCTTCTCGCGAAGATCGGTCACATCGGTCGAAAAATCGACCTCTTCCACCGTCCAGGTGTTCTTAATACCCGTCTTATACATATTGTAAAAAACGGGGTACTTCATCGGGCGAAGTGTTAGGTCAAATCCAGGATCGAGAATCATTACTTATTATTCCGTACTGACAACTATTGGCAGGCTTCACAGCTATCGGGGTTTTCGAGAGAACAGGCGATCGCCGCCGCCGGAGCGAGCGTTGCTACAGGCACCGTGGCCTTTGAAATTTTAGATGCCGGCCGGGACCGCAAGTAGTAAGTTGTTTTCAAACCTTTCTTCCAGGCGTACATGTACATGGAAGAGACCTTGCCGATAGTCGGAGTCTCAATGAACAGGTTCAGCGACTGGCTCTGATCGATGTAGGCCGACCGCTCGGCCGCCATGTCGATCAACGACCGCATCGGGACCTCCCAGACGGTCCGATAGATCTGTTTCAACTCGTCCGGGATCTCGTCGATCGCTTGAATCGAGCCCTCGCCCATCTTGATCCGGTTGCGGACGCTCTCGGTCCACATCCCGAGCGCCTTCAATTCGAGCACGAGATACTTGTTGATCTGCACGAAGTCTCCGGAGAGGGTCTCGCGCTTGAACAAGTTTGAAATCTGCGGTTCGATGCACTCATAGGAGCCGACGATCGAGGCGATCGTGGCGGTAGGGGCGATCGCGATGAGCAGCGAGTTCCGCATCCCAGACTTCATCATCCGGGGGCGCAGGGCTTCCCAACGCTCCGGAACCTCGGGCGCGACGTTCCATAGCTCGAATTGGAAGACCCCCTGGGAGGCGCGCGTTTCGTGGAAGTTGCCGTGCGGGCCCAGCTCTTCGGCCAATTCGACGGTGGTTTCGAGGGCGTGGAAGTAGATATCTTCCTGGATCCGACGGGCCAGCGCACGGGCTTTGGGCGAATCAAACGGAATCCGCATCTGGAAGAAGAGATCCTGGAGGCCCATCAGGCCGAGGCCGACCGGACGCCATTTGCGGTTCGATACTTCCGCCCCGTTGGTCGGGTAGTAATTGATATCGATGACTTTATCGAGGAAGCGG
>JAPKZA010000493.1:0-63412 GCA_026394015.1 Acidobacteriota bacterium
TTGCGACGGGGCGAAGGTAGCGCGGCCGTTGACGCAGATGATGGGAGGGATTCCAACGCCGCTGACCGAGTTAGTGGCCCGGATGATGGAGAAAGACGCGGGGAAGCGGACGGGAAGTTATCGGGAGGCGTTGGAGCAGTTGGAGAAGCTGA
The DNA here is from genome assembly GCA_026394015.1 of Acidobacteriota bacterium. GTDB lineage: Bacteria > Acidobacteriota > Terriglobia > Bryobacterales > Bryobacteraceae. The sequence continues at coordinate 153 of JAPKZA010000493.1, forward strand.
TGGTGAGGACGCAGACGACGCAGCAGATTCGGGCGTTGCAGGCGGCGCCGGCGAAGAGGTCTGGCGGGTCCGTTTGGGTTATCGTCGGGATCGTAGGGATTGTTATTATCGTGGGGACGGCGATTTACCTACTGAGTAGGTAGTTGCGGGGGACGAGTGTTTTCCAGAGGCGTTATCGCGTGCTTGCCTATGGCGGTGCTGGCGCTGGAGATGAGTAGTCCGCCGCTGAGCCGGTCGGCGGATGGGCCGGACGGGAGTTACGTATAGTTTCAGTCCCGGTTGGGAAGGAAGGGGATTAACGAGGCGGGGCGGGAGAAGGTTTTTCGTTGCGATGGGCGGGGGTTGACCGTGGCGGCGGAGCGGCCGGGACGGGACGTGGTGGAGCCGCAGCTGTCGGCGGATGGCAGGGTATTTGCGTTTTCTGTGTTGGGTGCGGAGACGGTTTTCCGAACGCCGAGCGGCGAGGTGAGTCGGCCGGGGCGGTGGCGGATGGGCCGGAATGGCAACTGAGACGGCGTTCTGAACTGCGAAGGGAATGAGGCGCGACTCTCGGTTCGTTAGTAGCGGGAGGGGTGACAGAACAACCCCTTTCGTTGAGAAGTAAACTGTGATAGGTTCATCGACGCGAGTAATTGCACCAAACGGTTTAGGTACAGTCCACGATGAATCAAACTATGAAACTGTGGTTCCAGACTGCCTTTTTGGCATTCTTTTTAGGCTGGGCGGCCCTTCCCGCTCTTGGCCAACAAGACCAAGGTCAGATTGCCGGCACCGTGCTGGATGCCAGCAGCGCGAGCGTAACCCGGGCGCGAGTTACGGCGACCAGTATTCAGGGAGTATCCCGGTCGGTTGATACGGGCGAGAACGGTTCGTACGTTCTGACGAATCTGCCGGTGGGTTTGTACGATGTTAGCGTGCAGGCGGCGGGCTTCAAGCGGTTCACGAGGACCGGTGTCAAAGTCGACGTGGCGGCCCGCAGCACGGTGGACGTTAGCCTGGAGCTCGGAGCCGTGAGCGAGTCGATCACGGTGGAGGCGACCGGGGTGCAATTGTCGCAGGAGACGGCGCAGATCGGCCGCGTGGTGGAGGCGCGGCAGATTACGGACCTCGCTTTAAACGGGCGAAACCCGATCAACCTGGCGCTGCTGAAGGCCGGGGTGGTGGGAGGAAACTTCAATAACTTCAACCCCAACAATATGCACGAGAGTTTTTCCATCAACGGGGGGCGGCGCAACGGGAACAACATCACGATTGACGGGGTTAACGCGATGCGAACGCGCGGCGACTTTACGGGGTCGGCGCAGGTGGGGCTGCTTAACGTGGACACGATTCAGGAAGTACAACTGCTGACATCGACCTACCCGGCGGAGTACGGGAGGGCGATGGACGGGCAGATGCGGTTTGTGACCAAAAGCGGAACGAAGGATTTCCATGGCACGGGGTGGTGGTTCTTCCGGAACTCGGCGATGGACGCCAACAGTTGGACGCGGAACCAGAGCCCGGTGTTCGACGATTATCGGCGCGCGGCGCCGTTTCGGTTCAACCAGCCGGGGTACGCGATTGGGGGGCCGGTCTACGTTCCGGGCAAATTCAATAAGAACAAAGACAAGCTCTTTTTCTTTGGGTCGCAGGAGTGGCTGATTTGGCGGCGGGAGCAGACGGTAACGGCGACCGTGCCGACCGATGCGATGCGTCGCGGTAATTTTGCAGAGCTACTGAACCCGGCCAACGCGTTCTTTCGGCGGACGCGAGTGGTGAATGATCCGCTGACGAACAACGTTCCGTTTGCCGGCAACATCATCCCGTCCAACCGCGTGAGCGCCAATGGTGCCGGTGTTTTGAACGCTTTTCCTTCGCCAACGCCAGGGTTTCTGCAAGGCACGGACAATTGGATCAAAACGCTGCCGAATCCGCGGGAGAGCCGGAAGGACACCTTTCGGATCGACTACTACGCCGGAAAGCATCGGATCAACTTCACCGGCAACAACTACCTTCACTACGAAGATGCTCCGTTTAACACCGGCCTCGACCGGTCGAACTCGCGGTGGGACCGGCCAAATATGACGGGTGCTTTGAATGTGACGAGTACTTTGTCGCCGACGATTATCACCGACTTCACGTTCACGGCGGCGAACGATGTGGTCTATATCGGGATCTACGACAACGAGGGCCAACCGCGGTATCTGCGCGGCCAGTATGGCCTGAACTTCCCTTACATTGTCCCCGGGGTGAAGCGGATTCAGGAGCGGATTCCGCGCGGGTTGATCAATGGCTTCGCGACGCTGGATGGGTCGTCGAGGCCGGTTAATTCGTCGGGGCCGATGTATATGGCGGCCGGCAATATGACTTGGGTGAAGGGATCGAAGCACACGATTAAGTTCGGCGGATGGCTGTCGCACGACCAACAGAACAACAACGACCAAAGCGGCGCGCAGCAGAATGGGGAGTTCAGCTTTCTGGACACCGGCCACCCGTTGACGTCGGGCTTGGCGGTGGCGAACGCGGCGCTTGGCTACTTTGACGTCTATACCGAGCAGGGCCCGGCGGCGTATACGCTGCTGCGGAGCAACTCGCTCGAAAGCTATATTCAAGATACTTGGCGGGCGACGAAGAATCTGACGATTGAGATGGGACTGCGCCACTCTTTGCATCAACCGTGGTATGCGAAATGGAACGATATTGCGAATTTTGATACCCGCTATTTTGATCCGGCCAAGCGGGCGATAGTCGACCCGCGCGGCGGCTTCATCGTTTCGGGTGATGCGTACAATGGGGTGGTTCTGCCGGGCAACGGCTTCCCGGATTCCGCCCGCGGACGGGCGAACGGCTCCACGCTGCCGAACGTTGACCGGTTGTTCCATGGCCTGCCGCGAGGCTTCGCCGACACCTATACGAATGCCTTTGCGCCGCGGCTGGGCTTGGCGTACCGTATGGGAGCGAAGACGGTGGTCCGCGCCGGAGGCGGCATATTCCACCACCGGCAAATGCACAATCAGGGGTCGCTTTTCCGCAACGCGCCGAACCAGATTCAGGTGCAGGTGTTCAACGGCGAGGTGGATCGCCCGGGCGGGGCGACGCGTCGCGATTTCCCGTTCTATATTCGGGGAGTTGATTTGCGGTTCAAGTATCCGACGGCCATCAGCTATAGCCTTTCGATCCAACGGGAGTTGCCTGGTTCGTTGTTGGCCGAGGTCGCGTATGTCGGCAAGTCGGCAACCAACCAGGAGCGGACCCGAAATGTGAACCAAATGGTGGCGGGAACGCTGCAAGCCAACCCGGGGTTGAACGCGAATGCGCTGCGGCCGTATCTTGGGCTGGGCCAAGTGGACGTGACGACGCGGGACGGCCATAGCAACTATCAATCGATGCAGTTTAGCTTGGACCGGCGGTTCCGGAGTGGTCTGAGCTTTGGCGTTTCTTACACGTTCTCGAAGAATATCAGTGACATTTTGACGCCTTTCGATGCTTATCGGAACGTGCGGTCGCTGGATGACATGGATCGGCCGCACTTGTTGAACATCAACTACATTTACGAGCTGCCGTTTTATAAGGGGAAGCAGGGATGGCAGGCCAAGGCGCTGGGCGGGTGGCAATTGTCCGGGGTGATGTTCTTCCGGTCGGGCAGCCTGGTTTCGGTGACCGACGGGGTGGACGTGGCCGGAGTAGGACAGGGCAGCGGCAATCAACCCTGGGATGTCTCGGGCAGTCTCGCGGTAAGCGAGAGGGGTTTGGGCTTGCGGTGGTTCAATACGGCGGCGTTTACGCGTCCGCGGGACGGAACGTTTGGCAACGCGGGACTGAACATTATCCGCGGACCTGGGTTCCAGAATTGGGACGTGGCGCTGTTCAAGAGCATTCCGATCAGCGAGCGGGTGAAGTCTCAACTGCGATTCGAAGTCTTCAACTTCCCGAATCTACCGTTGTTGAGCAACCCGTCCGGTAGTCCGCGAGCGGGCAACTTTGGCCTCATCACGTCGAAGTATAGTGAGCGGAACGTCCAGTTGGGTTGGAAGTTCACGTTCTAGGAGAAGGGCGGCAGCGATATCGGTTTCGGCCAACGTTGCTTTGAGCGCAGCGTTGGCCGCGCTGATATTTTTTGTTGGTTCTTGCGGTAGTCACTCCTGGCGAATCGCGATGGCCGGGTCGAAGCGCAGCGGGGCCGGCCGATCAGACTCCGGCAGGATGCCGACGACGAGATAGGGTTCGACATTGAGGATGGGGGTAGGGCAGCGAAGTATCAAGGATTTTGATTATCCTCATGAATATGCATCGATTGGCGGGCAAAGTGGCGCTGGTGACGGGCGCGGCGTCGGGAATTGGCGCAGGGATCGCGCGGGCGTTTGTGGCCGAAGGCGCGGTGGTCTATGTGACGGACTTAGACGATGAGCGGGGGAGACGAGTCGTCGAGTCGTTGGGCGATTCCGCGCGTTACGCGACGCTGGACGTGCGGGAGGAGTCTGACTGGATGGCGGTGACGGATTGGATTTTGAAGAGTACCGGGCGGCTGGACGTGGTGGTGAACAATGCGGGGATTACGGGGTTCGAAGGGACGGTGGCGCGGCATGACCCGGAGAACGCTTCGCTGGCCGACTGGCGGGCGGTGATGGCGACGAATCTGGACGGGACGTTTCTGGGTTGTAAACACGCGATTCGAGCAATGCGGGCTGCCGGAGAGGGATCGATCATCAACATCTCGTCGCGGTCTGGGCTCGTGGGGATTCCAGCGGCGGCGGCGTATGCGGCGAGCAAGGCGGCGGTACGGAACCATACGAAGACGGTCGCGCTGTATTGTGCGGAGCGGGGCTGGGCGATCCGGTGCAACTCGATTCATCCAGCGGCGATTCTGACGCCGATGTGGGAGCCGATGCTGGGCGAAGGCGAGGGGCGGGAGGCGAGAATGGCTTCGTTCGTGCGGGACGTTCCGCTGGGGCGATTTGGGAGTGTGGAGGAGGTGGCGGCGTTGGCGGTGTTGCTGGCTTCGGACGAAGTGAAGTACATGACCGGAGCGGAGCTGACCGTGGACGGGGGATTGTTGGCGGGGTCGGCAGTTACTCCGAAGCGCAAAGATTGAACGAATTGGCGGTGGGGTCCGTATAGGGGTAAATGACGACTTTGCAGAACCGACTTCGGCTTTGGCCAGGGGTGTTGATCGTGACACTGACGTGGCTGGTTCGGTTCGGATTGCCGGTGGTGGCGCCGGACGCGCTGCCTTACGCAGTGGGCGGTGGACTGCTGGGCGGTCTGATGGTCTTTGGATGGTGGGTCTTCTTCAGCCGGGCTCAGGCGGTGGACCGTTGGGGGGGCTTGGCTTTGATCGTGGTCGGCTTGGGGGCGAGCTCGCAGCTGCTGCACGCTTCGATTGCGAAAGGGATGATGGGGCTGATGTTTCCGATCTACGCGATTCCGACGGCAAGCTTGGGATTGGTGGTTTGGGCGGTGCTGAGCCGGGGCCTTTCGACGGGACTGCGCCGGGCGATGATGGGGGTGAGTCTGGCGGTGGCGTGCGGGGGGTGGACGCTCGTGCGGACGAATGGGATGACCGGCGAAGCGGTATCGGACTTTACGTCGCGCTGGGCCCCGACGGCGGAGGAGCGGTTATTGGCCCGGCCAATCGAGCCGGTGGTGGAGAAGATTCCCGAAGTACCGATAGTTGCGCCGACTCCGGTGGTCGCGAAGCCTGTCGTGAGCTGGACGGGGTTTCGAGGGCCGAATCGGGATAGCGTTTTGCGCGGGGTACGGATCGAAACCGACTGGGAGGCGACGCCTCCGCGGGAGATTTGGCGGCAGCCGGTGGGGCCGGGTTGGTCCTCGTTTGCGGTTGAGGGCGATCGGTTCTATACGCAAGAGCAGCGGGGCGCGGACGAGGTGGTTTCCTGTTACTTGGTCAGCACGGGAAAGCTGGTGTGGCGGCATGGGGATGCGGCGCGATTCTGGGAGTCCAATGCGGGGGCGGGGCCGCGGGGAACACCGACGCTGCATAACGGTCGGGTGTATACCTTCGGCGGGACGGGGATTCTGAATGCGCTGGACGGGCGGAATGGTGCGGTGAAGTGGTCGCGCGATGTGGCTAAGGATAGCGGTGCGAAGACGCCGGGATGGGGTTTTGCGGCTTCGCCACTGGTGGTGGACGACACGGTGGTGATCGCTGCCGGGGGCAAGTTGGTGGGGTACGACATCGTGACGGGCGAGCCGCGTTGGTTCGGCCCGGAGGGGGGATCGGGATACAGTTCGCCGCATCTGTTGACCATCGGAGCGGTGCGGCAGATCGTAGTGATGAGCGGTCCGGGGGCGACGAGCGTGGCCGTGAAGGACGGTGCGCGGCTGTGGGATCATGCCTTGCCGGAGCATGGGCGCATTGCGCAGCCGGCGATGACGACCGAGGGCGACTTACTGCTGAGCGAGGGCGAAGGGAACAACTTACACCGCGTGGCGGTGTCGCAAGGGGCGGGCGGGTGGACGACGGAGGAGCGTTGGAGCACGAACGGGCTGAAGCCGTACTTCAACGATTTCGTCGTTCACAAGGGCCATGCGTACGGGTTCGACGGAAGCATCCTGTCTTGTATCGACTTGAAAGACGGCCAACGGAAATGGAAAGGCGGGCGGTATGGGCATGGGCAGATGATCCTGCTGGCCGACCAGGATTTGCTGCTGGTGCTGACGGAGGAGGGCGAACTGGCTTTGGTTTCGGCGGAGGCGGACGGGTTCCGGGAGACGGCTCGATTCCGCGCGATCGAAGGGAAAACGTGGAACCATCCGGTGTTGGCGGGCGATGTTTTGTTAGTCCGGAACGGCGAGGAGATGGCGGCATTTCGGCTGACGATGGCGCGGCGCTAACGGCAGTCCCAACGCTTCAGGAGGTCCAACACCTCCGTGGCCATCTGTGTCGACCCTCCGCCAGTACATGCCGATGAACCAAGGTTGGTTGTAAAGGGCTGCGAATCTGAACGCCTCAACGGAGCGGGCCGGCCAGAGTAACTCGTCGAGGCGGGGGCTCCGCGGCATGAGGCCCCCACGCATGAACGTTGCAGATTCCGACGGTTCTCAGATCAACAACGGAGCATGCGCTACAACCGAAACAACTTTTCCGACTTCATTCCCTTGAAAGCGTTTCGAGTATCGACCAGCACGGGCGAGGCGGCTAGGATCGCATCGGCGTCAAAGGCGGCATGATCAGTGACGAGGACGACGCAGTCGGCCCGTTCGCAGCCGACAATCACGTCTTCCGAGTACATGTCGAGCCCATCGATTTTCAAATGCGGGACAAACGGGTCGCTGTAACTCAGCTGGGCGCCGCGCTGTTTCAACACATGGATGATGTCGAGGGCGGGAGACTCCCGGACGTCCTCGATGTTCTTCTTATACGCAACGCCAAGCACGTGGATCTTCGAGTCGCGGAGGGGCTTTCGGTTTTCGTTGAGAGCGTGCTGCACCTTATCGACGACGAAGTTCGGCATCTGTCCGTTGATGTAACCGGCTAACTCAATGAAGCGAGCCTCGATGCCTTGCGTAGAACGGGTCAACGGGGATGCAATGGCCCCCAAGTCCGGGGCCGGGATAGAAAGGCATGAACCCGAACGGCTTCGTGGCCGCGGCGTCGATCACTTCCCAAACGTTGATGCCCATGCGGTCGCACATCATGGCCATCTCGTTGACGAGGCCGATGTTGATCATGCGGAACGTATTTTCGAGTAACTTCACCATCTCGGCGACGCTGGTGGACGTTACCGGGACAACGGTATCGAGCGACTGGGCGTAAAAAGCGGCACCGAGTTCGGTGCAGGCCGGGGTGATTCCACCAACGACTTTCGGAATGTTGCGGGTTTGATACTTGGCGTTGCCGGGGTCTACCCGTTCCGGAGAGAAGCAGACGAAGAAATCCTCACCGACCTTGAGCCCGGACTTTTCGAGCATGGGTAAGACTAACTCATCCGTGGTTCCGGGGTAAGTGGTCGATTCGAGAATCACGAGTGTCCCCGGGCGGAGATACTTTGCAATCTGCTCGGTCGAACTTACGATGAAACTCATGTCCGGGTCTTTTGTCTTCCGCAGCGGGGTAGGGACGCAGATGTTAATCGTGTCCATCTCGGCCAGCTTGGAAAAATCATTCGTCGCTTTAAACAGCCCCTTTTCGACGAGGGGCGCGATCACGGTATCGGGAACATCCTGGATATAGGATTTGCCCTGATTCAACTGCGAGATCTTCTCTTCGATGACATCGAAGCCCACGACGCTGAAGCCGGCGCGCCCAAACTCGACGGCCAAGGGCAGGCCGACGTAGCCCAGACCAACGATTCCGGCCACGGCTTTCTTGCTGAGGATCTTCTCCAACAGCGCTTCTTTATGCGTCATGTGCTTCCTTCAAAAAAAACGTTCCTACTCCGATCAGCTCAGCCGGTCCGGCCATCACTATATCCTCATCGACAGTCGGCCAACTAAACGCTAGGGGACCCGCCGAAGTATGGACGGTGACGGTGCGGCCGACGATTCCGCGCAGCATCGACGCTACCGCAGCACCGGTCGACCCGGTTCCCGAACTGTTCGTCACGCCAACGCCGCGCTCGAAGAAGCGGACGTCCAAATTCAATCCATCCCGATGTTGCACGAAGGAAACGTTGGTTCGCTTCGGGAAGCGGGGATCCTTCTCGATCGCCGCACCCATGGCCGGCCAGTCGAAATCGAAGTTTTCCACGAAAACGACGCACTGCGGATTGCCGACATTCAGAACGGTGCAGTTGACGATTTGATCGCCGACCACCAAGGCTTCGCGTTCGGCTTCGACCACCGGACGACCCATGTTCATTTCAAACAGAAACTCATTGCCGGATCGCTCCAGCCGCCGCAGTTGCTTTTCGCCGCCGCCGGTCCGAATCCGAATTGTTTCTGCCTCGTAACCATTGGCCATGGCCCAGGCGGCCGCACAGCGGGTGCCATTGCCGGACATCTCGACTTCTCCGCCATCGGGGTTAAACAGGCGAATGCGCATGCCATCCGCGGGGCGGTCGCAGACCAGCCAGCCATCGGCTCCGATGCCGGTGTTGCGATCACAGATCGCAATAGCGACTTGAGAGAGCCGATCGAGGGGCGCTTCGTCGGCCCACGTCAATAGGAAATCGTTTTTGGCGCCGTGCGCCTTGGCAAACGGTATAGACATAGGCCTTAGCGCCGCACGCGGCGATAAATCTCCACAGATCGAGAATTGGTCACTTCTATCATTTTCACACGGCGATAGCGGGGAGACCGACTCAAGACCTCGCTGACCGCGTCGTCGCGGAAGGCGACCGCCCATTCCTGCCAAAGGAAGAGATCGGGTCGCTGGAGCAGGGCGGGAAAATACAAGCCGTTGCCTTCGTGGACGGTCTCGCGCAAGGGGATGCCGGCGTCTCGGAAGATGCCGGTGAGATCGCCAAACGGGGCGACGATCCCGGTGCCGCGCTCGTAGTTGGCGGCCAGATAGTCCGCCGCTTCTTTGGTCCAGGCGCGTCGCGATTCGGAGTTTACCTGCGACTCCTTCCACGTCACCCAGCCATCCGCCTTCGGGTAAAAGACCCACGGCAAGACGCCGACCGCCACCACGACAGCGGCCATCCAACGCTGCGGCCAGATGGCCACCAGGGCAGCGCCGCCGAAAGCTAGGAGCGGGATGATCGCCATGCCGTAGCGGGTGTTGTAGTAGCTATGCGGCCACAGGTGGGGCACATGGATGGGGGTACCCGAACCGTGGATGCTGATCACATAGAAGGCAGGAGCCAGGGCGAGAAACAGCACGAGCCACCACTGCCGACGGACGACAGCGACGACCGTACCGCAGACCCCAACGAGAACCAAGCCCCAACCGCTGACGAGTTGCGCGGCGGCTCCGAAGTACTGCAGTGCTTTCAGCCAGTCGGCGCGGCCGGGGTAGTCAGCCCCGCCTTGAATCGCCATCGCCGAACCCTGGCCGCGATAGAAGTCCAGCCAATCGCCGTGGAACACTTCGTTGTGACCGAACCAGTACAACGGCCCGATGGACGCTAGCGCGCCGACACCGAGCGCTGCGCGCCAACTCCGCGTGAAGAAGAAGAAGGCGACCACTCCAGGGATGAGGAACCAGCCCTCGTAACGAGTCATCGTCGCGCCCAACAGGCCGAGGCCGGCGAGGGTTGGCGACGATCGCGCCATGGCGTAGAGCACCGTCATGGTGCAAGCGAAGAAGACCGACTCGGTCATGGCGATCGACTGCAGGTAGAGCACGTTCGGGTTGAGGGCAAAGAGCAGGACGGCCGCCCACGCGGCGGCCGGGGCGTCCCATAGACGCCGCACCGTGCTATATAGCATTCCGCCGCTCCACAGGAAGCAAAAGCCGGATACCACCGCCGCCGCCAACCCGCTGCGCCACCAGGCGTCGACGCGGACGAACGGCAGCATCAGGACGTGCGGCAAGGGTAGCCAGACGGTCCCGATCTGCTCATAGCCGGGCGTCCGCGAATCGACAATGCGACGGGCGATGTTCAGATGGGCAGTCGCGTCGCCCCAATACAGCAGGTAGCCGTGCTGCCAGAACCAAGCGATAGCGGCCACGCTTAATCCCAGCAACACCGGCAAGACGGCCAGCACCGGTGGCAGCGTCCAGCGCCGCTTCTTGCTCTTTTTCCCTTTAGAAGTCCGTAAACTTCCGGAACTCTTGGAACCTGGCATCAATCTCCGCGCGCTGTAAAGTCCGGAACCGGTCTACGCCGAATTTCTCGCAGCAGTAGCTTCCCATGACTGAACCGTAAATCACCGCCCGGCTCAGCTCCCGGCGGTCGATGTGGCCCTTGGCGAGGTCGATGCCTTCCTGGGCCAAATAGCCCATGAAGCCACCCGCGAAGCAGTCGCCGGCACCGGTGGGGTCGAACACGTTTTCGAGCAAATAGCCGGGCATGATGAAGTAGTCATCGCCGCGGAACGCCATGGCACCGTACTCGCCGCGCTTGATGACGACCGTGTTCGGACCCATCGCCTGGATCGCTTTAGCAGCCTTCCGTAGGTTGGTCTCGCCGGAAAGCTGACGTGCTTCATGATCGTTCAGCAGGACGAAGTTCCAGCCTTTCAGCGTTTCGAGCAGTTCGTCGCGGAAGTCCGAGATCCAGTAGTTCATCGTGTCGCCGCCGGTGACCCAGGGCGCCTTCATCTGGGCTCGGACGTTACGCTGCAACGTCGGCTGAATGTTGCCGAGGAAGAGGTAGGCGGCATCTTTGTAGCTTTCGGGCAACTTCGGATCGAAGTCGGCGAACACGTTCAAGTCGGTGACCAAGGTGGTCCGATCGTTCATGTCGGGGGTGTAGACGCCCTTCCAGAAGAACGTCTTGCCGGCCACTCGTTCGAGGCCCTCCACGTCCACGCCGTGGTTCTTCAAAAGGGTGACGTCTTCTTCGGCGAAGTCCTCGCCGACCACCCCGACAATCTTCGCTTTCGAAAAGTAACTCGCCGCCAACGAGATGTAAGTGCACGATCCGCCGAGCATCCGCTCAACCGTTCCATGCGGCGTTTCTACTCCGTCATAGGCGACGGAACCAACCACGACAATCGACATATTCTTTTATTGTACTGGCAACCGCAGCAGCGCCACGCAGCCGGGCCCCTCGCGATTCTCGAGGGTTAGCGATCCGCCGTGCCCTTCAGCGATCTGCCGACAGAGGACGAGGCCAATGCCGCTTCCGGAGGGCTTGGTTGTGAAGAACGGCACGAAGAGGTTGGTGGTGGCCGCCAGGCCGGGGCCTTCGTCTTCGACGCGCAACTCCACTTGCCACGGCGCTAACTCCCAGCGGATGCGAACTCCGCCGCCGGTTTCCCTCGCGGCTTCGACGCCGTTTTTGACGAGGTTAATGAGCAACTGCTCCAACTGGTCAGCGTCGGCCTGCACCGTGATATCGGGTCCGCCCACGATCTCAACGGACATGCGGACTTCCATCCGCACAATGCGCGGCACGAGTTCCAAAAGCCGGACGGGAGCGAGAGCGGGACGCGGAAGCCGCGCGAATTTGGCGTAGGCCCCCATGAAGCGGGCGAGCGATTCGCTGCGGGCGGCGATGACGCTGAGGCCGCTCTGCATATCTTCGCGCCAGTCTTCCGGGAGCGGGTCCCGTTTGGCGATCGTTTCGAGGGAACCCGCGATGGATTTGATCGGCGCCAGGGAGTTGTTGAGTTCATGCCCCAGCACGCGAACGAGGCGTTGCCAAGCCTGCAGCTCTTCTTCCCGCAGCGGTCGCGTCAGGTCCGTCAGCACGAGGAGGCGATGCGGCAAGCCACCTTCGCGGAACGAACTCCGGCTGATGCCCCAACGACCGGAGCCGCCGGGGAACACCCGCTGCACGGTCTTGACGGTCTCGTCTTCGAGGTACTCGGCGAGGCCTAACTCGCCGGCTTCGAGTTCCAGCATCCGCTCGGACGTCTGGCCGAGAAGGCGTTCGCCGGCGCGGTTGACGAGACGCAGTTTTTGCTTTTCATCGAAGGCAAAAATCGACACGTCGATCTCTTCCATCACCTTGCGCAGCAGCGTCGTCGCTTCCAGCGCCCCGAGGCGTTGCGACCGCATCGTCGCGCCCATCGCGTTCACCTGTTGCATGACTTCAGCGAGGGCGTCCGTCCCGGCCGCGCCGGTGGCCCGGATGGAGTAGTCCCCTTCCCGGATGGCTTCGAGGAGGTTCGAAACGGTCCGCAGCGGCGAAGCGATGCGTTCGCGCACGGCGTAGCCCAAGCCCAGCCAAGCACCGCCGATCGACAGCCCCAGCGTCCACATTACCTTGGCGGAATAGTCACCGGTTCCGATCACCCAACCGGCGAAGAGCACCGCTGGGAACCCGGCCGCGAGCGCCAAAGCCTGCACTGAACCTTCGTGCGAAAGCTTAAAGGCCATAGCGTTCCAAGCGCCGGTAGAGGGCGCTTCGGCTCAGGCCCAAGGCTCGCGCCGCGTGGCTGACGTTGCCATCGTGGCGGGCCAGCGCCTTCTTGATCAAGAACCCTTCGACGTCTTCGAGGCTCATGTCTTCCAATCGTCCTGTCCCCTCACGGGAGGCTCGCACGGCCAGGTCGCCGACGCGAATGAGATGGTCCTGCGCCATCAGCACGGCACGTTCGATGACGTGGTTCAACTCGCGGACGTTGCCCTGCCAGGCGTTCTCCATCATCAGCTTCGTCGCCGCTGGCTCGAAGCCGGCCAGATGCTTGCGATAGCGCCGCGAGTGCGTCGCCAGGAAATAGGCGGCTAGGTGCGGAATGTCCTCTTTCCGCTCGCGCAGCGGCGGCAAGTGAATCTCAATCGTGTTCAAGCGAAAGAGCAGATCCTGGCGGAAACGGTTCTGCGCGACTTCCTCTTCCAGATGGGCGTTGGTCGCCGAGATCACGCGCGCATCGACGCGCTTGGTCTTCGACGAACCCACCCGCTCCATCTCGCCGATTTCGAGCACGCGGAGTAACTTCGCTTGCAGGTTGTAGGGAACGTTCGCGATTTCGTCGAGGAACAGCGTCCCCGTATCGGCCAACTCGAACCGGCCGACCCGTTCGACCTTGGCATCGGTGAAGGCGCCCTTCACGTGGCCGAACAGTTCGCTTTCGAAGATGCCTTCGGCGAGGCCGCCGGCGTTGACGGTGATCATCGGTCGATCGCGCCGCAGCGACACGGCATGGAGCGTCCGGGCGACGACTTCCTTGCCCGTGCCTGGTTCGCCGGTGATCAGCACGTTCGCATCGGATGGCCCGACGCGCGCGATGAGTTGCAGCACCGACTGCATGGCGGCGCTTTCGGCGATCATGGTCGGTCGCCCTTCGCTTTGCAGAAGCCGATTCTCCGCTTCCAGCCGTTGGCTCTTGCGCAGCGCCTCGCTGAGCTCGATCTGGGTCCGCACGATGGCCAGCAGTCGGGCGTTGTCCCAAGGCTTTTGAACGAAATCGCGGGCGCCGTGCCGCATGGCCTCCACTGCTAGTTCCACGCTGCCCCACGCCGTCATTACGACCACCGGCAGCGACGGATCCTTCGCCGCCAACTGGCGCAGCACGTCCAAGCCTTCCTGCCCCGAAGTCGTATCTCGCGCGTAGTTCAGGTCCATCAGCAGGATGTCGTACTCGCGAATTTCGAGCGCCGCCAGAATCGCCGCCGGAGAGGCGGCCGTTTCGATCAGGTACCCTTCGGCTTTCAGCAGCAACCGGAGCGCGGCCAAGACATCCGGCTGATCATCGGCGATCAGAATTCGAGGAGCGGTAGACTTATTCACTAGCTCTCAGAATCAGCAATTCGGGGGCCAGGATGCAAATCGGGCAACTCGATGAAAACACGTCCGGCCGACCAGACGCCATGTCCGGTTATGGGACGCCACCGTTCCACTATCGCGCACCTTCCTTGCGGATGTAGATGGTTCCGTTCATCGACCGGAACGTGATCTCCGGCCCGCCACCGTTCACCTTGCCGGTCATCGTCTTGTCCACCTGCACTCGGAACCGCGGTCGCCCATCGGCCCCCTTCTCCTTCCGCACGTCCGTCTCGGTGGTCAGAGCCATATCGAAATCGGTGTAGACCTTGCCCCAGTGGTTGCTGATTTTCATGTTCGCGGCGAGGGTGGCCGGTAGGGTGACGTCGACCGTTCCGTTGAGCGTCGAGAACGACATTGGCTTATCCGGCGTGACCTTTTTCAGCGAGACCACGAGCCGCCCGTTCAACGCATGAGCAACGACCGTGCCGCTGACGTCCTTCAAGTTCACCCCGCCGTTCACGCTATCGACGTCGATGTCACCTTCCACGCTTTCCACGTTGATCCCTTTGCCGTTGACGCTGCGCAGATTGAGCGACGCCCGGTTGGGCACCCAGATCTCGAGGTCGCTATTGCGGCTCATGGCGGACGTCGTCACGCGGATGACATTGCCTTCTTCCTCGACGTTCATGCCGCTCGATCCGCCAATAATTTGACGCATGCCATTCGGAGCCGTCTCCGTTTTCGGCTTGGATGCGCCGCCGACTTCGACGATCACCTCTTTGCCTGGATGCGTATGCACCGTGATGGAACCATTCACCGTGCTGGCCTTGACGAGGGCGGGGCGGGACGGGTCGCTGAGCGGCACCGTGATCTTCTCGGCCCAAGCGGCAAGGCCGCAGGCTAAGGCCAACATCCAAATTCGTTTTCCCATTTCCTTTATTTCCCTGAAGAATGAATCAATATTTCGCCGTTGAGTCCGCTGAGCGCGAATAGCGGCCCACCCTTGCCCACTCGCGTGGCGGCCTTACCGTCGGACCGATAGACCCATTTCGTGCCGCGCTTTTCGCCCGCGGCTTCGGCGCTCGTCGGCCGCGAACTCATCTCAAAATCGGAGTAGATCTTGCCGTTCATGGTCTTCAAGTTGAAGTCGGCATCAAGACCCGGCCGTAGCCATAACTCGATTTTTCCGTTGATCGTTTTGAAGGTGACGTTGTTACGGGGGTTGTCGACATAGGTCGCTTGCAGCGCGCCGTTGACCGTCTCCACGGTCCCCGCGCCCGCGGCCTTATTCAGCACCACCTTGCCGTTCACGGTCTTCAGTTCGTACTCGCCGCGCACGTCGTCGACACTGATCTCGCCGTTCACATTGCGGACGACCAGCCGAACATCTCGCGGCACCGTGACGCTAAAGTCGTGCTCCACCTTCTGCCCCTTCTCCCATTCCCGATCGCGTTTTTCGACTTCAGCCTTCACCACGCCGCCGGTCTCCGTGAACCGCAGTTTCACTTCGTCCTTCAGACGGATCAGGCCTTCCGGGGTCCGGGCATCAAGGCGCTGTTCCACATGAAAGGTCACCCCGTTTCCCGCCGCGCCGGTCACGCGGATGAAGCCCGAGATCCCGCGGATCTCGACCGTCCTTGGTCCCGCCGGCAGCGTAAAGCTCCGGTCGATCGTTTGCCGATCTTCTCCCCATAGCGCGATGGCGCAAAGCATTCCCACGGCGATTTTCATTGCCAATTCTCCTGTTTTAACGCTCGTTCGATGTATTGCTTTACGGTCGGGTCCAGCTTCGGATCGGCCTGCAACGCCTCTACGCCTTTTCGCTCGCGCGCCGCCAGCAGCAGGTCGATGCTGGCCACCTGCACCATCGGCGAACTGTCGTTGACGAGCAATTCCCGGGCGGCCTGTTTCACGATTTCGGTGCGGGCATAACGGCGCAGAGCGTCGGCCGCGGCAAGGCGAACGTCGACGCTGGAGTCGGTTCGCAACGTCCGGGTCAACGCGCCGATCACTTCGTCATCGGGCTTGTCGAGCGCGGCCGAGTAGCGGATGCCGCGGAGGCGTTCACTCGCCGATTGCTGTTCCAGCAGCGACAGGGCAACCACTTCGCGGAGTCCGCGAACTTCCTGCCGCAGGCCGGTAACATCCCCGCTGGTCGTCCGTCCGGCGAAAAAGCTGACGACAAGCGCGGCCGCGACCGCCGCCCATTTTGGCCACTCCTGCCGCTTCGGCTTTGTCGCTTCCTTCAGCCGTTGGCGAAAACGCATGGGCATGCCGGCGTCGGGCGTCTCGTCCCGCCACACGCTCATCCGCTCCCACATGGCCACCGTCGCCTGACATTCGGCGCAGGCAGCCAGGTGGGCCTTCAACTCCGGATTCGACGCGCCTTCGAGATATTCGGCCAGCTCAACCTCGCGTTCCCGACAAGACATGTTGCCCTCCTGATAACCGCTCATAAATTCCTCGCAACTGCTGCAGCGCTCGAAAGACCCTGACCTTGATCGTCCCGGCCTCAACGCCCAACAACTCGCCAATCTGTTCGTACTTCATTCCCTGATATCGGCTCAGCACGAGGAGTTCCCGCTTATCGGGCGGCAGTTCGTCCAGCGCTCGCCGCACTAGGTCTCGTTCCTGTTCCTCTTCATAGCCAGCCGACTGCGGGGCCGGCACATCGTAATCCGGCGCCATCTCGGTCTCCCATTTCTGTTTTCTACTGTGATCGATGAAGGAGTTCCGGGCAATCCGGTACATCCAATTCGTGAATCGCGCGTCGGCTCGCCAAGTCTCCCCGGCTCGCAGCATGCGAAAGAATACTTCTTGCGTCAGGTCTTCACTCAGGTTTCGACTGGCCCCGAGTCGAAGAAAATAGCGGAACAACGCGGCGTGGTGGCGGTCGAATAACACCCCGAGCTTCTGGGTATCACCCCGCTGAACCGCGGTCATCAACTCTTCGTCTGTGTGTGCCGGCCCCAAATTTCGTCTCTGCCTATCCTACGAAGGAATTCGCCAATCGTTACATTCCCAGTGCAGAATGGTTCTATGTCCAAAATGCTCGACGAGATCCGCCAGCAACCAGCGGCTCTTGAACGCACGTTCCGTGCTGAACTGCGCTCCATTGAAAAGCTGAAGAAGCACTTCGCCAAACGGCGCCCCAAGTTTATCGTTTTGTCGGCCCGGGGGACGTCAGACAACGCGGCCCAGTTCGGGCGATATTTGTTGGAGATTGCCACTGGTATTCCGGTTTCCCTCGCGGCTCCTTCGATCGTGACGCTCTATGGCGCCCCGATGGCGTACAACGAAGATACGCTCGTGATCGCCATTTCGCAGTCGGGCGAATCGACCGATACGAACCTGGTGCTGGAACGTGCGAAGGCGGCCGGAGCGTTCACGATCGGGGTGACGAACGAGCCCGAAAGCTCGCTGGCCAAGATGGCTGAACACGCCTTCCTCGTCCGCGCCGGACGCGAGAAAAGCGTCGCGGCAACGAAGACCTATACCGGCCAAGTGCTGGCGATGTACCTGATCGCGTACGCCCTGGGGGCACCGGTGGATCTGGACGAGATTCGGCAACTGCCGGATCACGCGAACGCCGCGCTGAGCCTGTATCCGCAGATCGCCGAACGGGCCATTCGCTATCGGTTCATGGAACACGTCGTCGTCGTCGGCCGTGGCTTGAACTATTCGAACGCGTTCGAATTTGCGTTGAAAATGATGGAGACCTGCTACGTCGTCGCCGAGCGCTTTTCGTCGGCCGACTTCCTGCACGGCCCGATCGCGATGGTTGAAGCCGCGTTTCCCGTGTTCCTGTTTACGCCGAGCGGGGTGACGTGGCCGTCGATGCACGAGATGCTCGAAAAGCTCACCGGCCTGCATGCCGAAACGATGTTGATCACCGACCAGAGCAACGCGGCCGCAGCGAATCTGAAAACCAGTCGCCCGATCGTCATCCCGGCTAAGTTGGGCCGCAAGAAGGCGCTGCCGGAGGAGCTATTTACCCCGATCCCGTACATCATCCCGGCGCAGCTATTCGCGGCGTGTTTGGCTTCGGAAAAGGGGTTGAACCCCGATCAGCCGCGGACACTTTCGAAAGTGACGCGGACGCTTTAGCCCTGCGCCATCCGGTCAGCCCACCGCAAGAAGCGCCAAAGCTCTTTGCGGTGGGTCCAGGCGAAGGCGAAAAAGTCGCGGAAGCCGATCGATTCGGCATGAATGCCCCAGTAGGTTTCGATGCGCCATAGGATGTAGGGACTGGCCCAGGGCCGCAGCCGATACCCCTTTGACGTTCGCCACAAGTAGGTCAACACCGCTAGAGCACCGCCGAAATCTTCGTGCCGGCGGCGGTTGCGTAGTAGCCGCTGCGGGTGCGAACGGTCGGGTTGCCGGGAGCCTTCACCGCGATGCGAACCTGGCGGAAAACGCCGTCGTCGGGCTTGGTCGGATTGTAGGCGATGATGTACTGGCTCCGGATTTCCTTGGCGATGGCAATGGCCATGGCTTCGACGGCTTCGAGCGTTTCCGGGAAATGCGCGACGCCGCCGCTTTGCTTCGCCAGCATTTCCATGGCGCGCTTGGCCCGCTTGGCCTCGCGGGGCCGCTCTTCGTTCAGGATGCCGATGGCGAAGATCAAAACCTCGGTCCGCTGCGCTTTGCTCAGCAGTTTTTCGAGCGTATTGACGTCGCTCGACGCGGTATCGTCGCCGTCGGTGACGATCAAGATAACCTTTTTGTCCTTCTTCCCTTTGTCTTTGATGTGATCGAGCGACATGGTCAGCGCATCTCGCATGGCCGTCCCGCCGCGCGAATCGATCCGGTTCAAACCCGCCTCCATCTTCTTGATGTCGCTGGTCATCGGGACGTCCAGGTAGGCGTCCTCATTGAAGTTGACGATGAAGACTTCGTCGTAGGGGTTCGAGGCCTTAACGAGTTGGACCGCCGCACTTTCGACGCGCTTACGCTTCGGCCGCATGCTGCCGGAGTTGTCGATCACCAAACCGAGCGATACCGGCACGTCTTCGCGCTTGAAAATCTTGATCGTTTGTTCAACGCCGTCTTCGTAAACCTTAAACGCTTCGCGCTTCAGATCGGTGATAAAAGTGCCTTTCTTGTCGACGACGGTGGCGTGCAGCAGAACCTCCCGCGTGTCCGAACGGAAGGTTAACCCCCCGGTATCCTGACCGTAAAGGCCGGTCGCAGTGGCGGCGGTGATCGCCTTCGCCAAGTGAACGGCGAAGGCTCGTCTATTGAGCGGGAGCATAATATCCTTGGCGCCAGAACGGCCGCAGAGGCGGCAATCCTCGCGGTTGCACGAGCTTGACTTGAACCCGACGGTACTTCCCATCGCGGTTCCCATTGGTGGGGACGTAGCCGATGACGTACTGGTTCCGCAACTCCATGCCGATCTTGCCCGCCACGTCCGGCAGGTCGTTCAGATTTTCCACGGGGAAATGACGTCCGCCGGTCTGTTCGGCCATTTCGTTCAGCAATCCGGGGCCGGAGAGCTCTTCGGCGCTGCGGCTCCGAGCGGAAACGGGCTCGAAAATTCCGATGGCGTAAATCTGCACGTCGGCCTCGCGAACCAGATTCTTGATTTCACTCTCGGTGTAGCGGCTGGAGTTGTCGCCGCCATCGGAGAGGATCAAAATTGCCTTACGCGTATTCTTCGCCTTCTTCATCTGGTTGAGCGCCATGTAGACGCCATCGAGCAGCGCCGTCCGGCCCTTGGCTTGGGTGAAGGTCAACCGATTTTGAATCTCTTCGGTGTTGGTCGTAAAGGGCTGCACGAGTTCGGGGCGGTCGTTGAATTGAACGAGAAAAAACTCATCTTCCGGGTTGGCAGTTTTGAAGAACTGCGCGGTGGCCAGGCGGGCCTTCTGGAGCTTCGAGCCCATGCTGCCGCTGGCGTCGAACACGAGGCCCACCGAGAGCGGAGCATCTTCGCTGGCGAAGGTGGCGATCTTCTGTTCGAGCTTATCTTCGAGCAGTTTGAAATGCTCGGCTTCGAGACCGGTGACGAACCGATTCAACGGGTCGGTGACCGTGACATTGATCAGCACCAGGTTCGTATCGACGCGGATAGTGGCGGGGCGTCCGCTGAGTTCTTTATCCTCGGCGCTGGCGGTGGCCGCTTTCTTGCGCGGCGCAACCGAATCCCGGGACGAGCCCTTGCTGGGGCCACCTTGCTCGGGCGGTTTCTGCGTTTTGTCTCCCGCCAGCGCAACTGTGATCCACAGCGCGCCCGCGGCCGTCACAAGAAGAACGAGCTGACGCAATTTCACGGGGATACCTCTACCAAACGAACCCATTCGCAGTATATCACTCACCCTTTTGCCGGAACGATTCCCCAGTTACACTCGTACCAATATCAAAATGGAACTCCGCATTGAAGGGCTCTCCAAAACCTACGCCAACGGCGTGAAAGCACTCGACCAAGTTTCGCTCTCGGTGCCCCGCGGCATGTATGGTCTTCTCGGCCAAAACGGCGCGGGCAAGAGCACTCTGATGCGAACGATCGCGACGTTACAGGACGCCGACGCCGGCTCCGTGCTTCTGGGCGATCTCAATGTGCTGGTGGACAAGGACGCCGTCCGGCAGCGCCTCGGCTACCTGCCGCAGGATTTCGGCGTCTATCCCCGCATCAACGCGGTGGACATGCTGAGCCACTTGGCCCTGCTGAAAGGCATCACGAAAGCCTCGGAGCGGAAGGCGCTGGTCGACTCCATGCTGCAGCGCGTGAATCTATTTGAACATCGCAAGAAGGCGCTGACGAGCTATTCCGGCGGCATGCGCCAGCGGTTCGGCATTGCCCAGGCGCTGATCGGCAACCCGCAACTGCTCATCGTCGACGAGCCCACGGCCGGCCTCGACCCGGGCGAGCGCAACCGTTTTTACAACTTGCTGGCGGAGGTAGGCGAGAGCGTCATCGTTATTTTGTCGACGCACATCGTCGAGGACGTGCTCGAACTTTGCAGCAAAATGGCGATTATTCACCAGGGCCGCGTGCTGTACGAAGGCGGGCCGGAGGCGGCGGTGAGTTCGCTCGAAGGCAAAATCTGGCAGCGCCGGATTCCGAAGGCGGAACTCAAAGAGATCGAAAAGCAGCATCGGGTGATTTCGAGCAAGATGGTGGCGGGTCAACCGCTGGTCCACGTCTACGCCGATTCTTCGCCCGGCGACGGCTTTGAGCCCGCCCGCCCCGGCCTGGAAGACGTGTTCTTTTCCCGCATCGGCGGGATGGTTTAGGAGGCGACCATGCTGCTCGAATTCCTCCGTTTCGAACTTCGCTTTTGGCTCCGCGGCATGATGCTGTGGGTGTTCTTCTTCATCATCGGCACGCTCGTGTTCGCGGCGACATCGTCGGACAAAATCACCGTCGGCGGATCGCTCGAAAACACGTTCCGCAATGCGCCTTACGTCATCCAGAATTTCTACTCGATCATGGGCGTGTTCACGCTGATGATGACGACGGCGTTCGTCAACTCCGCGGCCGGCCGGGACTTCGCCTACGGCACGCAGCAGATGATCTTCTCCACGCCCATCACCAAGCGCGATTATCTGTTCGGCCGGTTCCTCGGCTCGGTGCTGGTCGCCGTGATCCCGATGCTCGGCATCTCGGCCGGAATCCTGCTTTCGGCCCTGATGCCGTGGAACGACGCCGAACGCTGGGGCCCGATTGTCTTCGCGGCGCACTGGAAAAGCATCCTGATGTTCGCCATTCCGAATACGCTTTTCTGCGGTGCCTTCGTCTTCACGATCGCCGTGCTGACGCGCAGCACGGTCACCTCCTTCCTCGGCAGTCTGTTCCTTCTCACCGGCTTCGTCGTGTCCGAAATTCTCACGGAGAATCTCGACAACGAAACCATCGCGGCCCTGATTGATCCTTTCGGCGCTAGGACGTTCGGGCTGATGACGAAGTACTGGACGGTGGCCGACCGGAACTCGATGACGGTCGGCTGGGACGGGATGCTCGTCTGGAATCGCTTGCTCTGGCTATCGGTCGGGGCGGCGCTATTCGCGTTTGCGTACTGGCGTTTTTCTTTTTCCGAACGGGTGAAGGCGGGAGCTTCGCCGACGGTCGACTCGACGTCCACGCCCGCGCCGATCGCGCTGCCCACCGTGCAGTTCCTCCACGGCGGGACGGCGGCGTGGGCCCAGTTCCTCGGCCTGCTGCGCTTCGAGTTTTGGGGCTTGGTGAAGACGACCAGCTTCATCGTTCTTCTGGTCGCCGCACTGCTCAACACGATCCCCAGCCTCATTTTTTCCACTTCCGAAGGCTACGGCAACACCTTCCTACCGGTCACGTACCGGATCGTCGAAACGCTGCAGGGCGCACTGTATCTGTTCCTGCTCGCAATGATCACCTATTATGCCGGGGTACTAATCTGGAAGGAACGGGACGCGAGGATGGACGAGATCACCGACGTCGCCCCGTTCTCGTCCGCGCTAGCGTATGGGGCCAAGTTCTTGGCCCTGATGGGTGTCATCGCGTTGATCCAGTTGGTGATGCTGGGCGTGGGCGCGAGCTTCCAGAGCTTCCAGGGCTATAGCCGTCATCAGCTCGGCCTCTTCTTTTCTGAGCTTTTCGTCTACGATTTTTCGCTTTTCGTGCTGCAAGCGGTGCTGGCGTTTTTTGTCCACGTCCTGTCGCCGAACAAGTACGTCGGCTATTTTGGCTACCTGATTTTTCTCGTCGCCAACACCTTCGTCTGGCTGCCACTCAACATCGCCACCCGCCTGGTTCGCTATAGCTCGAGGCCGCCTTACACCTACTCCGACTTCTATGGCTATGGGCCGTTCCTGGCCAATTGGTGGAGCTTTACGGGCTATTGGCTGCTCATCGCAGCCGTGCTGATTTTGCTCAGCGTCACGCTTTGGCCGCGCGGCAAAGAGACCCGCCTCGTCAAGCGGTTCGGCCTATTCCGCGGGGCTCTCCGCTCGGCCACGTTGGTCATCGCCGGTGCCGCGGTCGCCTGGGGAGGCTGGCTCTACTACAACACCGCCGTGCTGAACCCGCTGCTCGGACCCGAAACCCGCCTCGACCGGCAGGCCGAATACGAGCGGACCTATAAGCAGTTCGAAAAGCTGCCCCAGCCCCGCATCACTTCGATCCGCTACGAAATCGATATTTTTCCGGAGCGCCGAGGGCTCGTGCTGAAGGGCGACCAGGAGATCGTCAACCCGCATTCTCTGCCGATCAACTCCCTTCATCTCATCGTCGATCGCGATTATTCGAACGAAGTTCAAATCGACGGGGCGACGATGGAGAAGGACGACCCGCGCCTGTCGTACCGCATCTACAAGCTCTCGCCGCCGATGCAACCCGACGAGAAACGCCGCATGAAGTTTACGACTTCCTTTGCGCCCAAAGGCATTCAGAATTCGACGCCCGTCGTCGAGGTCACCCCCAACGGCACGTTCTTCAACAACAGCATCACCCCGCAGATCGGCTACCAGGCCGGCGGGGAAATCAGCCAGCGCAACGACCGGAAGAAACGCGGCCTCCCGGAGCGGGAGTTGATGCCGGCGCTCGAACGGAACTGCACCGCCAACTGCGCGAATACCTACCTGAGCAACAACTCGGATTGGGTGAATGTGGAAACCGTCATCAGCACCGCCGCCGACCAGATCGCGATCGCCCCGGGCACACTGGAGAAAGAGTGGGAGAAAGACGGCCGCCGCTACTTCCAGTACCGGCTCGACCACGAATCGATGAACTTCTACAGCTTCATGTCGGCCCGCTACGCGGTGGCGCGCGAAGAGTGGCACGGCATCCGGACGGAGGTCTACTACTACCCCGAGCACTCCTGGAACGTCGCGAAAATGATGAAGTCGATTCAGAAATCGCTCGACTACTACACGAAGAATTTCGGCCCCTATATGCACAAGCAGGCCCGCATTATTGAATTCCCGCGCGTCGCTTCGTTCGCCCAGGCCTTCCCCGGCACCATGCCCTATTCCGAGTCGATCGGCTTCATCGCCAAGATGGAAAAGCCCGACGATATCGACATGGTCTACTATGTGGTCGCCCACGAAATGGGCCATCAATGGTGGGCCCATCAAGTGGTCGGGGCCAACATGCAGGGGGCGACGCTGCTATCGGAAACACTGGCTCAATACTCGGCTCTTATGGTGATGGAAAAGGAGTACGGCCGGGATACGATGCGGAAATTTCTCGAATACGAAGCCGACCGCTACCTGTCAGCCCGGGGCCGGGAACTGCTGAAAGAGCGGCCTATGTTGACGGTGGAAGCGTCGCAGGGCTACATCCACTACCGCAAAGGCAGCGTGGTGGTGTACCACCTGAAGGAGATGATCGGCGAGGAGGCCATCAACCGCGCACTGCGTAAAGTGATCGCGCAGTACGCCTACAAACCCGCGCCGTATCCGACTTCGCACGCGCTCGTCGACGCTTTGCGCGAGGAGACCCCAGCCGAGCTTCGGCCCTTGATTCAGGACCTGTTCGAGGACATCACGCTCTTCGCCAATCGTACGACCGCGGCCACCGCCAAGCGTCGGGCCGACGGCAAGTTCGACATCACGATCAGCGTCGAAGCCCGCAAATACAAGGCCGATGAGAAGGGCAACGAAGTGGAAAAGCCCGTCGCTGACCAGATCGAGATCGGCGCGTTTGCGAAGCCGGAGGGTGGCCAGCGCTACGGCAGGACGCTCCATCGCGAACGAGTCGCGCTGAAGTCCGGCGCCGCGCAGTTCACCTTCACCGTCGACGAGGTGCCCGAGAAAGCGGGCATCGACCCCTTCCGGCTCCTGATCGACCGGGTGCCCGGCGACAACATGAAGAGCGTCACGGTGCTTTAGCGCAGCGTCTGCGCCGGCTCTACGAGGCGAGCCCGTAGAGCCGGCAGCAGCGCGGCGGCGATGGCGAGAAGCCCTACCCCGAGCACGACGCCGGCCAGCGCTAAGGGGTCGGTCTCGGCGACGCCAAACAACTGACTCCGAATCAAATCAGAGAGGGCGTACGCCCCCACCAGCCCCAGCGCCAAGCCCGGGATCGCCAGCCGAATTCCCTGCCCCAGCACGAGCTTCAGGATGTCCGTTCGCGAGGCGCCTAAGGCCCCGCGGAGAGCCATCTCCCGTTGCCGCGCCGCCGCCAGCGAAGCGATGACGCCGTAGAGGCCCACACCCGCCAGCAGGATCGCCACGAGCGCCAAGCCGCCGCTGATGCCCAACGCGATCCGACGGTCGCCGACGCTACGTTCCACCCACTGGGCCATCGGCTGCGGGGAGACAGTTTGCAACTGCCCATCCACGCGGCGAAGAGCGGCAGCGAGCGCGGCGGGCATGCCCGCGTCGTCCCGCTCCGCCCGCGCCACCACTTGCATTCCTTCAATCGGAAACTGCGCAATGTTGAGGAAGATCTCCGGCAGCGGAGCGGTATCGAGCCCTTGCTGCCGCGCATCACTAACGACGCCGACGATCACCGCCGACTGCGTGCCGTTCCATCGGAACTGCACCCGTTGCCCGAGGCCGCGGCCGAACTGGCGCAGAAACGCCAGATTCACCAGCGCCACCTTCTCTCCCTCGTTGGCCAGAAACAGCCGCCCGTCAACGAGCCGGAACCCCAGCGTTTCAAAAAACCCGGTCGAGGCGATGCTCCGCCGCGCGTTCTGCGGCTCTTCACCCGGGAACTGGAAAGGCGACGCGGCGCTGCTGCCAAACAGCGGCAGTCGCGATCCCACGCCAGCGGCGACCACCCCGGGTACGGCCTTCAATTCAGCCTCCAGCCGAGGATAAAACGCCGCCATCTTCGCGTCCGTATCGTAGCGACCTTCGGGGATGCCGAGGCCGAACCGATAGACCTGCTCCACGCGAAATCCAGGATCAACCTCCAGCACCTGTTGCAGACTGCGGGCCAGCAGCAGGCAGCCAGCCAGCAGCACCACGCTCACGGCCACCTCCGCCGCCACAATGGCGGAACGAACCCGATGGCTTCGTCGGCCGCCGGCGACGGCGGGGCCGCCCTCGCGCATCTCTTGCTCCAGCACCAAGCGCCGAGCCTGCCACAGCGGCAGCAACGGCATCAGAAGCACCGTGAGCAGTCCGCAGCCCAACGCAAACGCGACGGTCACGACGGAAGGTTCGACGCGGAACGGCACCAAGCGCAGCAACACAATCGATAGCGCCGCCCCACCCAGCGTGCCAACTAAGCTCACCACCAAACTCTCCTGGCCGAACTCCCGAGCGAGGTCGCCGAACCGGGCTCCAAGCGACAGCCGAATCGCCAACTCCCGCCGTCGCCGATCAAAACGAACCAGTAGGAGGTGCCCCAGATTCGCGGCCGCAATCAGCGTCAGCAGCAGCGCCCCGACGGCCAGAATTCCCAGCGGACGGTGGTAACGCCCCTGCACTTCCTGCCGCAAATTCCGGAGCAAAATCCCGCCATCGCGATGGGTGGCGTACGCCCCACTCCACTGCCCCGCCAGCACGTTCATGGCCGCCTGCGCCTGCTCAGCGGGCTTCGCCAAACGGCCGATCGCCGACAACGTTCGCGCATCCCGACGGCCACCGTAATCGGCATGAGAAAGCGGGATCCAAGCGCCAATCGGCTCTTCGTTCCAGCTATCGCGGAACCCGGCGGGCAGCACCCCGATCACGGTCACCGGCTGGCTGTTCATCAACACCCGCCGCCCCAGGACGTTGGCCTCACTGCCGAACAATCGTTGCTTGGCCGACGCGCTCAACACGACGACGCCGGGTTCGTTTTCCTGAAACATGCGCCCTTCCGCCGGTGCCACGCCGAACACGGTCAACCAGTCAGCGGTCACCATGCCGGCGATGATCACCTGCACCGCGCCGCCGTTGGCCCCTTGCCAGCCGAAGCTCCGCGGCCGCCCCACGGCGACCGCCGAGAAGGCCCCCGACTTCTGATAATCACCCAGCGCTTCGAGCGAGGTATCCGCTTCGACGCCGTTGCGCAGGGTCTCGTGCAAAGCCACTAACTCGTCGGCATTCCGATACGGCAACCCCTGCAGAACCAAAGCCTGCGCTGCCGTGTACACCGCCGTATTGGCCCCAATCGCCAGCGCCAGAATCAACGCGGCCAAAACAAAGAAACCAGGAGTTCGTCTCATCCTACCCGCGGCGAGAGAGGTACCGATCGATGATCGCGATCTGTTCCACCACCCGGTCCCGGTCGCGCGCCTCCGGCATCAACGCCAAGTAGCTTTCAAAGTCAGACCGGGCGGCTTGAAACTTCTTCAACTCCACGTTCACAGCGCCGCGCAGGATGTAGCTATCGGCGTCGGATGGGCTCGCTTGCAACAGAAGATCGAGTACCTGCGACGCTTTCGGAAACTGCTTGCCCCGCAGATAGATGCTGCGCAGATTATTCAGCATCCGAATGATGATCTGGCGCGAGGTCACCGGCTGCAGCAGTTGCGGTGTGGCGGACAGATCCATACCGGTTAAAGTCTTGGCAAAATCGAGGCACTCTTCGCCTGTCATCAACGTCCCCTGATGGAAAACGTCAATGTAGGTTTTGAAGCCTTCGTCCTCGTAGCTGCACAGAAAATGGCCCGGCAGGCCGATGCCGAACACCGGCATCTCCAACCGCTCGGCGACCGCCATGTAGACAACGCACAGCGAAATCGGAATGCCCGTCCGCGAGGCAATCACTTCGTTCAGGCAACTGTTCCGGGCGTTGTAATAGTCCTGCTCATTGCCCGTAAAACCCTGCTCGCGGAAGAGGAATTCGTGCAACACCTGCAGGCGTTCCACGCCGTCGTATTCCATCCGCATCCGCTCGTCGATCTCGTTGGCATACGAATCGAGGATATCGATAAACGGACCCGGGTCCAGCTTCGGGAATTCAATCGTGGCCAATTCGAGCGCCGCCAGTTCAAGCGGCGCGTCAGAATCCTCACGGGTCAGGATGTCAATCAACGCATCCATAGGGGTCACACGTTAGAATAACAAAGCGTGCGCCTGATTTTCCTCACTCTTTGGGTCGTCATTCTTTCGGCGCAAGATCTTGTGTGGCAACGGGACCTGCCGGGCGAAGTTCTGACGGGCGGCACAGGGCGGTTCACGTGGGGTCGACGCGTCCTGCGGTGGTCCGGTGCCGAGTACCGCGAGGTGGCCCGAGCCACCCACGGCTTCGACGGTGGCGGCTGCGTCTTCGGCAAGGACGACCTGATCCTGGCCGAGCGCCCCGCCACCGGCACGCTCGGCCGGTTGGTTCACCTTCCGGCCCCGGCCTACAAAGCGGTCGTCATCGACACCGACGTCGAACTGCACGATTGCGTGCCGACTACGCTCTTCGGCCGTTCCGGCTTTCTCATGGTCCACCGCTTCACGCAAGTACGTTTCTATTGGCTCACCGCCGGCCGCTGGCAGATGCAGGAGATCTACTCGATCTACACGGCGTCTCGTCAAGGCGGGCTCGCCGTCTTCGACGTCGATCGCGACGGACGGCCCGATATCTTCTGCGGCAACTATTGGGTCCGCAGCCCCGAACGGTTCGACCTGCCTTGGCACATCTTTGCCATCAACCTGCTCCACGCGGAGCCGGAGGACGCAAACTTCATCCTTGCCCCGTGGCAGCGCGAACTGGTCGCCCTGCAACGCGAGCGCGCACCCGCTCCCCTCCGCCGCTTCACTCCCCAGTCTGACCCGCAACAACTCTGGACCGAGGCGAGCACCGGAGCCTATCAACGCCCCGCCGCCATCGCCTCGCAAGGGGCCGAGCTATGGATCGGCGACGCGACCGGCGTTACCGCGTGGCCTTCCGGCCGCCGTTGGGCCACCGGCCACACGGTCATCGCCCTCCTACCGGGCGGCATCGCCGTCGGCCCCAACCGCGTCACCCGCTGGCGGCCTCAGCCCTTGCGCAAATAAGCGTCGTCGCCCCGCACCCAATCCGCCCGGACGGGCGCAAACAGGTCGAAGACCCACGATTTTTCCAGCGCAATCACCCGATGGACGACGTTCGAAGGAATCTGCAACGCCTCCCCTGCTTCGATCGTAATGTCTTCATCGGCTGTGATGAACTGCAGCCGACCTTCCATTAAAATCGTCACCTGTTCGTTCTCGTGGTGATGATCGGGCACCACGGCGCCTTGCTCCATTTCGAGCCGCGCGATCGTGATCCGGTCCGTGTGAATCGCTCGCCGGGCCAGCGCCGAACTGAGTTGTTCAAGAGGGATGCTATTCCAACGATGGAGCTTCATAGGGTTGATCGTGTATTCTAACAGGAGGTGTAAATAGGCCGCTTGGAAGGGTTTCTAATGAAAGGTGTTGTATTAGCTGGCGGCACGGGAAGCCGGCTGTTTCCGCTCACAAAGATCACGAATAAGCATCTGCTGCCGATCTACGACAAGCCGATGATCTACTACCCCATCCAGACTCTGGTGGACGCCGGCATTCGAGACATCCTGATCGTCACAGGCGGCCGCAACGCCGGCGACTTCCTGCGGCTTCTGGCCAACGGCAAGGAGTTCGGGTTGACGCACCTTGACTTCACCTATCAGGAAGGCGAAGGCGGCATCGCCGAGGCGCTCTCACTCGCCGAGCATTTCGCCGACGGCGAACGGATCTGCGTCATCCTGGGGGACAACATCATCGAAGGCTCTATCCGCGAAGCCGTGCAGGAGTTCATGACCCAGCCCGGCGGCGCGAAAATTCTGCTGAAAGAAGTGGACGACGCCGAACGCTTCGGTGTCGCCGAAATCGTCGACGACAAGATTGTCGGTATCGAAGAAAAACCGAAAGCACCAAAGTCGAACCTGGCCGTCACCGGCTTCTACCTCTACGACGAACACGTTTTTGAAAAAGTGAAGGGCCTCGAGCGCTCCGCGCGCGGCGAGTTGGAAATCACCGACGTGAACAACTCCTACATCGCCGACGGCGCGATGACCTTCTCTTACCTCGATGGCTGGTGGACCGACGCCGGCACTTTCGAAAGCCTGCTCCGCGCTAACAACCTCGTCGCCGAAACCATCGCCAAGAGGGGAGAGCTTTGAACGAGAAGGGCATCGGTCAAGTCATCCTGAAGCCCGACAGCGACAAGCTGATCCCGGGCGTAAAGGTGTTCCCTGTGCCGCTTTGGCCGGACGACCGCGGCTACTTCCTCGAAGTCGCCCGCCTCGGCCAGGGCCCCGTGGCGGAGTTCCCGGCGGCGACCACCCAGGTCTCCACCGCCCTTAGCTATCCGGGCACCATCAAGGCCTTCCACATCCACAAGCACCAGACCGACTGCTGGCTCCCCGCCGCCGGCATGTTCCAGGTAGCGCTCGTGGATCTGCGCGAAGGCTCGCCCACTTATGGCTTGCGGAATACCCTCTACGTTGGCGTTCTGCGGCCTTGGCAGATCATCATCCCGCCCGGCGTTGGCCACGGTTACAAGGTCATCGGCGGCGATCCCGGCGTCCTCGTCTATTTGACCAATCGCCTCTATGACCCCGCCGACGAGGGCCGGATTCCGCACAACGACGCAGCCATCAACTACGACTGGGAGCTACAACACAAGTGAAACTAATCGTTACCGGAGGAGCGGGCTTCATCGGGTCCGCCTTCGTCCGCCTCCTCCTTTCAACCCCCGGCCCGTACGAGATCACCGTACTCGACAAGCTGACCTATGCCGGAAACCCGGACAATCTAGCCCCCGTCGCCAGCGATCCCCGCTACAAATTCGTTCAGGCCGACATAGCCGATGCCGTTGCCGTGAACGCCGTAGTGGACGAGGTACAACCCGATGCCATCGTCCACTTCGCCGCCGAAAGTCACGTCGACCGAAGTATTCTCTCGCCGGAGCCGGTCGTGCAGACCAACATTTTCGGCACCTTCACGCTTCTCGAAGCCGCCCGCCGCGCCGGCGTGAAGCGGTTTCTGCATGTCTCCACCGACGAAGTCTACGGCTCCATTCCGGAGCCGCACGAAGCCGACGAAAACTATCCGCTCATCGCCAGCAGCCCCTATTCGGCGTCGAAAGCAGGCTCCGACCTGTTGGCCTTGTCCTACTGGACAACCTACAAAATGCCGGTGATGGTCACCCGGGCATCCAACAACTACGGCCCCTACCAATTCCCCGAAAAGCTGATTCCGCTCATGATCGCGAATGCCTTGGAAGGCAAGACGCTACCGGTCTACGGCGATGGCCAGCAGATCCGCGACTGGCTCTACGTGGATGATCATTGCCGTGCCATTCTGGCCGTCCTCGAGAAGGGCCGGGCCGGCGAGGTCTACAACATCGGCGGGAGCCGAGCGCTGCCGAACCTGGAAGTAGTGCAACGCATCATCGCCGCCACGGGTCTGGACGAATCGTCGATCCGCTACGTCACGGACCGACCAGGCCACGACCGCCGCTACGCGCTCACGAGCGATAAGTTGACCCGCGAGACCGGCTGGGCTCCGCAGATGGAGTTCGAGGCCGGACTCGCCGCCACCATCGATTGGTACCGCACGAATACCCGTTGGATCGAACGCGTCCGCACCGGGGCTTACCGCGAATACTACGATCAAAACTACGAGAACCGCTAGCGCATCGCCAACCGCGGCGCTGATTTCTCCACGGGCCGAAGGAACACTCCAACGGCCTTTTGGTCAGACTCGAGCAAGCAAACGAACTCTGTCTCGGACGTCTTGCCGTTCGGCTGAATGACGAAGCCCCGGCCCCACAAAACCTTGGCTACTTTCTGCGACCCCACCGCACCGCCCGTCGAATCAACCGGCTGGCTTTGCTTGCCCGGAATCCGAAACCGGGCCATCGATCCGCTTTTGCTCAACTCCGCCTGATAGTGCCGTTCGCACGGCTCATTCGCCCACAGCGCCGCCCCCATCAGCCCTATCGCCAACCCCCTCATAGCACCTTGGTCGCAATCGATTTTGCTTGCAAAAATTGCAGCAGATAGTCCGGTCCGCCGGCCTTCGAATCGGTCCCGGAAAGGTTGAACCCACCAAAGGGATGCGCCCCCACCATGGCTCCGGTGCACTTCCGATTCAAGTACAGGTTGCCCACGTGGAACTCCGCTTTCGCGCGCTCCAGATGCTCCGGCACGAGCGAATAGACCGCCCCGGTCAATCCGTAGTCGCTATCGTTGGCGAGTTCCAACGCGTGCTCAAAATCCCGCGCCTTGGTCACCGCCAACACCGGGCCAAAGATCTCTTCTTGAAACAGGCGCGCCGTCCGGTCGACGTCCGCGAACACCGTCGGCTGCAGGAAGTAGCCGGGCCCCGCGGCCTCGCCCCCGCCCGCCACTAACCGCCCTTCCGCCCGCCCGATTTCTATATATTGCAGAATCGTTTTCCGCGCTCCGGCGCTGATCACCGGCCCCATCGAAAACTGCGGATCTGTCGCATCTCCCACCGTCAAGGCCGCCACCCGCGGCTCCAACCGCCGCAGAAATTCGTCGTAGACCGCCTCGTGCACAATCGCCCGGCTGCACGCGGAACACTTCTGGCCCTGGTAGCCAAACGCCGCCGCCACCACCCCGCTCACCGCCGCGTCCAAGTCACATTCGGCATCCACGACAATCGCGTCCTTACCGCCCATCTCCGCCACCACGCGCCGGATCCACTTCAGCCCTCTTTGCGGCTTCGCCGCCAGTTCATTGATCCGCAGGCCCACTTCGCGCGACCCCGTGAAGCTCACAAATCGCGTCAACGGATGCAGCACCAACTCATCGCCGATCACGTTCCCGCTGCCGACGCAAAGCGCCAAGGCCCGCGGCGGCAAACCCGCCTCCCACAGCACTTCCACAAACTTCGCCGCCACAATCGGCGTATCGCTCGACGGCTTCAAAACCACGGTGTTTCCACATACCAGCGCCGCCGCCGTCATCCCGGCCAGAATCGCGAGCGGAAAGTTCCACGGCGGAATCACCACGCCCACACCCAGCGGCAAGTATTCGAGCTCATTCCGTTCGCCCAGCATTTGGATCAACGCTTCCGGGTTCGCCCAACGCACCATCTGCCGCGCATAATATTCGCAGAAATCAATCGCCTCGGCGGTGTCCGCTTCGGCCTCGGCCCAGCTCTTTCCCGCCTCCAACACGAGCCACGCGTTGAACTCGTTCTTGCGCTCGCGCATAATCGCGGCGGCCTTCACGATCACCGCCACCCGCTCGGCCACCGGCGTCCGCGCCCACTCCGGGAAGTAAGCGGCCGCATCGGCCACCGCCTCCCGCGCCATGGCCGCCGTCGCCTTCGCGTGCAGCCCCACCGTTTCGTCCGTGCGGGACGGATTTACGGAACGAAGCCAATCCTCGGTCCGCACCGCTTGGCCCGCAATCCACAACGAATACTCTTTCCCGAAGGACGCACGCACTTGCACGAGCGCCCCCTCCATCGCCTGCCGGTTGTCCGGCTGCGCGAAGTCCGCGTACGGTTCGTTGTGAAATGCGGGTAGCGGCTGCATCGGCATTACCCTTCGACCATCTTCCGACCGCGCTCGAAGAGATCGGCCGCTTCATCGGCCATCTTCCGGCCCTGTTCATACAAGTCGCGGCCGCGGTCGACCATCTCCTTGCCTTTCTCGGTGAGCACATCAGCGCTCTCTCCGGCGTGGCGCGAAATGCGCCGCCGCGTCACTTCGCCCGCCGCCGGGGCGTACAAAAGCGCCACCGCGGCACCAATCGCGGCACCCGTCAAGAACCATACCGCTTTACTGCTGTTATCTTCTGCCATAAGGTACTCCTCAACCGATATTGTTTCAGAATGCTGGCAGCAATGCCCGGGTGTCCGCGCTCCAGGGCAGCCGCTCCACGGTCAACCGCTCCCCGTCGGTCAGAATCCTCACAAGACCATACTGGTCCGTTCGCAGTATCGCGACGTGATGCTCCTCCAAACGCTTCACCACATCCGGATGCGGATGTTTGTACAAGTTGTCCCGGCCCGCTGAGATGACAGCGAACGTCGGCTGCAACTTCTTCAGTAAGTCCTCCGTCGTTGACGTTCGGCTCCCGTGGTGGCCCGCCTTTAGCACGTCAGTGGGCACCAACTTCCCTTCATCAAACAGCCGAAACTCCACCTCCTTTTCAAGATCGCCCGTCAGCAACACGCTCCGCCGCCCCAGCGAAATCCGCATCGTCAAAGAGTCGTTGTTGCGCGCCACCTCCGTCGGCGGCGTATCGGCGTAAGGAGCCAGAATCTCAAATTTCGCCCCGCCCCAACCGAACGACTCTCCCGCCCACCGCGGCACAATTTTCACCCCGCGCGACAAGGCCTTCGCTCGGATCCGCTGCCAGGTCGGGCTCTCCCCCATCGCCCCCGTCCAAAGCTCGGCCGGGGCAAAGTTTTCGATCAGCGCCTCCAACCCGGCCGCGTGGTCGTCATGCGCGTGGGTCAGCACAATCACATCCAAACGGCGGATCGACCGCGTCCAAAGATACGGCGAAACCACGTCTTCGCCGATGTCCAGCTTCGGCTTCGGCCGGCCTTTGAACTGCGGCAGCCCGCCCCCGTCCACCACCATCATGTTTCCGTCCGGCGTCACCACCAGCAGGCTATCGCCCTGCCCCACGTCGATCGCCGTCAGTTCCAATTGGCGGGCCGTCCGCACCGGAGCAAACGGGTGCCACAGAATCACCCCGAACAAACTCATCGTCACCATAAAGCAGAGCCAGCGCAGCCTTGGCGCGTGCCGAGCGGTGACGGCTAAAGCGATCAGGCTGGCCGCGAAACCCAGCGCCAACAGCACCGGCGGATCCGGAATGCGCCAGTTCGGCTCCAGCCCGGCGCACGTCGCCGCCACCCATAATCCCGCCACGATCGCCCCGTTCATCAGCGGCACAACGAAGATGTTCGCCACCATTCCGGACAGCGAAGCGCGGTGGAAATAGAACGCCATCGGCAGCGCCAAGGCCACCTGCATGATGCACGAAATCATGAAGATCTCGAACGCGTTCACGAACAGAATCAGCGCCGTCCCCACGCCCTTGCACAGCCACTTCATTTGCACCCCGGTCCAGTAACTTAGCGTCTGCACCGCCAGCCGAGTCTCGACGCGGAACGCCGCCACCCGAAACGGCTTCCGCAAATCCTGCCGCCAGTCTTCGAGTTCCGCCAGGCCCTGCGCCAACGGTCGCGAGTTCTGCTCAAACAACGGATCGGCCAGCGCCGCAATCGCCGCCACGCTCAAAAACGTCAACTGAAAACTGGCTTCGAAAAGCTGCCCCGGGTCGATCGCCAACACCGTGATCGCAATCACCGCCAGGAAGTTCAGAATCCGCGGATCCCGATACCAGAACCGCGCCAAGCTGAACAGCATGAACCCAGCCGCCGCCCGCAGCACTGGAGCCGTCAACCCGGAAGTCGCCGCATAGAGCCACGCCAGAATCACGGTAACGACCAGGCTCAGCGTCAGCCGCCCGGAGGCCATGCGAATGATCCCGAACAGAATCCCCGCCACCATCGTGATGTGAATGCCCGAAATCACCAGCGCATGATAGGTCCCCGTCCGTCGAAAGCTCTCCGTCCAAGCTTTTTCCAGGCGCGTATTCTCGCCGATCAGCAGCGCCTGCATCATCCAGGCTTTGTAGTTGTCGCCGGGGTAGAGCGTCTCCAGCCGGGCTAAGATCCAGCCCCGCCCACGGTAGAGCCAAGCGGTCGCCCAGTGCCCGCACGCACCCGGCAGCACCGTCACCTCCGTCCCCGTGCGCGTCGAAATCGTCCAGTAGATATGGCGGCGTTCCAGATACTGCACCAAGTCAAACGCGCCTGGATTGCGAAAGTTCGTAGGCTTGCGGACCTTCCCTTCGAACTCCACCCGTTGCCCGTACCGCAGGTGCGGCGGAACCTGCCCCTCCCGCAAGTTCAGGCTCACCCGCGCCCGGGCCTCTTCGTCCAAAGCCATCGTGAACTGTTCGCGCCGGTCGGAGAATACGGACGGCTCCACCACGCAGCCTTCGAGCAGCACCGTTTCGCCCGCCGCGGCGTCCAGTTCCGGCGGCGGAGCCGGCGGGCGCAGCGCTGGCAGCAGCAGCCCAACCGCCATGCACGCCAAGCCCACCATCCACGGCCTCCGCCCCAGCGCCGCCAGAATCGCCAGCACAGCGGCCACCGCCAAGCCCTCTTCCCGCGAAAACGGGACCACCTGAGCCAGCAGCAGCCCGGCAATCAACCCGACACAAGGAAGCAAAAGAGGTTCACGCACTATCAACAGAGTGGCGGCACCAGGCACCTTCTCTCTAGACTGAAGAGAATGCTTGTTGAGTTGCACGTCGAGAACTTCGCCGTCGTTGAGCGCCTACGGCTCCGCTTCCACACCGGCCTGAACCTACTGACCGGCGAAACCGGCAGCGGCAAGTCGATCATCGTCGATTCGCTCGGCCTTCTGTTCGGCGGGCGGGCCTCGGCCGACGTCGTCCGTACCGGCACCGAACGGGCCCGCATCTCGGGCGTGTTCTCGGTGCCGCAGGCCCCCGCCTTCCGAGCGCTGCTCGAAGAAGCCGGTATTACCCTCGAAGACGATGAACTCATCGTCGAACGCGAAATCATGGCCTCCGGTAAGTCCCGCGCCCTGCTCGCCAACCGTCCGGCCACGGCGACGCTCTTGAAATCGCTCGCCCCGTGGCTCGGCGACATCCACGGCCAAAACGAGCAGCAGCGCCTCCATTCGCCCGAATCCCAGCGCGAGATGATCGATACCTTCGGGGCCACCTATCGGCTGCTTGAACAGGTCGGCGGCCTGTACGACGCCTGGCGCGCCTGCAGCAGGGAACTCGAAGACCTAGACCGCACCGAGCAAGAGCAGCTTCGCCTTGCTGACCTTTGGAGCTTCCAACGCAAAGAGATCGAAGAGGTGGATCCCCAGCCCGCCGAAGACAACGAACTCACCGACGAAAAACGGGTTCTGCAAAACGTCACCCGCCTTTCCGAGCACGCCGAAACCGCCTTCACCGCCCTCTACGACGCCCCCGACTCCGCCGTCGCCCAGGCCCGCATCGCGGCCAAGCGGGTGCAGGAACTCGTCCGCATCGACCCCAGCCTCCAGGAGGTCGCCGACCTCCTGAAACCGGCTATCATTGGGCTCGAAGAAGCCGGGCTCACCCTCCGCGACTACCTCGGCAAACTCCATGCCGACCCCCAGCGCCTGGACGAAGTCGAAACCCGCCTCGCCGCCATCGACCGCCTCCGCCGCAAATACGGGGCAACCATCGAAGAGATCCGTTCCTTCCTCGCCCAATTGCGGGGCAAAATGTTGACCGTCCAGGAAGCCGGCGAAAAGCGCGCCGAAATCGAAGCCCGTCGCCAGTCCCTGGCCGCTGAGTTCATCGCCGCCGCCGCCCAGTTGACCGCGGCCCGCAAAGACGCCGCCAAAAAGCTCGAAAAGCGCGTCGAAAAGGAACTCGCCGCCCTCGCCATGGCCGGCACCCGTTTCCGCGTCGCCCTGTCCGCCGCTCCGTGGTCCACCGAAGGAGCCGACGCCGTCCGCTTCCTGGTTTCCGCCAACCTTGGCGAAGAACCCCGCGAACTCGACAAGGTTGCCTCCGGCGGCGAAGTCTCCCGCATCGCCCTCGCCATCAAAACCTGCATCGAAGGGGAGCGCCCCGGCGCCACGCATCATCTGCTGGTGTTCGACGAAGTCGACGCCGGCATCGGCGGCGAGGCATCCGAGGCCGTCGGCCGTCGGCTGAAAGCGCTGAGCCGGTCCCACCAGGTGCTTTGCGTTACCCATCAGGCGAACATCGCCTCCTTCGCTGACCACCACTACCGCGTGGAGAAAAAGGAATCCAACGGCCGCACGGTCGCCGCCGTCTCCGAACTCCTCGGCGAAGAACGAACCCGCGAAATCGGCCGTATGCTCTCCGGCCAAAGGCTGACTCCGGAAGCCCTCCGCCACGCCGAACAACTCATTGAAGCGGGCCACCTCGCCTAAGGGGAATAAAGTGTTTACAACAGTTTACCGGGATTTTCAGGCTTGCCGAGGTTCCGGCCATAGACTACACTGGGGTTACTTATGAACTCTCGTAGACTGCTCCTCGCGACCGCCCTCCTCGGATTGGGAGCGTCCGCCACCACCTCCGCTTTGGGCAACGCGGAGCCCGCCGCAGCGGGAGACAAAGAAAAATGCTACGGCATCGCCAAAGCCGGCAAGAACGATTGCGCCGACGCCAATGGCGTCCATAGCTGCGCTGGCCAGGCCAAGGCGGACAATAGCGCCAGTGAATGGAAGTACGTAGCCAAAGGAACCTGCGAGAAAGAAGGCGGAAAGACGACTCCCCCTGCCAAGAAGAGTAAGTAGAGCGACCGGGGCCGGCGTCGGCCTCCGAGCCCCCCATCATCGCGAATTCTTGCGGCAGCGCCCCAAGCTGAACTGGCTGGAAGTACACACCGAAAACTACTTCCAGCCGGGCGGGTGGGATCGTCACGTCCTCTTCGAACTGCGTCAGGATTATGCAATCAGCCTCCATGGCGTCGGCCTGGGGCTCGGCTCGGTAAATGGCTTTGATCGCGAACACCTCCAGCGCGTGCAGGCTTTGGCCCACGATCTGGAACCGGCTCTGGTCTCCGAGCATCTGTCCTGGGGCGCCGTGCCGGATCGCCATCTCAACGACCTCCTCCCTCTCCCCCTCAGCCAATCCGCGCTCGACCTGCTCTGCCAACGGGTGGACCAAGTGCAAAATGCCCTGCGGCGTCCGATCCTCCTCGAAAATGTATCCACCTATCTGCGCTATCGCGTGGATGCGATGAGTGAAGCCGACTTCTTGCTCGCTCTCGCCCAACGCACGGGCTGCCAGATTCTACTCGACGTCAATAATCTCTACGTCAACCAGATCAATCATGGGGAGTCCGCGCTAGAAGCGATGGCAACCATCGCCGCGCATTCTACAAACGTAGTCGGTGAGATTCACTTGGCCGGGCACCTGCGTGCCGACGACTTGGCAATCGACAATCACGGTTCGTGTGTCGCCGATGCGGTCTGGGACCTATACCGCGCCGCACTGGGGCATTTCGGCGCCGTGCCCACTTTGATCGAATGGGATACCGACATCCCGCCGCTGCCGGTCCTGCTCGGCGAGGCCGCCAAAGCCGAAGTCTATTTGCAGTCCGCACGGCCCGCCGAATGCGTCACCGCCGCCGGCGCGGGCGCCGGCCCCTCAACTCCGCCCCAGCCATCGGAGATAGCGGAGATCCAAGCGGCGTTCGCGAACGGCCTGGTCGCCCCCTCCGTCCCCGAACTCGACTGCTTCGTCGGCCCTTTCGACCAATCCACCCGTCGCTTCGCTCGGTATCGCGGCAATCAAATCGCGACCTGGGAAAACGTTCTCGCCGCCGCCTACCCGGTGATGCGCGCCCTGGTTGGCGAGGAGTTCTTTGCCGCCATGGCCCCGCCCTTCAACTCAGCTCACCCATCGAAGAGCGGCGACTTGAACGATATGGGAGGGGCGTTCCCCGAATTCCTGGCCCTGTTTCCCCACGTGGCGCAGTATCCTTATTTCCCCGATGTCGCCCGTTTGGAATGGGCTATCCACCGCGCGTACTATGCCGCCGAAGCGCCCGACCCGCTCGACGCCCACCAGTTGTCGACTTGGTCGCCCGCGCAGATGGAAGCCGCCTGCTTCCTATTGAACCCGGCGTGCCGCCTCTTCCGGTCAAGCTGGGCGGTCGTGGACGTATGGCAGGCGCATCAAGCGGAACCGGTGGCACTGCCAGAACGGCTGAACGCGGAAACGTATACGCTCGTCTGCCGTCCAGGCTGGAAGCCCCAAGTGCTGTCGATCTCGCGGCCGGCCCATTCGGCTTTGTCCGCGCTCGCCGCCGGAGCCACCTTCGGCGCTGCCCTCGACGCAGCATTCCAGGTGGACGCATCGTTCGACGTCGCGGCCAACCTTCTGCAGTGGGTGGAGTTGAAACTGCTTTCCAATCCGATCCCGACCACCCCGTCTAAAGATTTTCCGCGAATGAGCCGATAATCGCCTGTGCAAGAGGCTCCCACAACCAATCGCCGTCGGCAAAAGCGACAAGTATGGAACGACAAGAAACGGATCCAGCTTTGGGTCGAACGCGAACAGGACGCCTGGCAGCGGGTGCCGGGCGAAATTGAAAACGGCTCGGAGTTCGGGTTCGGCATGATTATTAACCGCCAAATCGCCGCCGGCCAGCGGGTTTTGGTTGACGGTGCCCCCTTCGCCGCCAGTCAGGGTGGCCGCGCCAAAGGCCACATCATCTGGTGCGAAACCTTGCCGGAAGCCCGCTTCCGTGTCGGCGTGGCCATGGAGCCAGTCGCCTCCACCGCAAAAGAAGGCAATGCCGACTTCTGCGATTGCTATGCTCTGCTCGAAGTCCACTCCGAAGCCAGCCTCGACACCATCCACCGGGTCTACCGAATCCTAGCCCAGCGCTTCCATCCGGACAACCCGACGACCGGCAATGAAGACCATTTCAAGCTGCTCGCCACCGCCTACCGAGTCCTTTCCAACCCCGATCTCCGCGCTCAATACGACGCCTACTACCGGCAACGCGTCGGGCAGCAGTGGAAAATCTTCGATCCGAAAACAGCGCTAGCCGGGATCGCCGGGGAGCGCAAGAAGCGGAATGGCGCCCTCGCCGCCCTCTACGTGAAGCGCGTGCAACAACCCCATGCCCCAAGCATGGCGATCCCGGAACTCGAAGAGTTGCTCGGCGTTCCCCGCGAGCATCTCGAATTCACCCTCTGGTTCATCCGCGAACAAGGGTGGGCCACCCGATCCGACAGCGGTCGTCTCACCATCACCGCCAAGGGCGTCCTTCACGCCGAAGAGACGGGTGCCTGGCAGGCACCTGGCGCTCACGAGCAACATCTGCTCGAAGGGATTCACCCCGTCTAGTCGTCGTCGTCCGAACTCACAAAATTGCTTTCAAACGCCATCGTCAACACCTCGTCGTTCAGAGCAAACGGACGACGCTCAAAGCGCAAAATGTCGATCGCATGCGACAAAACGTCCCGCGGGTGACACCTTCGACGCGCCTTGCCCGTCCGGCGATAGTGCCGCTCCAGGAACCGGTCCACCAACTCCGGCGAACATTCCAAGTCCTGGCTGCGCGCATAGTTGACGAAGATCGACCCAAACTCCTGCTCACTCGGCGATCTCATCAGCATCTTGTACTGAATCCGACGCAGAAACGCTTCATCTCCCAACTGTTCCGGCTTCAGATTCGTCGAGAATACGAGAAAACACTCAAACGGCGTCGTCATTTTCGCCCCGTTCTGAAATGTCAAATAGTCGACGCGGCGCTCCATCGGCACGATCCATCGGTTCAAAACCTCGGCCGGAGTCACCCGCTGCCGACCAAAGTCGTCAATCAGATAAATGCCGTTATTGGCCTTCAACTGCAACGGCGCATCGTAAAACTTGGCGTCGTTGTTGTAGCTCAAGTCCAACATTTCCGGGGCCAGTTCGCCGCCCGTCACGATAAACGGCCGCCGACACTTAAACCACCGATTGTCGAACGTCGCCGTCGTCGTAAACGCCGACAAAGCCGCCGGTGCTTCTTCGACCGCGTGGTGGTACACCGGGTCGTACATCTGAATAATCATGCCTTGCGCTTCCAACGCGTACGGCACGTAAATAAAGCTCTGGTCCACATTGAACAGCGCTTCCGCCAAATACGTCTTCCCGTTCCCTGGCTGCCCGTAGATCAGAAACGACTTACCCGAGTTCACCGCTGGACCAAGCTGATTCAGCAACTCGTTGGTGATCACCATGTGCTTATAAGCACCCTTCAACGCGTCCATCGTCAGCCATCCATTGTTCTGCTTCTGCCGCCGAACCATGTCGACGTACTGGAACAACGGCACCGGAACCCGTCCGGAATACGCGTTCGTTGCGACGTATTCCTTAGCCAATTCCCGCCCGGCCTCGGTCAGCACGAATCGCGACGAAATCGTCCCCATACCCAGCGAACTCCGCACCGCCACCTGGTGATCCCGCTTGAAGCCGGCCAGCAGACCATCGATCAAACTGAATTCCAGCCCCAGATGCTGGGCCAACTCCCGACCCACCATCTCTCCTTTGTAATAAAGCGCTTTCAAAATCAACTGCTCGATCATCGTCGCCGGGATTCCCGTGTGCTCGATCAGTTCCGGCACCGGCGGCATCAGTTCCTGCGGCTCGGCAAAGCTGTCGAGGTCAAGGAACGAGGAGAGACTGCTTAAATCAGTTATGGGCATTTAGAGTCTTCGGTATTGTTATTTATCGGCCAACTTGGAGAAAACTTGAGTAGGGAGATACCATGAGTCTTCAGGGAAAATACCTTATGTCCACCACTCGTCGCACCTTCCTTCAAACCGCCGGAGCCACCTCCGTCCTCGCCGCCGCGCCCGCCGCCGCCCCCAAGGGGCCCAATGACAAAATCAATTTCGCCTGCATCGGCTTCGGCATCATGGGCCAAGGCGACGTCGCGACCGCCGTCACCGTCCCCGGCACCAAACTCGTCGCCGTCGCCGACATCTATCAGGGCCGTCTCGATCTCGCTAAAGAACGCTACGGCAAAGAAATTTTCACGACGCGCGACTACCGCGAAATCCTCGCCCGTCCCGACATCGACGCCGTCATCGTCGCTACCCCCGACCACTGGCACCAACAGCAAGCCATCGATGCCATGAAGGCCGGCAAGGACGTCTATTGCCAGAAGCCCATGGTCCACAAGGTCGAACAAGGCGCCGCCGTCATCCAAGCCGCCAAAGAGACCGGCCGCATCCTCCAAGTCGGCAGCCAACGCGCCAGTT
The DNA here is from genome assembly GCA_026394015.1 of Acidobacteriota bacterium. Taxonomy (GTDB): domain Bacteria; phylum Acidobacteriota; class Terriglobia; order Bryobacterales; family Bryobacteraceae. Next base: position 43,017 of record JAPKZA010000493.1, read on the forward strand.
CCATCCTCTACGCAAAAGCCCGCGACCTCGTCAAACAGGGCGTCCTCGGCGAAGTCCGCATGGTCGAAGCCTTCTGGGATCGCAACTCCGCCCAAGGCGCCTGGCAGTACTCCATCCCGCCTGACGCCTCCACCACCACCGTCGACTGGGACCGCTTCCTCGGCACCGCCCCCAAGCGCCCCTTCGAACCCGTCCGCCTGTTCCGCTGGCGCAACTATCAGGACTACGGCACCGGAGTCGCCGGCGACCTCTTCGTCCACCTCTTCACCGGCATCCACTACGTCATGGATTCGAACGGCCCCAACCGCGTCATGACCACCGGCGGCCTCTACCACTGGAAAGACGGCCGCGACGTTCCCGATCTCATGATGGGCATCTACGACTATCCGCAAACCGCCACCCATCCCGAATTCAACCTCAGCCTCCGCCTGAACTTCCTCGCCGGCGGCGGCGACGGCAGCGGATTTCGCTTCATCGGTTCGGAAGGCGTCCTCGACCTCGCCGTAGGCGGAGCGCTCGTCTTGAAGCGCAAGCCGAAGGAGGTCGAACCCGGCACCACCGCCGGTACGTTCTCCAAATCCACCGCCGACCAAATCCTGAAGAACTACCGCGAAAAGTACCCCGTCCAACCCGCCAGCGCCGACGGCATGCGCGCCAACACCGAACAGCGTTGGGTGCTCCCCCCCGGCTACACCGAACAGTACGCCCATCACGCTAACTTCTTCGAACATCTCCGTTCCCGCCAACCGGTGATTGAGGATCCGACCTTCGGCCTCCGCGCCGCCGGCCCGGCCCTGCTTTCAAACGTCAGCTACTTCACGAAAAAAACGGTAAACTGGGACCCCGAGAAGATGGTCGTCAAGGCCTAAACTTTCGCTCGGCAGGAGGCCGCTATGCTGTGGTGGATCTGGCTCGTCGCTGGTCTCGCCCTGATGCTCGGAGAGCTACTCACTCCCGGCGGCTTCTATCTCTTGTTTTTCGGCATCGGAGCCAGCGCCACCGCCCTCGCGGCGGCGCTCGGCCTCGGTGACCTCACCGCACAAACGCTCGTTTTCCTCGGCGTCTCCCTCGGCGCCCTGGCCCTTTTCCGTCGCCCCCTCCTCGCCCGCCTCGCTAATTCCACTCCGCCTCCCCAGCAAGCGCTCACCGGCGAAATCGCCGTCCCTATGCACTTGATCCCCGCCCACGCCGTCGGCCAGGCCGAACTGCGCGGCACCGTCTGGTCCGCGCGTAACCTCGCCAACCGCCCCCTCCTCTCGGGCGAACGCTGCCGCGTCGAACGCACCGAAGGATTAACGATATACTTGCGCCCGGAGAACTAATCCCATGGCTGAACTGCTCGTCCTCGCGATCCTCTTCCTGGTCATCATCGTCATGGTGGCGAAAACCGCCATCGTCGTGCCCCAGCAAAGCGCCTTCGTCGTCGAACGCCTCGGTGCCTACAGCGGCACCATCAACGCCGGCTTCCACATCCTCATCCCCTTCCTCGACGTCATCCGCTACAAGCACTCGCTCAAAGAGCAGTCCATGGACATCCCGGAGCAGGTTTGCATCACCCGCGACAACGTCCAGGTCGCCGTCGACGGCGTGCTCTATCTCAAGGTCCTCAACGCCGAACGCGCCTCCTACGGCATCTCCGACTACCAGTTCGCCATCATCCAACTCGCGCAAACCACCCTCCGCAGCGAGGTCGGCAAGATCGAACTCGACCGCACGTTCGAAGAACGCACCAACATCAACATCTCCGTCGTCAGCGAACTCGACAAAGCCTCCGAACCCTGGGGCGTCAAAGTCCTCCGCTCCGAAATTAAAAACATCACCCCGCCCGCCGACATCCTCGCCGCCATGGAAAAGCAGATGCGCGCCGAACGCGAAAAACGCGCCGTCATCCTGAACTCCGAAGGCGTCCGCGACTCCGCCATCAACCTCGCCGAGGGCGAAAAACAGAAGGTCATCAAAGCCTCCGAAGCCGACAAGCAAAAGCAGATTAACGAAGCCGAAGGCCAGGCCAACGCCATTCTCACGATCGCCGAAGCCTCCGCCACCAGCATCCGCCAGGTCGGACTCGCCATTCAAGATCCCGGCGGCCGCGAGGCGGTCCAACTCCGCGTCGCCGAGCAGTACGTCAACAGTTTCGCCGCCCTCGCCCAGTCTTCCAATACGATGATCGTGCCCGCCAACGTCGCCGATATCGCCGGCATGATCGGCACCGCCATGGGCGTTTTCCAATCCGCCCAGCGGGGGAGTTCGCCTCCCCCGCCCCCGTTCAATTAGGCAAACGCCTTCCGCAGCACATCATAGCTCTTCTGCACGGCACCCAGCGGGTCGGCCTTGCCTTCCATCTCTAACGAGACCCAGCCCTTAAACCCGGCCGACTTCAGGATCTTCGCAATCCGCGGATAGTCCAGATCCAGCGTGTACCACTCCCCGCCGCCGTAGTAAGTCTTCGCCTGCACAATCGTCGCCTGCGGAGCCAACTTCGTAATCCCGGCGTACGGGTCGCCCGGATAGTTCCCGGTGTCCATGTTGATCCCCAACCACGGGGACGCCACGGCCTTGTGAATCTTCAGCAGCGTTTCGATGTTCGTCGTCAGCCCCCAATGGTTCTCGAGCGCCAGCGTAATCCCTTCCCGCTCACAAACCGGCAAGCACTTCCGAATCGACTCGACGCACCAATCGATCGCGTTCTGCTCCGTATACCCCGCAATCGCCGGCTCATCGCCCTTTACCTTCATCAAATCATCAAACGATTTAATGGTCTTCCAACGCCCCGAATTCAGCCGAACGCAGGGGATTCCCAGCCGCGCCGCCAACTCCACGCAACCCACGGTATGCGCGATCATCTTGTCCCGTTCCGCGGCCTCCGGAAACACGAAGTCCTGATGAATCGACAACATAGGCAGCGCCAGGCCCCGCTCGAATGCCATCCGTTTCAGCTTCGTCACGTAAGCCGGCGACTCGTCCACCATCTGCCGATGCAGAATCTCCACGCCGTCGAATCCGATCGCCGCCGCGTGCTCAATCACCTTCTCGATACTGTATCGTTCGGTCTTAAAATGCCAGAATGAATAGGTCGACACCGCTAAGGGTTGACGTCGGGTTGGGCTAGCGGATTGTGCCGGCGCTGTCGATAAAAGGGAAAGCGGGCCTGCGGCCAGTACTGCACGTCGAGTAGTTGTCATAGGGGAACCTGCTAAGCTGAAGGAATTTCCAATCTTCATTTATGATCACACAGGCTTCTGGGGCCACCCCTATCAACCGTTACGAAAAAGTTAACTGGATCACCACCACCTTTTTCGGCATTTTCCATGTCGGTGCCCTCGCCGCACCGTTCTTTTTCGAATGGCGGTCTCTCGCCGTCGCTCTCGTACTCTACTGGATCACCATCGGCTGGGGGATCGGCATGGGCTACCATCGCCTCCACACCCACCGCGCCTACACCGTCCCGAAATGGATCGAGCATCTGTTCGCCGTTTGCGGCACTCTCACCATGGAAGGCGGCCCCATCTTCTGGGTCGCGACGCATCGCATCCACCATCAACACTCTGACCAGGACGGTGATCCGCACACCCCGCGCCACGGCGCCTGGTGGTCCCACATGGGCTGGATCCTGTTCGGCGAAGCCAAGCACAACCAGACCAAGGCCATGATGAAGTACACGCCCGATCTGGCCAAGGACAACTTCTACCTCTGGCTCAACTCCTACCACTGGGTGCCCATCATCATCCTCTCGGCGATCCTGTTCGTCTGGGGCGGCTGGTCCATGTTCCTCTGGGCCACTTGCGTGCGCGTCGTCGCCGGCCTCCACTCCACGTGGCTCGTGAACTCGGCCACCCACCTGTGGGGTGCCCGCCGCTTCAATATCCGCGATGACTCCCGCAACAGTTGGTGGGTCGCCATCCTCACCTTCGGCGAAGGCTGGCACAACAATCATCATGCCCATCCCAACTCCGCCCGTCACGGCCTGGCGTGGTACGAATACGATCAAACTTGGCTCCAAATCCGCTGCCTCGAAATCATCGGCGTAGCGAAAAACGTCAAAACTGCCAGCGTCGATACCCGCAAGCCGCATGCGATTCCGTTTCTGTCTCTTATGGGCCGCTCCCCTTCTGGCGCAGCCCGTCGAATTCAACCGCGACATTCGACCCATCCTCTCCGACCGCTGTTGGACCTGCCATGGCTCCGACGCCGCCGCCAAAGGCATCCGCCTCCGTCTCGACCAACCCACCGCCGTCGCCGCTGCCCGCCATCTCATCGTCGAACGCATCGCCACCCCCAACAAAGTCAAGCGCATGCCCCCGGCTCACACCGGCGCATCCCTGTCCCCCGCCGAGGTCACAACCCTGACCAAATGGGCCGACGCCGGGGCCCCCTGGCAGAAGCACTGGGCCTACCTCCCCCCCACCCGCGAACCCAACCAGTCAATCGATAAATTCGTCCGCGCCCGGCTAACCCGCGAAGGCCTCTCCCCTGCCCCGGAAGCCCCCCGCGACACCCTCCTCCGCCGCGCCGCCCTCGACCTTACCGGCCTCCCGCCCCTCCCCGGCGAATTCGACGGCCTCTCCTACGAACAAGCCGTCGACCGCCTCCTCGCAAGTCCCCGCTACGCCGAACGCCTCACCGCCCGCTGGCTCGACGCCGCCCGCTACGCCGATTCCAACGGCTACCAAACCGACGGCGAACGCCAAATGTGGCGCTGGCGCGACTGGGTCCTCGATTCCTTCCGCGAAAACAAACCCTTCGATCAATTCGTCATCGAACAGGTCGCCGGAGACCTGCTCCCCAACGCGACCCTCAACCAAAAAATCGCCACCGGCTTCCAACGCAACCATCGAGGCAACGGCGAAGGCGGCATCGTCGCCGCCGAGTACCTCGCCGAATACGCCGCCGACCGCGTCGAAACCCTCTCCACCGTTTTCCTCGGCTCCACCATCGGCTGCGCCCGCTGCCACAACCACAAGTACGACCCCTTCACCCAGAAAGAGTTCTACCAACTCTACGCCTACTTCCACAACATCGGCGAACGCGGCCGCTACTTCAAATTCGGCAACACCCCGCCCTTCATCCACGCCCCCACCCCACCCCAACAAACCAAACTCGCCGACCTCGACCGCCGCCTCGCCGCCGCCGAAGCCAGCCTCCGCCCCGGCCGTGCCAAAGGCGCTCTCACCTGGAAGCCCACCCTCGATCTCGTCTCTCCCGAAAAGTACGCCCCGCATTACACCGCCCGCTTCTCCATCGCCACCAACTTCACCGCCCCCGCGCCCACCGCCAACATCGTCTCCAAAGCCCTCCCCGAAGCCGAATCCGCCGGCCTCCGCTTCGAACTCAAGGACGGTCACCTCCAAGTCAACCTCGTCCTCCGCTGGCTCGACGACGCCCTCCGCGTCGAAACCGAACGCGTCATCCAGCCCGGCGAATCCCACCACCTCGCCTTCACCTACGACGGCTCCAAACTCGCCGCCGGCATCAAAATCTACATCGACGGCCAGCCCGAAAAAGTCCGCGTCTTAGTCGACGAACTCAACCAGGACTTCCTCGTCAAAGAACCCTTCGTCTTCGCCGCGCCCAACGTCCAGATCTTCGCCCGCGCCCTCCCCCCGCTCGAAGTCTCCTTCCTCGCTGGCACCGCTAAGGGCGAAGAAGCCGAACGCCGCCAGTTGCTCGAAACCAAAGACGCCAAAACCTGGGCCGAAGTCACGAAAATCCGCCGCGAACGCGACGCCTTCCTCGACGACGTGCCCACCGTCATGGTCATGCAGGAAACCGGCAAGCCCCTCGACGCCCACATCCTCCTCCGCGGCGCTTACGACCACCCCGGCGAAAAAGTCTCCCCCGGCGTCCCCGCCATCCTTCAAAACGAACCCATCACGAACCGCCTCGATCTCGCCCGCTGGCTCGTCTCCCGCTCCAACCCGCTCACCGCCCGCGTCACCGTCAACCGCTTCTGGCAGTCCTTCTTCGGCATCGGCCTCGTCAAAACTTCCGAAGATTTCGGAGCCCAAGGCGAATGGCCGTCCCACCCCGAACTCCTCGATTGGCTCGCCGTCGAGTTCATGGAGTCCGGTTGGAACGTGAAACAACTCCTGCGGACCATCGTCCTCTCCGACACCTACCGCCAAGCCTCGAAGGTCACCCCCGAACTCCTCGCCCGCGACCCCGAAAACCGCCTCCTCGCCCGCGGCCCCCGCCTCCGTCTCGACGCCGGATCCGTCCGCGACCAAGCCCTCTACCTCTCCGGCCTCCTCGTCGAAAAAACCGGCGGCCCCTCCGTCAAGCCCTATCAGCCCGCCGGCCTCTGGAAGGAACTCTCCGGCGGCGACGACTACAAACCCGACTCCGGCGACGCCCTCTACCGCCGCAGCCTCTATACCTTCTGGAAGCGCACCTCCCCGCCCCCCACCATGGCCAACTTCGACGCCGCCGGTCGCGAAATCTGCTCGGTCCGCGAATCCCGCACCAACACCCCCCTCCAAGCCCTCAACCTCATGAACGACGTCACGTTCCTCGAAACCGCCCGCCGCCTCGCCGAAACCCTGATGACCCGCCCGGACGGCCTCGCCTACGGCTTCCGCCTCGTCACCGGCCGCCCGGCCTCACCAGCCGAACTCGCCGTCCTCAACGAGGCCCTCGCCACCCATCGCCAGACTTACCGCCAAGACGAACTCGCCGCCCGTAACCTCCTCGCCCACGGCGATTCCCCCCGCAACTCCAAACTCAACGTCTCCGACCTCGCGGCTCATACCCTTCTCGCCAGCATGCTCCTCAACCTCGACGAAGGAATCACCAAACAATGAACCGCCGCCACTTCCTCTCCTCCGCCGCCCTAGCTTCCCTGGCTAACGGTGCCACCGACTTCGCTCCCAAGGCCAAGCGCGTCATCTATCTCTTCCAATCCGGCGCCCCCTCCCAACTCGAAACCTTCGATTACAAACCCGCCCTCGCCAAACTCCGCGGCACCGAACTGCCGGACTCGGTTCGCCAAGGCCAGCGCCTCACCGGCATGACCGCCACCCAAACCAGCTTCCCCCTCGCCCCCTCCCAATTCGCCTTCGCCCAACACGGCCAATCCGGCGCCTGGGTCAGCAGCCTCCTCCCCCACATCGCCAAGGTCGCCGACCGCCTCTGCTTCGTCAAATCCCTCCACACCGAAGCCATCAACCACGACCCCGCCGTCACCTTCTTCCAAACCGGCTTCCAAATCGCCGGCCGCCCCTCCATCGGTGCCTGGCTCTCCTACGGCCTCGGCAGCGAGAACAAAGACCTCCCCGCCTTCGTCGTCATGATCTCGCAAGGAACGGGCAACCTCGCCGACCAGCCCCTCTACGACCGTTTATGGGGCAGCGGCTTTCTCCCGTCCAAGTACCAAGGAGTCAAGTTCCGCTCCAACGGCGACCCGGTGCTATTCCTCAAGAATCCCGAAGGAGTCACCCCCGCAACCCGCCGCCGCTACCTCGATGATCTCGCGAAATTGAACACGTTCAATTTATCCGAAACCGGCGACCCCGAAATCTCGACGCGCATCGCCCAGTATGAAATGGCGTTCCGCATGCAAACCTCGGTCCCGGAGCTCACCGATCTTTCGAAGGAACCCGAACACGTCTTCGCCCGCTACGGCCCCGAGGCCCGCACCCCCGGCTCCTACGCCGCCAACTGCCTCCTCGCCCGCCGCCTCGCCGAACGCGGCGTCCGCTTCATCCAACTCTTCCATCGCGGTTGGGACCAACACAACCACCTCCCGAAACAAATCGTCAACCAGTGCCGAGACGTCGACCAACCCACCGCCGGGCTCATCGAAGATCTCGCCGAACGCGGCCTCCTCGATGAAACGCTCGTCGTCTGGGGCGGCGAATTCGGCCGCACCGTCTACAGCCAAGGCAAGCTCACCGCCGACGACTACGGCCGCGACCATCACCCCCGCTGCTTCTCCGTCTTTCTCGCCGGCGGCGGCATCAAACCCGGCATGAGCTTCGGCCAAACCGACGACTTTTCGTACAACATCGTGAAGGACCCCGTCCACGTCCACGATCTTCACGCCACCATCCTCCGCCAACTCGGCGTCGACCACACCAAGCTCACGTACAAATTTCAAGGCCGCCACTTCCGCCTCACCGATGTCCACGGCGAAGTCGTCAAAGCCATCCTCTCGTAAACCCCCATGTCCCTAAATCGAATCCAGATCACCTCAGCCATCCCCGCCGGCGCCGAAGAAGTCCTCACGCCAGAAGCCTTGGCCTTCCTCCTCGCCCTCTCTGACCAGTTCGAGCCGACGCGCCAACAGCGCCTCGCCGCCCGCCACGCGCGCGACGCCCGCCTCCAGGCCGGCGAACTCCCGGACTTCCTCCCGGAGACCCAAGCCATCCGCGACGCCGACTGGAAGGTCGCCCCCATCCCGGCCGATCTGCAGGATCGCCGCGTCGAAATCACCGGCCCCGTTGACCGCAAAATGGTCATCAACGCCCTCAACTCCGGTGCCCACGTCTTCATGGCCGACCTCGAAGACGCCAACTCCCCCACCTGGTCCAACAACCTCCTCGGCCAGGTCAACCTCTCGGAAGCCATCCGGCGAACCATCGCCTTTACGAGCCCCGAAGGCAAGCAGTACAAGCTCAACGATAAACCCGCCGTCCTCTTTGTCCGCGCCCGCGGCTGGCACCTCGTCGAACGCCACGTGCTCGTCGATGGCAAGCCCATCTCGGCCTCGCTCTTCGATTTCGGCCTTTATTTCTTCCGCAACGCCGCCGAACTCCTGGCCCGCGGCTCCGGCCCCTACTTCTACCTCCCCAAGCTCGAAAGCCACCTCGAAGCCCGCCTCTGGAACGACGTCTTCGTCTTCGCCCAGAACTACTGCGGCATCCCGCAAGGCAGCATCCGCTCGACCGTCCTCATCGAAACCATCCTCGGTTCGTTCGAAATGGACGAGATCCTCTACGAACTCCGCGACCACTCGGCCGGCCTGAACTGCGGCCGTTGGGACTACATCTTCAGCTTCATCAAAAAGCTGGGCCACCGCCCCGAACTGCTCATGCCGAACCGCGCCCAGGTCACGATGGAAAGCCATTTCCTGAAGTCCTACGTCCAACTGCTCATCCAAACCTGCCACCGCCGCGGCATCCACGCCATGGGCGGCATGGCCGCGCAAATCCCCATCAAGAACGACGCCGAAGCCAACGCCGCCGCCCTCGAAAAGGTGCGTCTCGATAAGCTCCGTGAAGTCCGCGCCGGCCACGACGGCACCTGGGTCGCCCATCCCGGCCTCATCCCCATCGCCCGCCAGGTCTTCGACGAAGGCATGACCACGCCGAACCAAATCCACGTCCCCCAACCGCCCGTCCACATCACCGCCGCCGACCTGCTCAAACCCGTCGCCGGCACGATCACCCTCGAAGGCCTCCGCCAGAACGTCGACATCGGCCTGCAATATCTCGAAGCCTGGCTCGGCGGCTCCGGCTGCGTGCCCATCTACAACCTGATGGAAGACGCCGCCACCGCCGAAATCTCCCGCTCTCAGGTCTGGCAGTGGGTGCGCCACGGTGCCAAAGCCGATGACGGAACGCTCATCACGGCGGACCTCGCCCGCGCCGTCGTCGCCAGTGAATCCGCCCGCCTCCGCGCCACTCGCGAAGGCCACTTCGAAACCGCCGCCGCCATCATGGCCGACATGGTCACCGGCCACGACTGCGCCGAATTCCTTACCCTGCCCGCTTACGACCGGCTCGTCGACTAACCGGCTTTCCGTCCCAACCAAACTGTTCGAGGCTGATCCGCGTGCCCATCACGGCCACGCCCTCAGCCTCGAGCCGCATCACCTGCTCCACCCCGTTGGCCCCCCGCAGCAGCACCTTCCCGAATTTCGCCCCCGCCTTCCCCACCACCCGGTGCCACGGCAGCCCCGGCTCAAACTGCTTTAAGCTCCAAGCCGCCTGCCGCGATCCCCGCGGGAACCCGGCCAACTCCGCCACGGCTCCATAGGTCGCCACCTTGCCAAACGGAATCCGCCGCACCACCGCCCGCATCTCTTCAAACATCCTTCACCAAGTTCCCATCGTCCAAACGAATCCCATCGACGCCCGCGTTCGTCAGTTTCAAGTCCAACCCCGCCCCCGCCGCCACAGCCAGCCCATTCGCCTCCGTCTTCACCGCAAACTCATTGTAAGGCAGCGTCATCCCCGTCCCCTTGAAACGCTCCATCACCTTCGCCTTCGCCTCATCATCCACCACCTCCCGCGTCGTCTTATTCCCCCCCACCAAAAACTGCACGTGCGGCTTCCATCGCGCCTCGGGCCGAAACTTCCATTGCAACCCCGCCATGTACTGCAACGAATCCGCGCTCACGTTCGCCGGTTGATCCAACATCTTGCACCCGCCCACATCCACCACCCCATATAGATTCGGCGTTAACCGAAAGGCCCCCTGCGCTCCTCCGCCCAAGCACTGCCCATCGTTCATTGTCATCACCTGCGTCCGGGCCATAAACTCGAGCACCGGAGTCGTCTCCCGATCCGCCTCCAACTCCTCACTCCCCGTCGCCAACCCGCGCCGATAACTCCGAATCCCCGGCCGCGAATCCCGATGCCAAGGCACCGTACCCCGCATCAGATTCGCCATACTTCGCGATGGGTTCAGCCAACTCCGCGCCATCATCCGCACCCAGTTGTTCGCAAACCGGTCTTCCAGCTTCCGAATCAAAAACCGGTCCACCGCGTCCTCGGCCACCTGCCAGCCCATCCCGATCGTCGGCGTCACCACATGGTCCACCATTCCCTGCTGCGGCCACCGCGATTGAATCGCTCCAATCGATGCCTCGCTGAACGGTCCAATCTCGAACTGCGTACTGTAAGCGAACGAGTAAGCGGTCGCCCGCAATCGGCCCTTCCAGTAAGCCCGCGAAGACCCAAACTCCACCCGTCGATAGCGCGGGTCGTTTTGCGCAAAAATGAAACCGCTCACCGCCCCCTGCATCGGATGGCCGACGTAGTTGACGAGGGCAATATCCCCGTCCGCCCAACCCGACAGGCTTCCCACACTGTTCGCGTAGTTCCTGAGAAAAGGCCCCCGCAGTCCTCGCCGCGTGCCCGCCTCGGTCGACAACCGAAACCCGTGCTGGATCCCGACAAACAAGGCGGACTGGCGAAGCAAGGGCTCCCACGCAATCGAATCGGCCCATAATCTTGTCGCCGAACACATTACCAACGCGGCCACCGCCACGCGATGAGCAATCGTCATACGATTACAAGGATCGCGCAACTGAGGGAAAAATTGCACGTTTCGCGCGTAAACTATCAGGGGAGGCATAATACTAGAACCCCTCTTTCGGCCCCTTCCATGAACGTTCGCATTCGCATTAACGGCAATACCATCGTCGTGAGTAACACGGCCTTGAAATCCGCGACTGTCGACCTCAGGCAACAGCGCCTCGACGACTCCGCCATCCAGGCCCTCCGCCGCATGTTGGCCACCGAAATCGGCGACGCCGCCCTTCGCTATTCCGAAAAGAAGGTGCTCGAAGAGGTCTCCAAACGAGTCGCCGCCCGCCGCTGGACCCAGATCAGCCTCGACCCCACTCCCCTGCTCGGCCACTCCGGTGGAGGCGAAGCCGCCAAGCCCGTCGCCCCCCCTCCTTCCCAAAACAAAGGGGGCTCTTCCGGCGCCAACGCCAAAGACGGTACCGGAACCGGCAGCGGCGGAGCAACCGGCTCTGGCGCCACACCCCCCGCCAAAGAACCCGACCTCACCTGGATCGAAATCCAAATCGTCGACGAGGACGGCAAACCCCTTCTCGGCGAAACCTACGAATTCACGAAGACCGATGGAGGCGTCGCCAAAGGCTCCACCACCGCCGCCGCCCTCCGCGCCGAGCAAATCCCCCCCGGTAAGTGCAAGCTGAAACTGCCGGACCTCCACAAAAACGGCTGGACCGCCCCCGGAAAGACGAGATAACCCATGGCTGAGATTAGAATCACCCGGCGCGACTTCCCCCTCGCCTTCGAACGGCAAACCACCGAAGTCCATAAAATCGTCATCACGCGTTTCAAGGGCTTCATCCTCGAAATGGAAGACTTCCACTTCCACTTCGATAGCGCCGTCATGCTCCCCGACTACGACGTCGCCGAAGGTGCCGCCGACCGCATCACCGCCCTCACCGTCCTCGCCACCGGCCTCGCCCACGCCCGCAAGAACCCCTCACGCAAAACCATGGTCGCCGGCCACACCGATACCTCCGGTGCCGCTGACTACAACGTCAAGCTCTCCCAGCAACGCGCCGAATGCGTGCTCGCCTGCTGGACCGGCGACAAAGCCGCGTTCACCAATATCTGCCTCGCCAAGAGCAAGGTCGAAGACTACCAGCAGATCCTGAAATGGGCCTTCCAATCGAAGGCCTATCCCTGCGACCCCGGCCCCATCGACAATGTCCACGGCAACGGCACCTCCACCGCCCTCAAGAACTTCAAAACCGCCTACAACGCCGAGTTCTCCCGCTCCCTCCCCATCACCGGCACCTGCGACAAAGCCACCTGGGAAGCCTTCTTCGATCTCTACAACCAGGCCATCGCCAACTTCCTTTCCACCGACGTCGAAGGCCTCGCCGCCTACCGTGCCGCCCTGAAATGGGTGGACCCAGGCCGCAAAACCGTCGGCTGCGGCGAAAACTGGCCCGTCGACGGCATCGGCGTCGACAACTACCGCAGCGCCACCAACCGCCGCGTCGAAATTCTCTTCTTCGACCCCGGCCAGGAACCGCTCCTCGAGTGCCACCCCAGCCCCACCCAGTGCAAACCCACCGAGTGCGAACTCTACTGGACCAAGTGTTTCAAACACGCCCCCATCCCCGTCAAGCCCGGCCCCGTCCCGGTCTCCGATGAAGCCCTCGATATCGTCACCTGCGACGACCACTTCGCCCCCTCCGCCGAAACCCTCGACATCGCCTACACCCTCAAAAATCTTGACGCCAAAGTCGTCACCTTGGAAATCTCCTCCGGCCACCCCGACGCCAAAGGCCTCGTCTTCACGAAGGATCTCACCGACGCCGAAAAGAAGACCGGCGACCATACGTTCAAATGGGACGGCAAGCCCTCGGTCGGCCCGCTCAAAGATCTGTTCATCCATCCGCTCTGGTCCCCTTACACCGTCACCCTCAAATGCGGCGGCCTCTCCGACAAGGCCGAGTTCAAGGTGCTCTATCACTCCCTCGAACTCCGCAAAGGCCCCTGGACGCACGACGAAAAAGAACCCGCCGAATCCGACCAGAACAACTGGGTCGCATTCAAACTCAACGAGCTCGGCTACTACGGCGGTCCGGTATTCCACGACACCGATAATTACCTCAAAAAGGCAATTATTCGGTACAAAGCCGCTCACAAATTGATGCACCAAAAGTTCATCAAAAAATATACCGATACGATCGACGCCACCCTCCTCGCCGCCCTCAAAACCGGCGACAACCCCCGCAAAGGCATCGAACCCGCCGCCATCACGGACCCCACCGCCGAATCCAAAATCTGGCTCGAAGCCCTCACCTACGAACGCACCACCGGCACTAAGACCGAGTTCGGCAACGTCAACCGCGCCACCACCGACGCCGCCCGTCTCAACCGTCCCCTGCTCCCGCTGGAAGTCGAAATTTTCCTCAAATCGAAAACTGACGCCAAAACCGCCGCCCCCGAAGCCATCGGCCCCGTCCGCGTCAACTGGAAATACTCCGACGCCAACTGCACCCTCGACAACCTCCCCGCCGACGTCGCCGCCTCGCCGAGCAAGACCAAAGCCTACGTCGAACTCAGCCTCAAGCTCAATGGCGGCCGCACCGGAAAAGGCGACAACTGCCCCACCTCCGCCGGCGGCCTCCGAGACCCCGGCACCGACTTCAAAACCACCTTCTTCTCCGGCACCGCCTACGAGCCCTTCAAAGTCGAGAACGATAACGGAAACAAAACCGTCTTCGTCAAAGCCTGCACCGACAAAGCCAAATACCCCAAACGCGTCGGTCGCTCCGGCATCCTCTTCCGCCCCTCCCTCATGGCCGGCGACGACTACAAGCTCAAAGCCGAAATGGACTTCACCGGCGAACCCAACAAAGCCGACCTCGAGAAATTCCACGGCTTTACCGACGAAGCCTCCCGCTTCCACCAGGAAACCGGCACCTTCACCGTCTGGCGTCAAAACCATGTGGCCAAAAGCATCGAATGGCCCGCCCGCACCGTCGACTACCAATGGGATCTGATTCGCGCGGAATACCTCGCCGCCTTCATGGATCTCGATGTCGGGGGAATCGACAGCGTGAAGATGACCGCCGTCATGACGCAGGATCAGTTCCGCGACATCGTCACCGCCAACACCGCCCACAAAACGCGCGCCAACATCCCTTTTCGCGATGATTGCGTCTACGGTATGCCCCTCCCCGCCCAAACCGGAGGAGAGAAAGCCTCAACCTACCGAGCCCGCATCAAGCTCCTCGTCGGTGACAACTTTTGGGATCTCATCTACGATTCCATCACCGAAAAAATTGGTGACCTCATTCGCCCGGCCACCCCCACCGGATACATCTCCCTCAACTTTCTCTCCCATCCCCCCATCGTCGTCAACAAGGCGGATGGCAGCGTCTCCGACGCCAGCTACATCACCTGGACCACCTCCGTCGGCCAGCCCGATACCACTGTCCTCATCGACCAGAAGGACCCCGACAAAATCTACTACGTCGTCGGCCACGAAATGGGCCACAGCCTCTACCTTCTCCACGCTTCCAACACCAACGACAAGCATCCGAAAGATCACGATCAATCCGACAACAACTGCTTCATGTCTTACTCGACCTCCTCGGTCGCCTTCCCCTTCCAGGCCCAAGGCGTCTACGAACCCCACCTCTGCGGCAAATGCAATCTCAAAGTACGCGGCTGGAACATCACCGCCCTGCCCGCGAAGTCATCCTAAGCCATGTCCCTCGCCCTCTCCCTTACTCTCGACGCCGCACAGTGTACGACCTTCGACACCCCCGTCTTCCATCTTCAACTCCGCAACGAAGGCACCGAACCCATCGCCGTTCCCGACCCCGAAGCCGACGGCGGTGCCTGCTCCATCCTCGTCGCCACCGCCGACGGTCGCCCCCTCCGCCGCCTCGATTCCCTCTCCGCCCAGTCGCTCATCTCCACCGCCCGTATCGACGCCCATCAAGACTTCATCTCCCTCGCCCCCCGCAGCGCCCTCAATTGGACCATCGACCTCGCCCGCCAAAGCTGGCCCCTCCCCGCCGGCCATCTCACCCTCACCGCCTCCCTCCAATGGCGCGGCCTCCCCGCCCCGGTCCTTGCTCCGTCGACTCCCCTCGAGGTCACCGCCGTCGCGCTCACCCACCTCCTCACCGTACGCGATAACCCCATCCTCGATCGCCTCGATATCCTCCCCATCGCCAAAGGACAAGCCTGGCTCCGCCAACACAACCCCGGCGTCCCCCTAGCCTGCTGGTTCAACGAAAACCTCCCCCCCATCTCCTCGCCAGATTCGCTCTTCCTCCCCACCGCCGGCTTCTACCAAGCCGAAAGCTTCGAACCCTCCGGTGCCCGCTGGATCGTCTGGCAAAATGGGAAGGAAATCCGCGCCGCTTTCCTGAAAGCCGGCCACCCCACCCGCCTCCCGCTCTACGCCGCCTCCTACCAACCCGAATACGGCCGCCACACCGCTCTCTTCGCCTCCCCCAACGGTGGTCCGCCCGCCAAGTCGTCGAATGCTGCGAAATGGTCGCCGGAAGCCTCGTTCCCGTCGCCGCCTGGCCCATCCCTACCCGCCAACCCAACCAACTCATCGTCCGCGCCTTCGAAGACCAAATCCACATCCTCGGCTCAAACGGCGGCCTCACCCACTGGACCGTCAACCTCCGCGGCCAAATCCTCGCGAAGACCCTCGTCCACCCCACCCGCCTCCCGCTCTACGCCGCCTCCTACCAACCCGAATACGGCCGCTACACCGCTCTCTTCGCCTCCCCCAACGGTGAGGATAGAACCGTCGAACTCTTCGCCTACGACCCCCGCCGCTACGAAGCCCCCCAATCCCTCCGCCTCCTCCTCCCCTTCCGCCATCGCGCCGTCGAACTCGCGATGGACGCCGACCGCAACGGCCGTTTCCATCTCCTCTGCTCGACCGCCGATCGCAAACTCTACTACCTCTGCGACCACCGCGCCCCCGCCCTCATCGCCGAAAACGAACCCCGCTTCTTCCCCCACGTCTCTTCTCCCAGCAAGGTCTACCTCGGCTGTTTTGAAACCGCCAACGGCTTCCGCTATCGCCAGTACAGCCGCAAACCACACACCCCCCGCCTCCGGGAGTTCAACAACCTATGACCCGACGGAGCCTCCTCCTCATGCCGACCCTACTAGCCGCCGAACCGCCCAAACCCGTCTTCTCCCTCCTCCTCCAACTCGATCAACAAACTCTTCGCGCCTCCCTCCGCAACAACTCTTCCACCCCACAAAAATATTTTCACGACTCCCGCCTCCAACCCGTCACCCTCCAAATCAAAGGCCCTAAGGGCCCTCTCAAACCCACCGACCGCCGCGCCAACGCCAAGTTCGACCCCACCCCTCACCGCTCCATCTTCCAAACCCTCGCCCCCGGCTCGACCATCCTCCTCCTTGAAGCCACTCTCGCGGACCACGTCCTCCGCTGGGGCCAGTTCGTCTTCGACTGGGCCGACGAGCCCAAAGGCTCGTACCAAATCTCCGCCGCCCTCGACCACAAGCAAAACCGCTGGGTCGACAACGAAACCAAACAATCCGGCGTCTACCCAGATCTCTGGCGCGGCCTACTAGCCTCCGCCCCCGTCTCCCTCAAAATATCGTAAAGCCCAGCCTCCATGGGCCGATAAGCCCATCAGATGCCACCAATTGAAATTGACCAGCGGCTTTCGGGCAGCAACACGCTCATCACCGACGTCCCGCAGATGCTGCAGAACCTACCCGCTCTGCCCACCGTCTCCACCCGACTGCTCGCCATGATGGGCCGCCCCGATCTCGATCTCAAAGCCGTCGGCACGCTCATCTCCTCGGATGGTGTTCTCACCGCCGAAGTCCTCCGCATCGCCAACTCCTCTATGTTCGGCCTCCGCTCGGAAGTCCGCAGCGTCCTGCAAGCCATCGCCTTCCTCGGCCTCGAACGCACCAAAGCCCTCGCCTGCACCGTCGCCATCAAAAACTACCTCGGCAACGCCCTCCAAATCCCCGCACTCCAGCGCGCCTGGCGCCACAGCCTCGCCGTCGCCGTCCTCGCCGACGAACTCGCCAACTGGACCCAAGCCGACGGTGCCGAAGCCTACACCGCTGGCATTCTCCACGATCTCGGCGCCCTCGGCCTCATCGCCATGTCTCCTGCCCGCTACCTCACTCTCCTCGATGAAGCCGCCTCCACCGGCATCCCCGTCATCGAACTCGAACGCACCTACTACGGCGTCGACCACTGCGAAGCCGGCGGCTTCCTCGCCGGCGTTTGGAACCTCCCCGCCTTCATGGGAGAGATCATGCGCCTCCACCACGCCCCCCTCACCCAAGCCCCCTTCACCCTCCTCGGCCTCACCCATTACGCCTCCCGCGGCGCTGACCTCCTCGGCTTCGCCGTCGCCAATCGACCCCTCACCGATCCACCCTCGCCCAACGCCCTCGAAGAGTTCCACGAACAACTCGCCCCCCGCCAGAAAGAACGCGTCAACCTCAACATGGCAGACCTCCAACTCCTCATCGCCACCCGCGTCAACGCCATGGAGTCCTAACGCGGCATCGTCATATGACGTTACCCTAGAGACATGGGCCTTTCCAGCTCGTTCTTCGGGCAAAAATTCGGTATCTCAGAACGCGACCTCGATCGCTACCTCGGCGAGGCGCTCTCCCGCGGCGCCGACTACGCCGACCTCTACTTCGAGTACCTCGCCACCTCCTCCATCTCCATCGACGAATCCATCGTCAAGTCCGCCACCCAAGGCGTCTCCCTCGGCGTTGGCGTCCGCGTCATCAGCGGGGAACGCACCGGCTACGCCTACTCCGACGATCTCAGCCCCGCTAAGATCCTCAAAGCCGCCGCCACCGCCGCCTGCATCGCCGACTCCCCCTCCAAAGTCGACACCGTCGGCCTCACCCCCTCCCTCCAACACGATCTCTACCCCGTTCTCAACGCCCCCATCGACCAACCCCTCGAAGAACGCGTCCTCTTCGTCAAACGCGCCGACGCCGCCGCCCGCGCCAAAGAACCCCGCGTCATCCAAGTCCAAGCCTCCTACGCCGACTCCCTCCGCCACGTCCTCGTCGCCACCTCTGACGGCAAGCTCAGCTTCGACCGCCAGCCCATGGCCCGCCTCAACGTCAGCATCCTCGCCCGCGAGGGCGAAGGCACCCCGCAGCAAGGCTACTCCGGCGGCGGTGGCCGCGTCGGCCTCGATTTCTTCACCGGCGCCAACTCCCCCGAAGCCTACGCCCTCGAAGCCGTCCGCCAAGCCATCGTCCAGCTCAGCGCCGTCGAAGCCCCCGCCGGCGAATCCGTCGTCGTCCTCGGCCCCGGCTGGCCCGGCGTGCTTCTCCATGAAGCCGTCGGCCACGGCCTCGAAGCCGACTTCACCCGCAAAGGCACCTCGGCATTCTCCGGTCGCATCGGCCAAAAAGTCGCCTCCGAACTCTGCACCGTCATCGACGATGGCACCATCGACAGCCGCCGCGGCTCCCTCAACGTCGACGACGAAGCCAACCCCACCCGCCAAAACATCCTCATCGAAAACGGCATCCTCCGCGGCTACCTCACTGACCATCTCTCGGCTCGCCTCACCGGCTCCCAATCCACCGGCTCCGGCCGGCGCGAAAACTACCAACACATTCCCATGCCCCGCATGACCAACACCTTTATGCTCGCCGGCTCCTCCGACCCCGAAGAGATCATCCGCAGCGTCCCTAAAGGCATCTACTGCGCCAACTTCGGCGGCGGCCAGGTCGACATCACCTCCGGCAATTTCGTCTTCTCGGCTTCAGAAAGCTACCTCATCGAAAACGGCAAACTCACCCGCCCCGTCCGCGGCGCCACCCTCATCGGCAACGGCCCCGAAGCCCTCCAATACATCTCCATGGTCGGTAACGATCTCAAGCTCGACCAAGGCATCGGCATCTGCGGCAAAGAAGGCCAAAGCGTCCCCGTCGGCGTCGGCATCCCCACCGTCCGCATCGACAAAATGACCGTCGGAGGCACCGCCCGCTAATGACCGAAACCGAACTCCGTATCATCGCCGCCAACGCCGTCCAACAAGCGCTCTT
Organism: Acidobacteriota bacterium; assembly: GCA_026394015.1. GTDB lineage: Bacteria > Acidobacteriota > Terriglobia > Bryobacterales > Bryobacteraceae. Next base: position 62,291 of record JAPKZA010000493.1, read on the forward strand.
CAGCGGCGCCACCGACGCCGAATGCACCCTCTCCGACGGCAGCGAATTCTCCGTCTCCGTCCGCCTCGGCGAAGTAGAAAAGATCAAAGAAGCCGACTCCTGCGGCGCCGGTATCCGCGTCCTCCTCGGCCAAAAGCAAGGCTCTTCCTACACCTCCGATCTCACCCCCGAAGGCATTGAGCAGATGGTCGCCAGCGCCATCGATATCGCCCGCATCACCGAAGCCGACCCCTACGCCGGCCTCCCCGCCGCCTCCGAACTCGGCCAACTCGATATCGACCTCGGGCTATACTCTCCCGACACCCTCTCCGCCGCCGAAAAAATCGACATCGCCAAACGTGCCGAAGCCGCCGCCCTCGCCCTCGACCCCCGCATCACCAACTCCGACGGCGCGTCCTTCGACTCCCACTCCGGCACCCGCGTCTTCGCCAACTCCCGCGGCTTCCTCGGCAGCTACCGCTCGTCCAGCTGCTCCCTCTCCGCCGTCCCCGTCGCCAAATCCGGCGACCGCATGGAGCGCGATTACTGGTACACGATCGGTCGCGACCACTCCACACTCGAATCCCCCGAACTCGTCGGACGCCTCGCCGCCGAACGCGTCCTCCGTCGCCTCGGCGCCCGCAAAGTCCCCACCCAACAAGCCACCATCGTCTTTGAACCCCGCGTCGCCCGCTCTCTCGTCGGCCACATCTTCTCCGCCGTCACCGGCGACGCCATCTACCGCAAAAGCTCCTTTCTCCTCGATAAAATCAACCAACTCGTCGCCCATCCCTCCGTCACCCTCGTCGACGATCCCAACATCCCCGGCCTGTTCGGCTCCTCCCCCTTCGACGACGAAGGGGTCCCCGGCCGCCGCCATCTCGTTATCGAAAACGGCGTTCTCAAAACCTATCTCCTGCATACGTACACCGCCCGCAAGCTCGGCCTCTCGACCACCGGAAACGCCTCCCGCGGCCTCACCGGCAGCCCTGGCACCGGCCATGGCAACCTCTACCTCGAAGCCGGCTCCATGACCCCCGAAGAGATCATCCGCTCGGTCGGCACCGGCCTCTACGTCACCGAACTCATCGGCCAAGGCGTCAACACCGTCACCGGCGATTACTCCCGCGGCGCCTCCGGCCT
>JAPKZA010000493.1:63459-66884 GCA_026394015.1 Acidobacteriota bacterium
TTGCCGAAATCACCATTGCTGGTAACCTAAGCCAGATGCTCGAGAACATTCTCCACATCGGCAACGACCTCGAATTCCGCGGCTCCACCTCCGCCCCCACGCTCGCCATCGGGGGCATGACCATCAGCGGTGCCGAATGATCAAAATCGTCTCCGTCATCCTGCTCCTCTTCGCCGGAGGCGCCTACTGGCTAGCCTCCCGCCCCAAGTCTGACGCCGGCCCCGCCCCCATCTCCGCCGAAGCCAAACAGTACGTCCGCAACCTCGACCTCGCCGAAGTCGACATGAAAGCCACCGACAGCTTCGTCTCCCATCGCATCGTCGAAATCACCGGCAAAATCTCGAATAAAGGCGATCGCCGGGTCAAGCTCATCGAGCTCACCTGCATCTTCTCCGACCCCTACGGCCAGCCCCTTTCCCGCGAGCGCGTCGCCATCGTCCGCCCCAACAAAGGCGGCCTCCCCCCCGGCGAAACCAAATCCTTCCGCCTCCCCTTCGACCAACTCCCCCCCGCCTGGAACCAACGCCTCCCCCAACTCGTCATCGCTCAAATCGAATTCGAATAACATCATGCCCACTCTCCTCCTCGTCGAAGACGATCCGGATCAGCTCGAAATCCGTTCGCTCATCCTCTCCCAGGCCGGCCACGAAGTCTTCGGGGCCCCCACCTGCGCCGAAGCCCTCCACCTCGCCCGTCTCCACCAACCCACCCTCGTCGTCATGGACCTCCGCCTCCCCCGCTCCGCTGACGGCCTCGCCCTCATCGCTGACCTCCGCAAACTCTCCCCTTCCCCCCGCATCGTCGTCCTCTCCGGCTGGACCGCCGACCTCTCTACCGCCCCCGACGTCGACGCCGTCCTCGCCAAACCCGTCCACACCCCCGAACTCATCAAGCTAGTGGCCCGCCTCCCCGCCACCCCCCCCCCCCCCCCCCCCCCCCCCTCCCCCCTCGCCGAAATCGCCGCCCCCGTCTCCGACTGGCACACCCAGCCCCGCATCGCCGACCTCCTCCTCGACGGTCAACCCAAACTCCAACTCCCCCTCGTCGCCCCCCGCCAATCCGTCTTCCTCGGCCGCCTCCCCGCCGGCCGCCACGAACTGACTCTCCCTAACGCCACCATTACCCTCGCCACTACCACTGACCCCGTTCATCTCCACGCCCCCGTCCTCTACGAACGCAAAAACGCGATCGGCAAATTCACCGATATCCCCCTCCTCACCTACGCCGAACAGCGCACCGAAAACGGCCAAAAAGTCCTCGAATACTCCGTCATTTTCTCGAACGAAGACGGCGGCACCTCCACCCGCTTCCTCATGGCCCGCTGGGGCCGAACCACCGACATCGAGTTCGTCTACCGCGTCTTCCTCCGCCCCGATGGCACCCGCGAAAAAGCCATCATCCAAGCCCGCGGCCACAAAGAAATCCTCTTCACCGGTCCCTACGAAAACGACCACCCCCTCCTCATGCCTGTCACCGACAACAACATGGTCGCCGGCGAAGGCCCCTCCGCCGTTCGCTACCAACCCGCCGCCACCCTCGTCGATCTCGCCAGCGCCTCCCGCGAATCCGTCATGGACCGCTTCCCCTTCTCGTGGCAAGCCATGATCAAGGAACTCCTCCGCGAAAACAAACTCCGCCCTTACGGCGTCGAGCGCGGCGAAGACATCTCCGACCCTCGCAACTATCTCTTCCTCGAATTCGGCGTCAAAAACCAAAACTCCCGCGTCGCCGCCATGGTCCGCCTGAAAGGCCAATCCCGCTGGTTCACCTCCCACTTCGGCGTCCCCGGCGCCGCCATCGACCGCGACGGCTGGGTCCGCACGACCATCGAACTTCCCCCCGGAACCACCAAACACGAAGTCGCCGAACTCTCCCTCCAGTGCCTCGCCGCGGAGCGAGCCACGCAACTCGGAACCTGCGAAATCCCCGCTTTCACGAAAGCCTTCTTCCTTAAATCCGACATGCTCCCCGCCGAGTCGTTCTTCTCCTCCGCCTCCAACTCCCCGGTCACTCTCCGCGTCGGCGAGGTCTGGTCATGGACCTTAAACTCAAAGTAATTCCCCGCAGCCCCCGCACCGAGTTCGCCGGAGAAATGGCCGACGGCACCCTCAAAATCAAGCTCAAAGCCGTCCCCGAAGACGGCAAAGCCAACGCCGCCCTCATCGCCTTCCTCGCCGCTCACTACAAAGTCCCCGCCTCCGCCGTCGAACTCCTCTCGGGCGCTACTTCGCAGCGGAAACGGGTCCGGGTGCATCTTTAGCCTTCCCGAAATCTTCGCTCAGCCGCTTCGCCACCTTCTCCGCCACGTCCGCCGCCGCCCCCTTAAACTTCCCCCCCAAACTCTCCTGCGTCGTCGACCAAATCACGTCGCCGTCCGTGCTCACCAACCGCACCGACGCAGTCGCCTCGTGCTTCCGCTCCTGAATCCGCTGCCCCTCATGGTCCCCCACCTGCGCCCCGATCCCCCGCCCCAGCGCGCTCCCCCGGTTGCTCGTGCTCCCGGACCCAATGTTCGTCCGCGCCGTAATCCCCTCATTCGTCTGAAACGTATCCGTGAAAATCAAATCTTCGGCCGAACCCCGCAAAATCGCGTCCGCCCGCTCCGGATTCTCCGTCAACGCAAACAGCTTCGACGCCTGAATCGCTGTGATCATCATGTCCCGCATATGCCCCGCCGTCTCCCCCCCGCTCAGTTTCTCCACGTGGATCCGCTTCACCTTCTCCAGCCCCTCCGCCCCCAGCGTCATCGCCCAAAAGAACACCGCGTATCTCATCCTTTCCCCGCCTTCCGCGCCTCTTCGTCTTGATAGGTAACCTTCCGCCCCGTCCGCGCTTCCAGCCCCACCAACACCGACCGCACGTCCCCTTTCGATACCTGAAAAATCATCGCCTGCTGCTTTCCCTCGGCGTCCTCATACCCCAAAGTCAAAAAGTGTTTCCGGCTCTTCGCCAGCAAAAACAACGGCGAAATCAGCACCGCCGATAAATATCGGCGCTCTACCTTCTGCCCATATTCAATCTGGTTAATCCGCTCAAACGGTACCTTCACCGTCTGCCCCTTCGCCGAAAACACAAACGCCACCGCGTCCGACGTCAGGATCCGCCCGTCCGTCTTATCCTGAAACGTCCCAATCGTTCCCCCCACGTACTCCGCCCGCCCGCCGATCCCCCCGGCCCGCGCCACACCCACCCATAAAATCGCCACCACTTGCCGCATGTATCATCGAAGTGTCCACTCCGTCGCAATCCTCTCCCCATTTTTCGGCATCATAGGTACAGTGCTCAACGACGTCATCATCTCCCCCGATACCCGACGCCCCAACCGCATCCCCCCCGGCCAGTCCCAAACCGTCAAATGGCCCGTCCTCGATGCCTTCGGCCCCCCCACCCTCGATCCCGCCGCCTGGACCCTCTCCCTCCACGGC
>JAPKZA010000493.1:66915-71653 GCA_026394015.1 Acidobacteriota bacterium
ACGGCCTCGTCAACGACGAACTAACCCTCTCCCCCGACCAGTTCGCCGCCCTCCCCCGCACTAAAGTCCACGCCGATTTCCACTGCGTCACCCGCTGGTCCCGTCTCGATAACCTCTGGGAAGGCGTATCGACCCGCCACCTCGTCGAACTTGCCGGCGGCGTCAAACCCGAGTGCACCCACGTCCTCGCCCACGGCTTCGATGGCTCCTGGACCACCAACCTCCCCCTCGCCGAGTTCCACTCCGAAGACGCCCTCCTCCCCCTCCCCCACGACGGCCTCCCCCTCACCCTCGAACACGGAGCCCCCGCCCGCCTCATCGTCCCCCAACTCTACGCCTGGAAATCCGCCAAGTGGCTCCGCGCCCTCGAATTTCTCGCCGCCGACCGCGCCGGCTTCTGGGAACGCAACGGCTATCACAGGCACGGCGACCCCTGGCAGGAGGAACGCTTTGGCTGGTAAGGCTGCTTTCGCGTTCGGTTGCGCCCTCCTCGCCGCCCAATGCGGCGCCATCGTCTACGCCCGCTTCACCCCGCTCCGCTACTTCTGCTGGGCCCCTTTCGACCAACAAACCAAGTACGTCATCGGCGTCTACATCGGCGACGAAGGCCTCACCGAATTCCAAATCCAAAAACGCTACCGCCGCCCCGCCGAAGGCTACGACAACCGCAGCGCCCATCACCTGTTCGACCTCATCGAACGGGCCGAAAAGAAATTCGAACCCGCCGGGCGCAGCCGCGTCACGGTGCTATATAGCATTAACGGCGGCCGCCAACTCACATGGCAATACCCCAACCCCTAACCCACCCCTCCCGCCTCGCCGGCCTTGAACTGCCGCCGCAGACCGTCCTCCTGTGCCGCCTCCTCGCCCTCACCATCCTCTTCACCTGGCACCCCCGCCAAATCCAAACCCCCTTCCTCCCCTTCCTCCCAGGCCTCGATGAACTCCCTCCCGAACTCTTCCGCTTCACCCTCCGAACCGCGTTAGTCCTCGGCTCCGTAGCCATTCTCTTCACGCGCCGCATCCGCCTCGCCGCCTTCGTCACAGGCTCCGCCCTCCTCCTCGCCGTCCTCAGCTCCCGCGCCTACTACGGCAACAACAAAACCTTCACCGGCCTCCTCCTCGTCCTCGCCGCCTGCGGCGACCTCCGCCTCATCCGCTGGCAGTTCGCCCTGCTCTACTTCGGCGCCGGCCTCAACAAAGCCCTCGACCCCGACTGGCACTCCGGCCAGTTCTTCCACAACTGGGCCGGGGCCCGCCTCGCCAACCCCCTCTACCTCTGGGCCCTCCCCCATCTCCCCGGCCTCCCCCAAATCGTCTGCTGGTCCACCATCGCCCTCGAACTAGCCCTCGTCCCCCTCATGCTCCTCCGCCGCTTCGCTTGGCCCGCCATCTGGGTCTCCGCCCTCTTCCAGTGCGGCCTCCTCCTCTTCACCGGCGACACGTTTAACCTCTTCTTCTTCGCCTCGCAAATCGCCCTCCTCGCCTTCGTCGAATGGCCCGCCAACCCCGTCACCGTCATCTGGGACGGCGAATGCGGCTTCTGCGCCCAAACCAAAGGCTGGATGCAACGCTTCGACTGGGACGGCATCCTCCACTGGGTCCCCCAGCAAACCAACATCGGCGACCGCTGGGGCCTCTCCCGCGAAGTCCTCAAAGACGCGATGTACTCCGTCTCCGGCTCCACCATCCGTCAAGGTTACAGCGCCTGGCGAGCCATGGTCGTCTGGTTCCCGGCCTTCTGGTACGCCGCACTCGCCGCCGTCGTCCTTGCCCCCCGGCCGGCCGTCGTCGCCCTTCTCCTCTTCCTCACCCCCCTTTCCAATCCCCTCGGCGAAGCGGCCTACCGCTGGGTCGCTCGCAACCGCCATCGCTTTGGCGATCAGACCTGCGCGCTTCCCGCTCCGCCTCCCGGCTAATCCTGCCGCCCTGCAATGCCGACGGCCCCCGTTGGAAGCCTGCAGCGGTAAGATATGCGTATGCGCAACGAATTCACGGCAATTATGGAACAAGACGGCCCATGGCACATCGCCTATTGCGCTGAAGTTCCTGGCGCAAATGGTCAGGGCGCAACCCGCGAGGAATGCCTGGCAAACCTCCGGGAAGCCATCGCCATGATCCTTGAGCATCGGCGTGAAGAATCGTTCCGGTCCGTACCTCCTGAGGCGAAACAAGAGCTCGTCGTCGTTGGATGAAACGGGAAGCATTGATCCGGCATCTCCGGCGCTGCGGGTGCGTCATTCGTCGGGAAGGCAAGGAGCATTCCTTTTGGGAGAATCCGCAAACGGGTCACGCAGAAGCAGTCCCCCGGCACGTCGAGATTGCCAACCTCCTGGCCAAACGGATTTGCCGCAAGCTATCAATCGCCGATCCTCCGGGTTAGCTGGTTCAACCAGATCGCGGCTCCCTAAACCGTCAGAAAGAATCCAAAACGGAGCCCGAGAAATCGCTGCTGCAGCGATAATGCAGCGATAACAAGGTCGTGGCACGTCCAGTTCTTATCGCTAGCGGGTGCATTCTATTGTGGCTCCCGGGTCTTATCACTACGGACGATAATCGCGCATGGCTTGTGTGCATGATATTGGGATTTGGTTGTATTTTTGCCTCGTTTTCACCTTCGATGGTCGCGAGAAGGAGTGCGATGACCCGCGTAGCTTTGATTCTCCTAACTGCATATCGGACTTCAGATCTCACATGGGGCCCAGGATGGCAACAGAGCCTATTGGGCTGGCCCACGGGAACTGGCGGTATTGCACCGTTCGCAGGGCCCGCCGCCCTATGGCTTATCGTGTTTGCCGTGTTAACCGCAGCGAGCATGATCGTCTTGCTCAGTGCTATTCGAAGTTACCAGAACGAGCCCAACCCAGTGGTGCAACTTATGGCGCTGTCATCCGCCAGTGCCGCCACTTGTTGGTATCTCTCCGATCGAATCGCGGGAGTCTGAGCGGAGAGTCTCCGCCAACTCGCGAAGAAGCAAGCAACGATCGGTCGCCCAGGGCAAACGAAACTGGAACCGCCCCCCGGCCAGCCGTCGTCGCCCTTCTCCTCTTCCTCACCCCCCTTTCCAATCCCCTCGGCGAAGCGGCCTACCGCTGGGTCGCTCGCAACCGCCATCGCTTTGGCGATCAGACCTGCGCGCTTCCCGCTCCGCCCAAAGGCTAGCTCCGCTCTACGACGTCAACACCCCGTGCAACTTCTCATTCATCAGGTCCTTCACGTAAAGCTTCAGCTTCTTCAGCCGAGCCTCTTCGATCTGGTCACTCTCCGAGAGATGCTCCAATCCCTCTAAGGCGGTAACACGACGGTCCAACTCCGCGTGCTTCTGAGCCAGAAGTCGAAACTCCTCGCTCGTCGCCATCAGTTGCGCTTTCAATTCGTCCTCGTTCGGTAACTCCATGAACTCGGTTCCTCCTTTTGATAAAAACAGGTAACCGCAAGCTACACCTTTTTTTTCTCCATCACAAGGGCATCCTCCACCGGCCCCGCATAATAGCCCTTCCGCCGTCCCACCACCGCAAACCCCAAAGTGCTATAGAGCGCTATCGCCCCCGCATTCCCCTCCCGCACCTCCAGAAACACCGTCCCCTCCAGCGCCGCCTCTAACAAACGCCTCGCCAACCCCCGCCGCCGATACCCCACCTCCACCTCCACCTGCAACAGTTCGCTCTCCCCCGCGCCCAGGCCTCGTACCGCCGCCCAACCCCGCACCGCCCCCTCCATCTCCACCACCCAAAGCTCATACCCCGCCCACTCCGCCGGCACCTCCTCCGCCCTTCCCCGCCGCACCATCACAGCAACTCCTCCCAAATTTTCTTCTGCTCGCGCCCAATCGCCTCCCATCCAAAGTGTTCTATAGCAATCGCCTCCGCCCGCCGCGCCATCGCCTCCCGCCTCGCCCCGTCCCGCAGCACCGTCACCATCCCCTCCCCCAACCCCGCCGCCCCCTCCGCCACCCAAACACTTTCTCCATGCTCCAGCCCCAACCCATCGCAGCCACACCCCGTCGCCACCACCGCCCGCCGCATCGCCATCGCCTCCAGCACTTTCAAATTCGTCCCCGCCGAAACCAACGTCGGAGCCAACACCAAGTTCGCGGCTTCATAAAACGGCACGACATCGGCCACAAACCCGTGGAACTCCAACCCCTCCGGAATCGCCGCATAAAGCTCCGGCCGCGGCCCCGCAATCACCGTCAACTCCGCCTCCGGCTCCGCCCCCTTCACAAGCGGCCAAACCTCCTCCCACAAAAATCGAAACGCGCTCACGTTCGGAAAATGCCGAAACGAACCCACAAACAATACCCGCTTCCCCGCCCTCTCCGGCACCGCCCGAAACCGCCGCAAGTCCACCCCGTTCGGCAACACCCGCACCCGCGCATCCCCCAACAACGCCGCGTCCTTCTCCGCCATCGCCATCACTCGCCGAAACCGCCCCACCGCCGCCCGCTCAAACCGCCGCCAGCGCCAAGCGCTCCACCGCGCCCCCAACTGCTGATACAAATCGAACGTCACATCGTGCTCCACCAGCACGTCCCCCGCATACTGCGCCAAATACGTATACTCCACCTGCAACAGTCCCCACTGGGCCCGGTCCGCCTCCAACCGCGCCCGCACCGCCGCGCTCTCGTACTCCCGCACCTCCGGCGGCAACAGACTCGCCCATCGCGGCTCCCGATATTGCGGCATCTCAAACAACACCGCCTCGTGCACCAGCTCCATCACCGGCCCCGCATTCTCCG
>JAPKZA010000110.1:0-983 GCA_026394015.1 Acidobacteriota bacterium
ATTCTCGAAAGCCCGCTTCAGGTTCGACAGCGGCCTTGGGTTGGGGATCAGGATGTTGCGGTTGCCGAGCCAGTAGAAGCCAAGCAGGTTCAGCGTGAAGGCCAGGATGTGATAGGTCGGGATCGCGGTCAGCACCACTTCCTCGCCCTTTTTCACATGCTGGTCGATGAAGCTCATGGTCTGCGCCATGTTCATCACGATGTTGCCGTGCGTCAGCATCGCGCCCTTGCTGATGCCGGTGGTGCCGGCGGTGTACTGCAGCGCCGCCAGTGCAGAGCCATCAAGGCCAGCCGTGTAGCTCTCGACTGCGATCTTGCCATCCTCGCGCGCCTTGGCGCCAGCCGCCAGGGCATCGGGCAGGCGGATATGCGGGGTCTCGATGGGTGGCAGCGAGCGGTCCCAGTAGCGCTGCACGAGGCCGATGACGCCCTTCACCGCGCCGGGCATGAACTCGGGCACCCGCGTTACGATGACATTGGGAATGGCGCAGATCTTCATCGCCTCGGTCAATTTGTCGGCAAACATGTCGACGATCACCAGCGCGCGTGGCGTGGCATCGCGGAACTGCGCGCCCATCTCCTCGGCCGTGTAGAGCGGGTTGACGTTGACCAGCACGCAGCCGGCCTTGAACACACCGAAGGCGACAACCGGCACCGGCAGCGAATTGGGTGCCTGAAGCGCCACCCGATCTCCGGCCTTCAGGCCGAGGACCTCGCGCAGATACACCGCGAACGCGTCAGCCATGCGGTCGACGTCAGCGAAGCTGAGGTCGCCATACATGCCGTTGGGCATCACCACGGTGTAGGCCGTGCGCCCTCCGTAAAGGCGGGCCGAGGCGCTGACCAGTTCCGCCAGCGTGCGGAACGGCGCTTCGGTGATGTCTGAAGGTGCCCCTGTTGGATAAAAGGCAAGCCAGGGTCTGGCACCCGTTGCCTTTGTCATGTGTCAACCTCGCGAGCGATTCTATCAACCTGGGCGTTGTG
>JAPKZA010000110.1:1074-2508 GCA_026394015.1 Acidobacteriota bacterium
CTTTGCCAGACGCGATGGCGCGATCTTTCAGGATCGCGCCCAGTCCTTACATCGCGCCAGCCCGCATCTGCCCCGGCTCGGCAATGGCGATGCCGACGCTCGAATACTCGTTGAGCTTGTTGCGCAGGGTGCGGATCGAGATGCCGAGGATCTTGGCCGCATGCGTGCGGTTGCCCAGGCAATGATCCAGCGTGTCGAGGATCAGGTCGCGCTCCACGTCGGCAACGGTGCGCCCGACCAGCGAGCGGGTCATCGCTTCGGCAGTCTGGGCCGCGCGCTCGGCGACCGAGCCGATGGTGCGGGCGCCAAAGGCTTCCCCATCGGGCGTTTGCAGGGCCTCGATGCTGATCTCCATGCCATTGGCCAGCAAGGTGGCGCGATGGATGGTGTTCTCCAGTTCGCGCACATTGCCCTGCCAGGGGTTGAGCGACAGCGCGCGACGCGCTTCCGCATCGAGGGGCCGGATCGGCAGGCCGTTCAGTTCGGCATATTTTCGGGCGAAATGGTCGGCCAGCACCAGCACATCCTGCGGGCGCTCGCGCAAAGGCGGCATCTTGAGATGCACGACATTGAGACGGTAGAGCAGATCCTCCCGGAACGTGCCCTTGCGCACCTCCTCGGCGAGGTTGCGATTCGAGGTTGCGATGATGCGGATGTCGACCTTGACCGGGGCCGCGCCGCCGACACGGTCGATCATCCGCTCCTGAAGCGCGCGCAGCAGCTTGGCCTGGAGGCGCACGTCCATCTCGGAGATTTCGTCGAGCAGCAACGTGCCGCCGCTGGCTTCCTCGAACTTGCCGATGCGCCGCGCCACAGCGCCGGTGAAAGCGCCCTTCTCGTGGCCGAACAGCTCGCTTTCCAGCAGGTTGTCAGGGATGGCCGCGCAGCCACCTGTTCGGCAAGTTTGACCACGCGCTCCATCGCCGGATCACGCCAGACGAAGGTCTGGCTGTCATTGGCAACCGCTTCGAGCACGGCCGCGATCAGGTCCGGATCGGGCGGCAGCGGCAGATATTCCTTGGCGCCGGCGTGGATGGCGGCAACCGCCGCGCGGGCGTCAGTGGTGATGCCGCACGCGACGATGGGAACGTGGATGTGTTCGGCTTCCAGCCGGATCACCAGATCGCGGATGTCGAGCGCGACATCGACCAGCAGCTGGCACCGCGCGACACCGCGATCTTCGCAGCGGTGATCAATTGCCCCTTGAGGCTTCCGACAATCAACAATCTCATGGCTCGGTCCTTTCAGATCGTTGGGACGCCCCGCACCCCGTGCTCGGTCACCGCGTTCAGCGGTCGGCCTTGATGATTTCGGTCATGGTCACGCCCAGCTTGTCTTCCACGAGGACCACTTCTCCGCGCGCGACCAGCCGGTTGTTGACATAGATGTCGATTGCCTCGCCGACGCGCCGATCAAGTTCGAGAACCGTGCCGG
>JAPKZA010000300.1 GCA_026394015.1 Acidobacteriota bacterium
GCATCCATCGCAGCGAACATCGTCGTCGTCCCGTGCCTTTTGTAGTCGTGGGTCATGGTCTCGGCCCGTCCCCGTTTCAGGGGTAGACCGGGTTGGGTCCGGTCCAGGGCTTGCTCTAGGCTCTTCTCGTCGACGCACAACACGATTGCGTGCTCGGGAGGGCTGAGGTAAAGCCCCACGACCGCTTCGAGCTTTTCGGCGAAATGAGGATCATTGCTGACCTTAGAAGGACTCGGACCGATGGGGCTTGAGTCCGTGGGCCCGCCAGATTCGGAGAACGCTGGTATCGCTGATCCCGACCTCGTTCGCCATGCTGCGAGTGCTCCAGTGCGTGGCGTGGACGGGCTTTTCGAGGGTGGTCAGCCGGACCACTTCGGCGACTTTGTCGGGGGCGATCAATGGCAAACGTCCCGGGCGTGGAGCATCCTTCTCCAAGCCGGGAAGGCCTTTTGCAAGAAAGCGCCAGCGCCAGCGGGCGGCCTTTTGTACGGAAATGGAGAGCGTTTCGGCGATCTCCAGGTTCTGCTTTCCGTTTGCTGCGAGTAAGATCACGCGAGCCCGCTCCGCTATGCGCACTTCAGTCTTACGACCGTTTGCCCACGCCTCCAGTGCCGTTCGTTGTTCGGCGGAAAGTTCGACTGGCGGAGCAATACAAATAAATATCGAGCACCTCAATGGTAGGGACGCCAAAATTGCCATACGGGTTACCATTACCGAAGCACTACACTAGTACCTTGGCTTTCGCGGTCGAGGCCCGCGCTCCGAACCTTCTGCTCAAGTCGAGGGATCAGATCGTCCGGGATCGCGACTTCGACGGTCATGCTCATAACCACGCTCCTGCTCTCCTTATCGTCGAATTGATCCTTACAATGTCGGCTCGTTCCGTCGTTATCAATGTTTGGCCAGAGAGGCTGTGCCATCTGCAACCAATCCAAAGCACGTGGGAAATGGCGACCGCGATCGGTGTGCCAATGAACCTAAAAGCGGCAAGTGATCCTCAAGCCAGGGCCGGATCGGCCGCTTGTCCGGTCCGTTTTGGGTAGAAATCTCGCAAGATGATCTTCAGGAGAGGGGCCCACCGTTCCTTCCAGCTCAACTGCTCCGCACTCCGGCCGAACCGCTTCAGAAACCCGCCCACCGCCGTTAAAATCGCCTGTATCTTCTTCGGCCGCCCATGGTTACTCGTCACCGTCAGCGTTGTTTGCTGATTATGTCGCGTCTTCTGCCCCAACCCGTATACCAACATCAGCCGACTCGTCGTCGCCTGCGTATGCTTGCTGATCCGCGCCATCAATTGGCATCGCGCCAGATCCAGCGTCTTAAAGCCGCTCCACCCCCACGGGTTCTTCATCTCATCGAAAATGTTCTCGGCGTCCGCGCGATCCCGGTACAGTTGCGCCACGCTCAGCACGTCCTCAATCGGTTCCGTCGTCACCAACACCGCGTCCTCATACATAGGCTTGGCAGCGCGATCATCCCCACCATCCCCACCAGTCGCTCTTGCCGGCTCTCCGTCCCCTTCGCCACCATCGCCACATCCTGCGGCAGCGCCCGCCGCCGCACCGCCACCCGCCGGCCAGTGGCTTCATCACCA